>CANQWU010000021.1 GCA_947627605.1 uncultured Clostridia bacterium
AATAAAGAGCCAATTTGTCTTTGAAGTTCACGAACACTCCATCTTGAATTTATAGTTTCTTTCATATAAAATTTTCTCATTCTTTCTAAATTTCTTTTAGAAAACCCTTTTCCAAATTCATTTGTTAATTTTTGAGATAACTTTTCAAGTACAGTTTCCCCATATGAAGCTCTTTCATCACCTTGTTGTATTTCCATAATATATTTTCAATGTTCCAATACAAATTAAGCATTTCAGTATTAACCGCATTATAAACTTTATTTCTACTGTTAATCACTAATTTCTTAATATTATTAAACATATTGTTAATTTCATTTTCACTATTTATTAAATTATTATTCAAATAAATCCCTCCTGTTTTACGAACATTTGTATTGTATCATATTATTTTTAAATATTCAATCATTTAATATGAATTTTTCAAAATTTGCATTTTATAATTTTATCTATAACATTTGACTGTATTATTTGCTCCAATATATCTTTCTTATTCTTGTCTGAACTTGATATATAATAATTTTCAGTTGTTTCTATTCTACTATGTCCTAATATATTTGCTACATCTTTTATCTCTACTCCATTTCTTAATATATTAGTTGCATAACTTCCTCTTAAATCATAAAATCTACAATTTTTAATGCCAAGTTCATTATGTATTATTTTAAAAGGATACTTTATAATATCTGTTCCTACATATAATCCATTATTCTTTTTAAATACCATTTCTATGTTTTTTGAATTTTTGCATTTACTTTCTACTACTTTATATTCATTTATTTTTCCAAGTTTGTTTTTAATAGGTTCTAATTGGTATTTTTTATATTTTCTTCCATATTTCTTTTTTAATAATTTTTGTTTTTCTTTATAATTATATAATATTTTATATAAAGTATCACATATAAAAACTTCTCTACAACTTCCTTCTGTTTTTGGTGTCCCTATAAACCATCTACCTTTATCATCTTTTATTTTTGAATATACAGTCTTATTAATTTTTATAATTTTATTTTCTAAATCAATATCATTCCAAGTTAATGCAAAAACTTCTCCTGTTCTCATTCCTGTATAACAAGCTGTTAAAAAAGCACATATGAATGTACTATTATTTTTGAATCTTAATAATATTTTGTCAATTTCCTCTTGAGAATAAATATGTTTTATACTGTTTTTTTGTTTCAAAAGAATGCACTTTAGGAATTTGTAATTCTACTGCTGGATTATATTTTAAAAATCCAAAATAATTAGTTGCATCTCTAAAAGAACTTTTTATGACCTTTTGATAGTTCCTTACTCCTTCTTTAGTTTTACACTTTTGAGTTATTTTTAGTAATGTCTGATTTAATAAAAATGGTGTTATATAGCTTAATTTGTATTTTCCTATTTCTTCTTTTAAAACTTTAAAAGTTTCTTTATATCTCTTTGCTGTAGAATATTTGTAATTAATTTCAAATTATTCTTTCATCCAATATTCTAAATAATCTCCATAAGACATTTGTGAATTTTTAGTAGTACCACCATTGACATATTCATCATATGCTTTCATTCCAGCCATTAAAGCCTGATTTACTAATATACTTTCTTTTTCCATCAACTTTTGCTATTTCAAATTGATATTGATATACCTTACCAAGTTTTCTAATATTTACCATTTTTTACCTCCATTCTTTTATATTCTTAGACAGCAAAAAAGGAATGTCAACATATATACTATGTCTACATTCATTTATTTCCAATACTTTTTGTTTGCATATTTATATTTTTGCTGACAAACCGAACTTTTTTTATTATTTTTTAAATTTTGAAAATCTCTTATAATTCAGTATTTAAGCATTCTTTCCGCAACAGTTTTTATACTTTTTGCCAGAACCACAAGTTCTGTCCCTATTAGTATATATAGTACATATAGTATTTATTTTATTATCTGTATTTATCTCCTGCGAACAATTTGTGAACATTGTTCGCAATATTTCATCTTACTAATTAATGGTTATTATTACATTAAAATTAAACTTTTAATGTAATAAAGTTATTATACATTATTTGAAAAATATGGTCAATACTTTAGTCCTGTATTTTCCAATACCCACTTTTATTATTTCCTATTCTTTTTAGAATTTGTTTTTTCTGTAAATTATTCATATTCGTAGTTATAGTTCTTTTGGATATACCTATAATTTCAGCCAATTTTGATTGAGAAATTGTTGGTTCATTTTTTACTAATTCTAATATTTTGATTTCTACATTAGTGAAGTTATCGGTGAAGTTATTGGTGAAACTATCGGTGAAATTATTATTTTTGTTTCCATTCATTTGATTTAATACTTCCATATATGCTTTGGATGGAGTGCATTTTATCATTACCCCATCATTATTTATATCTATATTAGGTAATGGTATATCATATGATTCACATTCATTTTTGATTTTCTCAAATCCTCTACCCCATGATTCTATAAAACCTGCTTTAAAAAATGTTTGAGCAATTAACGGATTATATGGTTTAGAATAATGCTTTTCAAATAAATTTTTATTTATTAATTCTTTTGGAAACATAGCATCATTCCATACATATATCTTATCATCATAAATACTTACTTGTATAGGATTATTTCCTTCATAACGTTTGTGATTAATACTATTTAATAAAATTTCCCTAAATCCGTTCTCTTGGAATCATATATTCATCAATTCTTTGTACTCCATTATAATGAATAAGTGCTTTTAAATATTTTAAATAAATCATATCAATAGCATTATCTACTTGTAAAAGAAGTGGTCCATGTATTTCATCTTGATATTTTAAGTCTGCATCATTATCTTCAAAAAATCCTATTTTTATATAAGAACCTATAATCCATTTATTGGGTTCTTTTCCAAATAATAAAATTGTTGCATTGTTTAAATATTTTCCATCATATAGTCCTAAATTTCTTAATAAAGTTTCATTATCAATCTCCACATCTTCTTTTTTTAATCTACCACTCTCTACAGATTTTTTTCTAAATAATTCAAATGCATCTTCACTTAGGTCATCAAAAGTTGCATCCTTTACATATAAGCTTTCCCATCGCTTTCCAATTTTATTTAATAAAAATTTATCAAGTTCATTTCCAGTAATTTCATTATTGTTACTTCCGCTTCTTAAATAAAATTTACCTTGATAACTTATAGGTGATGGATATTTATCAACTTTTATAACTATATACAATAAATCATTTTCCTCTTCAATTTTAATTTCTGGTATAATTCCCATTGTATCTTTAATTTTATTCGGAATTTCTTTTACAAGTTTTATTGCATTATCTAATCCCACAACATTATCTTTATCATCTTTTCCAATATATATAATTCCACCATTTGAGTTTGCCATTCCACAAACCCATTTTAACCACTCATCTTTCCATATAGATTTAAATTCTATATCTTGATTTTCAATCATATGATACTCCTTTCTTTTATGTATTATTTTTATATACATTTAAATAGCTTTTTTCGATATTTTTATAATTCTCATGAAAATTTTTAAAAACAGTTTTTTCCCTTTCAAAAGCCTCTTTGTCAATACATCTTTTACGATACTTAATAATCTCCATATCCTCAAAATTTGAAAATATTTTCATATGTGCATGTTCTACAATCATTCTTTTTATAGCTAAACTTAAGTCATAATTTGGTTTTATTTTCTTTTTATATCCTATATGTGTATATATAATTTGTCTCGGAGAAATAGGAAATATTATCTCACTTCCTTTTCTAGCCCAACCTCCATTAAAGTCATATCTATTATTTCCATAATAATTTAAACATATAACTGGATCATCACTTGTAGGAATACTGACATTTTTGTCTAATTCTATAATTTGCCATCTATGTTTATGTAAAACATCTAACGTTTTTGTTAAGTAATGTCTTAAAGTTGTTAGATATAACGATTTTCCTATAACTGTTTTTACCTGAAAAAGTTCCATACCTTTACGACTTATTCCTGTATCTATTATTTTTAATGGAAAAGGATTTTCATCTATTACATTCTTTGTTTGCTTCATTTCATACTTATCTTTTCTTTTTGCTTGATTAATGATATCCTCTGTTGTTTCTTTAACTATATTTTCAAATTGTTGTGAAGTGATTTTTTTCGATTCTTTTAAAAATTTTTCTAAAAAAGCTGGTGTTCTAACAATTTGGCAAGCTATAAAATCAATTATTTTTTTAAAATCCTCACTGTTTAATTTTTCGCCGTTAATAGCATTTTCTAAAGGATTTTTAGCTGGTGTTTCAAATTTCTCATTTAGCCATTTTTCTATTTCATCGCTTTCTTCTTCTCCATTTAAGCAAATGTAGAAATTATCTTCTTTAGCAATAGATTCTATATATCTAGAACTCCAAACAGGACAATCTTTATGTGGAACTAACAGTTTATATTCATAAATTTGTTTATCTTTATTCTCGTTTTTCCAAGCTTCTAAATACATTTGTGGAACAAAATGATTTTCTATACTCTTTTGTGTTACATTTTCATTTTTCAAATTAATTTCTCCTCTTACATTTAAGATTCATTTAAATTCTTACGAACATTTGTATTGTATCATATTATTTTTAAAGATTCAATCATTTAATATGAATTTTTCAAAATTTGCATTTTATAATATTATCTATAACATTTGACTGTATTATTTGCTCCAATATATCATTTGCTTCTTTCTTATTCTTATCTGAACTTAATATATAATAATTCTCAGTTGTTTCTACTCTAGTATGTCCTAAAATATCTGCTACATCTCTTATTTCTTAATGTTCTAGTTGCAAAACTACTCCTCAAATCATAAAATCTACAATTTTTCATACCAAGTTCATTACGGATTATCTTGAAAGGATACTTTATAATATCTGTTCTCACATATAATCCATTATTTTTTGTAAAGACCATATCTACACTTTTTGAATTGTTGTGTTTATTTTCAACTATTTTATATTCATTTATTTTTCCATGTTTGTTTTTAATAGATTCTAATTCGTATTTTTTATATTTTCTTCCATATTTCTTTTTTAATAATTCTTGTTTTTCTTTATAATTGTATAATATTTTATATAAAGTATCACATATAAAAATTTCTCTACAACTTCCTTCTGTTTTTGTTGTTCCTAAATACCATCTTCCTTTATCATCTTTTATTTTAGAATACACAGTTTTATTGACTTTTATAATTTTATTTTCTAAGTCAATATCATTCCATGTTAATGCAAATACTTCTCCTGTTCTCATTCCTGTATAACACGCTGTTAAAAAAGCACATATAAATGTACTATTATTTTTAAATCTTAATAATATTTTGTCAATTTCCTCTTGAGAATAAACATGTTTTATACTGTTTTTTTTGGTTCAAATGATATTACTTTAGGAATCTGTAAATCAACTGCAGGATTATATTTTAAAAATCCAAAATAATTAGTTGCATCTCTAAAAGAACTTTTTATGACCTTTTGATAGTTCCTTACTCCTTCTTTAGTTTTACACTTTTGAGTTATTTTTAGTAATGTCTGATTTAATAAAAATGGTGTTATATAGCTTAATTTGTATTTTCCTATTTCTTCTTTTAAAACTTTAAAAGTTTCTTTATATCTCTTTGCTGTAGAATATTTATAATTGATTTCAAAATACTCTTTCATCCAATAATCCAAATAATCTGCATAAGACATCTGGGAATCTTTAGTAGTTCCTCCATTTATATATTCGTCATATGCTTTCATTCCAGCCATTAAAGCCTCGTTCTTTGTTTTAAAACCTGATTTACTAATATACTTCCTTTTTCCATCAACTTTTGCTATTTCAAATTGATATTGATATACTTTCCCACGTTTTCTAATATTTACCATTTTCTACCTCCATTCTTTTATATTTTTACACATCAAAAAAGGAATGTCAACATATATACTATGTCTACATTCCTTCATTTTCAATACTTTTTGTTCGCATATTTATATTTTTGCTGACAAACCGAACTTTTTTATTATTTTTTAAGTTTTGAAAATCCTTTGCAATTCAGTATTTAAGCATTCTTCCCACAACAGTTCTTATACTTTTTGCCCGAACCACATGGACATTGGTCATTTCTTCCTATTTTTGGTCCTTCATTCCTTACAGTTTGGTTTTCATTTATATTCATTGATTTTCCACCATCAACACTATTTATAGCCTCTAATGCTGCTCCTGTAATTTTAGCTGTTTCTTGACGTCTAACATCCTGTTGTTTTCTAATGTTCATAAGAATTTTAACAACATCATATTTAATATCTGCTGTCATTTCTTCGAACATATCCATACCTTCCATTCTGTATTTTACAACAGGGTCCTGTTGTCCATATGCACGTAAACCAATACCATCTTTTAATTCTTCCATATTATCAATATGGTTCATCCATTTTTCGTCAACAACTTTTAGTAAAACAACTCTTTCAAGTTCACGCATTTGCTCTTCGCCAATGTCTTTTTCTTTTTCTTCATATTTTTCTAAAGATTGTTTTTGTAATTCTTCCTTAATTTTATCAGGATTGTCATCATTTTCTTTAATAAACTCTCTAATATCAATTCCAAAATTAGTTAAAACTTCATTTCCTAAAACGTCTGCCTCAACATGATTATTTTCATCAACATACATATCAATAATTTCATTTGATACACTTGTAATCATATTTGTTATATTGTCTTTTAGGTTTTCACCATCAAGAACTTCTCTTCTTTGTTTGTAAATAATTTCTCTTTGTACATTATTAACATCATCATATTTTAAGACATTTTTACGAATACCAAAGTTTCTTCCTTCAACTTTCTTTTGTGCATTTTCAACTGATTTTGAAATAATTTTTGCTTCTATTGGCATATTTTCGTCTGCACCTAAAGTATTATATACTTTTGTAATAGCATCTCCACCAAAGATTTTCATTAAATCATCATCAAGACCTATATAGAATTTAGATTCTCCTGGGTCACCTTGACGTCCACTACGTCCTCTTAGCTGATTATCAATTCTTCTTGATTCATGTCTTTCTGTTCCTATTATTTTCAAACCACCAGCTTGAATTACTTTTTCTTTTTCCTCTTTGATTTCCTCATCATATTTTTGTACTAACTTTTTAAATTCTTCTCTTGCTCTTAAAATTTCTTGGTCATCTGTTTCATAGTATGTGTTTGATTCTTCTATTAAATTTTCCGGAACACGATTTTTTCTCATTTCTTCTTTTGCTAAATATTCACTATTTCCACCTAGCATAATATCAGTACCACGACCAGCCATATTGGTTGCGATTGTAACTGCCCCAAATTTACCTGCTTGTGCTACAATCATAGCTTCCTTTTCATGTGATTTTGCATTTAATACTTCATGTGGGATTCTTTCCTGTTGTAACAATTTACTTAATTTTTCAGATTTTTCTATTGAAACTGTACCAATTAAAACTGGTTGACCCTTGCTATGGCTTTCTTTAATGCTTTCTACAACTGCCTTAAATTTAGCATTCTCATTTTTATAAATAACATCATTTTGGTCATCACGTATCATTGGCTTATTTGTAGGAATAGATACAACATCTAAGTTATATATTTCTTCAAATTCTTCTGCTTCTGTCATTGCTGTACCTGTCATACCTGCTAATTTATCATACATTCTGAAATAATTTTGGAATGTGATAGTAGCTAATGTTTTTGATTCATCTGCAATTTTTACATGTTCTTTTGCTTCAATTGCTTGATGTAATCCATTGTTATATCTTCTTCCATACATAATACGTCCTGTAAATTCATCAACAATTAAAACTTCTCCATCCTTTACAATGTAATCAATATCTTTTTTCATAACACCATGTGCACGTAGAGCTTGATTTACATGATGTACTAAAGTAGAATTTTCCAAATCATTGAAATTATCTAAATGGAAAAATTCTTCTGCTTTTTTGATACCTTTTTGTGTCAAAGATGCAGATTTTGCTTTTAAATCTATGATATAATCATATTTTTCATTATCTTCTGCTTGGTCAAGGTCTTTAACATCTTCTTCAACAATAACTTTTGCTTCTAATTTTTTTACAAAATCATTTGCTTTTTTATATAGCTCAGAAGATTCATTTGCTCTACCAGAAATAATTAAAGGTGTACGCGCTTCATCAATTAAAATACTATCAATTTCGTCGACAATTGCATAATGTAATCCACGTTGTACTAATTGATTTTTGTAAATAACCATATTATCTCTTAGATAATCAAAACCATATTCGTTATTTGTTCCATAAGTAATATCACTATTATATGCCTTTTGCTTAGCTCCTGGTTCCATTCCATTTATAACAAGTCCAACTGATAATCCTAAAAATTTATAAAGTTTTCCCATCCATTCACTATCTCTTTTTGCCAAATAGTCATTAACAGTAATTACATGAACTCCTTTTCCTTCTAGTGCATTTAAATATACAGGAAGAGTTGCAACAAGTGTTTTTCCTTCTCCTGTTTTCATTTCTGCAATTCTACCTTGATGTAAAATAATTCCACCTATCAATTGAACATCAAAATGTCTTAAGCCTAATGTTCTTTTTGAAGCTTCTCTTACTACAGCAAATGCTTCAGGTAATATATCATCTAATGTTTTTCCTTCTTTTAATTGCTCTTTAAAATAGTCAGTTTTTGCACGCAATTCATGGTCAGTTAATTTTGACATTCCTTCTTCTAAATCGTTAATCTGCTTTACTATTGGCATTACTCTTTTTACTTCTTTTTCACTATATGTTTTAAATAACTTCATTTTGTTAATTCCTCCTAAGTTATATTTTTACTTCGTTACTATATCACGAAAATTAAAATTTATCAATACTTTTTTATAAATTTGCAAGGACATATTTTTATATATTTTGCATATGTTTTACTAATATATTTTGTAGGAAATGAGGCGTTTTATATGTTTATTTATAATGTGAAAGTCAATGGTAGTAAGCTTTTTAAGCTATTTTTTACAGCCATTATTGTGTTAGTTATTTGTATATTATGCTTTGTTACTTTTAGAGTATTTGGAGGTGCATCAAAAGAAGCTATTTCTTCTGATATGAGTTGTATACCTCAAAATTCTATTTCTAATATTTCTTCAAATAATTATACAAATATTTTAAAAGCCGTACATGATGACATAGATAGTTATGTTGGTGTTAAAATTCATTTTACAGGATATGTATACAGACTAGCTGATTTTACTGATAAACAATTCGTTTTAGCTCGAGATATGATAATTTCTTCTGATTTCCAAACTGTTGTAGTTGGTTTTCTTTGCGAGTGTGACACTGCTAAAAATTTTAAAGATTCTTCGTGGATTGAAATTACAGGAGAAATTACCAAAGGAGATTATCATGGAGATATGCCTATTTTAAAAATCACTGATATTCATGAGGCAAATAAACCAAATGAAGAATTGGTTTATCCTCCTGACGAAAGTTATATTCCTACTTCTGGATTAGTGTGATTATATCTTCTAATGAGTTAATCGTAAATTCTTGACCATATTGTTTTACTTGATTACTTCTATTTATTAAAACAGTATGTATTCCCACTCCTTTTGCACCAATTATATCTTTTTCTTCATCTCCAACATAAAACATTTCTTCTGGTTTACATTCAAAGGTTTTGAGCATAAGTTCAAAGCCTTTTGAATTTGGTTTTCTATATCCCACTTTCCTTGATGTTAGTTTTAAATCAATATATTTTGAAATTTCTTCAATATCTTTTAACGAAAATTCGTCATCCATTCCATATGCTACATCTGTATATACACTTACTTTTATGTTATTATCTTTGCAATATTTCAAAGTTTTTTTAACATCTTGATATACAGTAACTTCTCTTTGAAAAAAAGTATAAAATTGCTTTTTTGCAGTGAAAATTTTTGCTTTTTCTTCTCCCCATTTTTCAAATATCTCTCCAAAAATTTGATCTGATGTAACCTCTTTTTCTCTTGGATTTATTCTAGTATTATATTTCTGCAAAATACTAATTGCTTGTTCTTGTTTTTCTTCTGTTAACAAAATTTCTGTATTATTACACATATATTTTAATGCATCTTTAAAAGATCCACTCCAATTTAGTGGTTTATTATAGTCTACTAATGTACCACCAATGTCAAATCCTATGGCTTTTATATTCATATACATCTCCTCCATTTTCCTTAGTATACTATATTGATATTTATAAATCAAATTTTCTAAATAGATTTACTTTTTAGACAAAATATGATAAAATTCAGCTATAAACAGATTGGGGGTTTTAAAATGAAAAACAATGAGCTTGTTTTAATACTAGATTTTGGTGGACAATATAATCAACTAATTGCTCGTAGAGTTCGTGAATGTAATGTTTATTCTGAAGTAGTTCCTTTTGATATCTCTTTAGATAAAATAAAGCAAAAAAATCCAAAAGGTATAATTTTCACAGGAGGACCAGCTAGTGTATATGGCGAAGATGCTCCAAAATGTGAAGAAGCAATCTTTTCTTTAGGAATTCCTGTATTGGGAATTTGTTATGGAATGCAACTTATGACACAAATATTAGGAGGAAATGTTGCTAGACCTGATAAGAGAGAATATGGCACAACTGATGTTCAAATTGATAATACTTCTTTACTATTTCAAGGATTTGATACAAAAAATGGATTTTTAATGAGCCATACAGATTATGTCGAAAAACTTCCTGAAGGATTTAAAAATATTGGTTATACAGCTTCTTGTCCAAATGCTGCAATAGAAAATTCTGAAAAGCAATTATATGGAATTCAATTTCACCCAGAAGTTAATAATTCTGTAAATGGGACTCTAGTTATAAAGAATTTCTTATATAATATTTGCCATTGTTCTGGAGATTGGACAATGTCTTCGTTTGTAGAAGAAAGTATAAAAACTTTAAAAGAAAAAATTGGAGATAAAAAAGTATTATGTGCTTTATCTGGTGGTGTTGACTCTTCTGTTGCTGCCGTTTTAGTTAGTAAAGCAGTAGGTAAAAATTTAACCTGTATCTTTTTAGACCACGGTCTTTTACGTAAAAATGAAGGTGATGAAGTTGAAACTATTTTCAAAAAACAATTTGATATAAATTTAATACGAGTAAACTGCCAAGATAGATTTTTGTCAAAATTAGCTGGTGTTACAGACCCTGAAAGAAAAAGAAAAATCATAGGTGAAGAATTTATTAGAGTCTTTGAAGAAGAGGCTAAAAAAATAGGTACAGTCGACTTTTTAGTTCAAGGTACTATTTATCCAGATGTTATTGAAAGTGGTTTAGGAAAAAGTTCTGTAATAAAAAGCCATCATAATGTTGGTGGTCTACCTGACTATGTAGATTTCAAAGAAATTGTTGAACCTTTGAGAAATCTATTTAAAGATGAAGTTAGGAAAACTGGTTTAGAATTAGGAATTCCAGAAAATTTAGTTTTTAGACAACCTTTTCCTGGTCCTGGTCTTGCAATTCGTGTTATTGGTGATATTACAGAAGATAAATTATCTATTTTAAAAGAAGCTGATAGCATATTTAGAGAAGAAATTGCAAATGCGGGATTGCATAAATCTATCAATCAATATTTTGCAGTTTTAACAAATTTAAAATCTGTTGGTGTTATGGGAGATGAAAGAACATATGATTATACAATAGCTTTAAGAGCTGTAGAAACAACAGATTTTATGACAGGTGTTTGGAGTAAAATACCTTATGAGATTTTAGAAAAAGTATCTTCCAGAATTGTAAATGAAGTAAATCACGTTAATCGTGTAGTTTATGATATTACATCAAAACCACCTGCAACAATCGAATGGGAATAAAATTTTAAGAGAATTCTTTTGAATGGAGAATTCTCTTATCTTTTGTCAAAAATTGTTTTCATTACTCCTCCGTCAATTAATGTTGCAAAAATATTTTTTAAAATTATCAAGACAATTGGACCAACTAACATTCCAACAATCCCCATAAACTTAAATCCTGTATACATTGCAATCAAAGTAAATAATGGATGTACTCCTATGTTTTTACTAACTAATCGGGGTTCTAAAAATTGCCTTACTGTAGACATTATGATAAGTAAAACAATAATAGCTATACCTAAATTTAAATCTCCATTTATTCCGCAAATAATTGCCCAAGGTATCATAACTGTTCCAGACCCTAAAATCGGAAGTGCATCTACAAATCCTATTGCAATTGCAATTAGTAGAGGAAATTCAATTGCAAATCCAGTAAATTTTAATATATATAGCCCTATTAGTGATATTATGAATGACACTAATATTAGTGTTGCTTCAGCTTTTAAATATCCTCCCAGTGTTTTTGTTAAATCTTTTATATGTTTTCCAACTCTCATTACCCAAGTTTTTGGTAAATGATGTTCTATTTGGTCTAAAATGTATATTTTATCGACACAAATAAAATATAGAGCAATTACGGTAATTGAAAAATATATGGCTATGTTTGGAATTGAAGTTACAACATCTATTAGTCCATTTAGAAATGATCGTACCCACTGTGACACTGTTTCTAAAATATCACCTGTAGAGTTTTGCAAAATTGTTTGAATTTCATCTGGTAATCTTATTTTTCCAAAGTCTGCATTTTGAAGAATATTTTGAAATAAACTATATGCTTTTTCTATATATTTATTTAAATCTTGAAGTAAATTAGAAGCCTCAGAGAATAGTGTGAATATTAACCAAGTTAAAGCTCCTAAAATAACTATTGATACAATTAAAAAAATGATGATAGAGCTTATTTTTCTTGTTGCTTTGGTTTTTTTCATAATCCATTTTATGCTTGGCTCCATAATAAGATATATAATAAAAGCTATTAAAAATGGTAAATAAAATATTGATAGTTTCAAAGCAATAATAAGTCCTAATAAAATGAAAACAACATATAAAATTCTTGTTAAAACTCTTGTCCAATATGATATATCTATAATCATATCTTTTCTCCTTTTTCTTAATATATGCAAAAAAGGCAGAATTATCCGCCTTTTTTTCTTTAAAAATATAATTATTGAGCATTTTGAGCATTTTGATTACAGTCGCATATATTTCCTAATGTTTGACATACTTGCTGTGTTCCAATTTGTTGTTCATTTTGACATAGGTTTCCTAAAGTTAAAATTCCTATAACATGATTTTGTTCGTCACATACTGGTAATCTTCTAATTTGTTGTTGAGCCATTTTATTTTGTGCTTGTGACATTTCGTCATTTTGATTACATTGACATACATTTGTTGTCATGACTTCACTGATTTGTGTTGTATTTGCGTTTTTGTTACAAGCTACTGTTCTTAATAATATATCTCTATCTGTTACAATTCCACATAAGCAGTTATTATCATCACATACTGGAACAGATCCTATATGATATTGTCCCATAAGTTTTGCAACTTCTGTTACAGTAGTTTGAGGGTTAACGCAACATACGTTATCACACATACATTCTTTTACTTTCATTTACATCATTCCTTTCAAAAAATCTCATTTTTATTTTAATCAATTTTCTGAAATTTATGTTGCAATTTATTTTGTAAAATTGGGAATTTTTAACAATTTTGTTGATTTTTATCTAATTTTATGGTATATTATTTATGTCATACTTTGTATGATTAGTGTGTGCAATGCACACACTATATGGAAGAGGCTGTGCTATAGCTGGTCTATAGTATGGTCTCTTTCTTATTCATATAGATTTTGATAAAAATCATTTCTTGGCATTATTGGTGGTGTGTTTGGATTGATTGGAAATCCTGGTCTAAATTGTGGTCTTGGATTTGATATTGGTGGTCTAATTGGTGGCTTAGAATTTCCTAATAATTCTCTTAATATCAAAATTTTAATCAAATCTCTAAGTAATGGATTATTTTTAGAATTTCTATTTTCTTCTCTATTTTCCTGTCTTGTTTTATTATTTACATTTGAAGTATTACTATTGGTATTTCGATTTTCTACATTTTCAAGTCTTTCGTAAATATTATCAGCCATTTTTTCAATTTCTTCTTGAGTTAAATTACTTTTTATTTCACTACATGCTTTTTTTACCATAGGATATGTTTTTTTATATATTTCAGGATAATAGTTTTCTAATTCCGGATTTATTGTAACTATATTATTAGGCATAAAATTTGCATTATTTACCATTTGCTGTGATGGATATCCTAAAATACTTCTTATGTATTCTTCATACGTTTCATTATACATATGATAACCTCCTTTTTGTTATCATATGTATTTTTTTTTATTTTGTTATTATATTACTGCTTTTGGTTTTGATATTTTTTCGATTTCTTTTTTATTCAAACCTGTTATTTCAACTATTTCTTCCAATTTTAGTCCTTTGTCCAATAACTTTTGAGCTATTTTTTTTGAATTAATTTTTTCACCTTTTTTTATTCCTTTCTGCATTCCATCATCTTCTGCTTGTCTTATTCCTGTATTATATGCATATATTGCTTTTTGTCTTGAAATATATCTTTCCCACTCTTGGCTATTCATACTTAATTCTTTTACTTGCTTCATAGCTTTTTCAATTTCTTTACTTATATTTTTTCCCATTTTAATTTTATCCTCCCTTCCTATTATTAACCATAACCATTGTTCTATTTTTGTTTCTGCCTCAGAATTTTTCTTTATAAATTTAGGTAATTCGATAAAATGTAATTCTATATCTTTTGTTGCTATTCTATCTTCCTCTTTATATCCCATATATACATATTTTTCTTTTTTCGTACTTTCAAATATCATATGTGCAATATTATGATAACTATTTCTTTTATAGTAATTATAGTTCAGCAAATTTATTCCTATTACTCTTTTTATATTTTTGTAATCTTCTCCTTTTTTTATACTTTCAGTTAATAGTGATGATGTATAAAACATACTTCTACTATCAATGTTTTTTTCATTTTCTACCTGCATTTCTATATCTATTATTGTATTATTATTTATTTCTGCTTTTATGTCTAATACTCCCATCTTATTATCATATATATTTTTTGATATTTCTGGATTTTTTACAGTAATTGTTTTTATATCTATATCTAATATTGCCTCTAGTAGAGCCTTTAATATATCTTCATTTCCTGGTCTTGCAAATATACTTTTGAATACAATATCTGATGTTAATGGCAATATAGCTTTTTTATTTGTCATTTAATTCCTCCTTCATTATATACTTTGTTTTTTAATTTAGCAATACATTTTTACAAATAAGTTTCAGTTTTTCTTCTGTAATATAATAAAATTGGATAATAAAAGACAGAAAATCATTCTACCATAAAAAAGCAACTTAAAAAAATTCTTGTTGCCAATTATTTTTTAATTTTTGGGATTTTTTATATAACGAACTTAAAATTTTGTTAACAAAATTATTTGAATATTTTGTCTGAAAATTATCTGCTTTTTAATTAAAGCATAAATTGACATATTTTTCAATAGTTTTTATTATACTTTTCATCGCAAATTTTGGCATTTTTCGACAAAAAAAGAAACTAGGCTTTTATATTTCTTCTCTGGTTTCCTAGTTTCTTTTTATATTTTAGTCTTCCTTGAAACGTTTTCCTTTACTTTTCTTCTTGCGTGCTCTTTTTTCTATTTCTTCAAAATCTTGATAGTCATCTTCTTCAATTTCTTCAGGTTCAGGATCTTCTTCTTTATCAAAATCATTGATTATTTCATCTGCCGTTTCTCGTATATTGTTCAAGCTTTTTGGTTTTTGCATTTCTTCATAATATTCTTCGTCCTCATCGTCTTCATCAAAATATTCTGCATCAGCACGTCTATACTTTATATATCTAACAAGTAAAATAATTCCAACAATTACTATTGCTACAACAATAACGCCTATAATTATAATTCTTCGTTGTTTTTCTTTTTCTTGTCTTTCAGCTTCTGCTTTTTCTCTTGCAATTGCTTCTTCGTCTACTAAGCTTTTATTCACTGTGATTTGATATGTAGCTGTTTCCTTTTCGTCCTCGCTTTGAACAGTTATAGTAATGATATTTTCTCCTTCTTTTAAGTCTTCATTTCCTATTACTTCGATGATTTGTCCTTCATCTATTGCTGTTGTTGATATGTCTAATTTTGTTTTATCTCCAATCAATTTTGCAGTATATTCATATACATCTTTTTTGAATGAAGGTGATAGTGTAATACCATCAATTGTTAATTTTTCTAATCCTACTTTTAGTTCTTCTTCAGTTTCTGTGTCTTCTACTGTATTTGTTGTATCCTCATTTTCTTCTGTTTTATCTTCTTCTGCTTTATCCTCCTCTTCTTTTACAGCTTCTCTTGTAATTGATAAATTATATGTATTTTTTGTTGTTCCATCTTCTGCTGTAACAACTATACTAAATTGATTTACTCCTTCTTGCAAATCCTTTTTTCCTGTTCCTGTAATTGTTTGTCCATTTTGTCCTTTATTTGCATATATATTTACACTAGAAACAGAATTCGGAACAGTAGCAGAGTATGAAGTTTTACTTGGTGTAAATCCTTTAAAATCATTTGGTGTAAATCCTAAATTAGAAAGTTTTGCATTGTTTGATTTTTGAGGTGTTTCTTGTTGCTTAGTTTCTGTTGTAGTTGGTGTTGATGGAGCTATTTCCTTTTGTTTTGCAACAATAGTTACACTACCACTAGCACTTGTAGTTTTATTATTACTTCCTTCAGTAACATCACCACTCATATTTACTGTAAAGTTTCCAGCAGCTGTAGGTGTGAAAGTAAGCTGTTTAGTAAAAGATGTATTTTCTCCATTTTCTGAATCACCTACATATGTTCCTGTTGTAGCTCCAGTAATATGAACATTCCAAGCTGCAGCTGTTACTGAAACATTGATTGTAACAGTTTCTCCTACAGTTACATTTGTTTTATTTGCAGAAATTGATGCTGTTGCTGCTTGTACTTCTGAAAAATGAAAAATAACTAAGATATATAGTACAAGTATAAATATTATATTCTTTACTTTTTTCAACATTTTTGTCCACCTTTCATATTTAATTATTTTATAGTGTATGTACCTAATAAATGCTTTCTTATTAGCAATAAATCACCTGAATTTACATTTCCATCTTTATTTATATCCATAGCATTTAAGATATTTTTATCCGTTGCGACTGCTGTTCCAATAAGATGTTTTCTAACTGCTAACAAGTCACCTGAATTTATTGCATTATCCCCATTACAATCCCCCAATTTGTATTCTACCTTAGGTGTTGATGGATTTGTATTAGGTGTAGAAGGTTGTACCTGATTACTATTTTCACTAGTTGTTTCTCCACTTAATGGTATCAAATATAATTTATATGGACTTTCATAATCAAAGGTTTCTCTTGCTGTATATCCTATTTGTCCATTAGATTTTTGTACTTTATCCCAATAAGTTCCATTTATCTTTGTAGTTGCCTTTTCTAGTCTTGCTACCACTTCATCCTTCCAAAGCCAAGCAACTAATGTTGAATCTTGTGGTGATTTTCTAAGTTTTAGGCTACTAGTTACATTGATTTTTACTAAATCAGATGTAGGTAAATTGCTATTAACTAATTCTGGATTAAGAGCTGCTGTTTTTGGCATATTTGTATAGACTGGAATAATAAATGTATGTGAAGAAGAAAGTGCATTAACTGACTGATATGTACTTCTTAAAGTTGAACCTTCAGAACCAGCTGCAGTTAAATTTTGTTGATATTGGTGCCAATATGTACTCGTTGCAGTTACATTAAATTTTTGTAAATATAGTGTGTTTTGTCCCTTTTTTATATATTCCTTAGCAACAAATTGTATTCCACCATCAATTGATTTTTCTAATGTATCCCATCCTTGTCTTTTTGCATAAGCAATTCCATTTTGTATAACTTGACTACTTGAAGATCCAGATGCACCAATGTTAAATGCATTATAATATCCTGATTGTCCAGATACAAGTGTAGAACCTCCTCTACCTTGTTCTTGTATCAATCTTGCCACAATATAGTAAGCATTTATTTGATAATTATTAGCAGTATTAACAATTCCTTGTTCATGTCCTTGTAAAAATGTTCCTTTTGTCATTGATTGAACAATACTAAGTTGAGCATTTGTTCCTGTTAACTCTTCAAATTGAAATATGTCTATTTCATTTAATGAATTTCTAGGATCCATAATATAGCTTATTGCTGATTGTGATGCACATCTCCAAGTACCATTATCATAAGCACGATTTCCACAAATTGAACAAATCCAATTTGAATTTCTAGTATTAGGTACTAAGTTTTTAGGTGAACCACCATGTCCCTCATATTCTTTTGAAATAACTGTATTCCAATCTAAATTTGTATATAATATTTTAAAATTCCAATTTGGATATTTAGCTTTTAATGATTGTATTCGTTCTTTAATTCCAGGATAATCTGTCTCATTTATTCCATTTATATCAGTACTTATCTGTTGTGAAACACCATATGTATATTGATTTCCAAATAATTGCAATATGTTATATGAAATTATTGTTAGCAATAAAATTAAACATATATACTTTATCCTTTTCATCGGTTTTCCTCCCAAAATTTTACATCTGTTGTATTTTTTCGACTACATTATATCATTGGCAATTTTTTGCGTCAATAAAAATTAGTTTTTTTACTAAAATGTAATATGTTTGTAATATTTTCTTATCTGTGATATAATAAAAACAAATTTAAAATCGATTATACGATTTTTTTTAAATTCAGTATGAAAGGTATGTTGAACAATGATAGAATTATTATCTCCTGTTGGTAATTTTGAATCACTAAAAGCTGCTGTACAAAATGGTGCAGATGCAGTATATTTTGGTAGTAGTTCATTTAATGCTAGAGCTTTTGCTGGTAATTTTAATTCAGATACTCTACAAGATGCTATTTTATACGCAAAGTTACGTGGTGTAAAAACCAATTTAACTTTAAATACACTTTTAAAAGATGAAGAATTAGAAGAAGCTTTTAATTTAGTAAAGCAGGCATACGAATTTGGAATTGATGCAGTTATTGTTCAAGATTTAGGACTTGCAAATTTACTTATTAAATCTTTTCCAGACTTACCTGTACATTCTAGTACACAAATGTCAATACATAATTTAGAAGGTGTCCTTAAATTACAAGAATTAGGTTTTAAACGTGTAGTATTGTCAAGAGAGCTTTCATTACGTGATATAAAATATATTTGTGAACATTCATCTATTGAAATTGAAACTTTCATTCACGGGGCACTATGTATTTCATATTCTGGTCAATGCTTATTTTCTAGTTTAGTTGGTGGTCGTTCTGGAAATCGTGGAAAATGTGCTCAGAGTTGTAGACTTCCTTTTGAATTATTAGAAAATGATAAAAAGATAGATTCTGGATATTTATTAAGTACTCGTGATTTATGTGGATTGCAATTCTTACCTGACTTAATTGAAGCAGGTGTATCAAGCTTTAAAATCGAAGGTAGAATGAAAAATAGTGAATATGTTGCAATAGTGACTAAAATATATCGTAAATATATTGATTTAGCATTAGACTGTATAAACTCTGGAAATAAAGAAGGATATAAAATAGACTCAGAAGACAAAAAAATGTTGTTACAAGTATTTAATAGAGGTAATTTTTCTAATGGACATTTAGATAATACTCCTAATAAAGACTTAGTATTTAAAGAAAAGCCAAATAATATGGGTATCTATTTAGGTATTGTTCAAAAGTATAATAATAGTAAAGGTCATATTACACTTAAATTGCAAGATAAATTAAGTATTGGTGATACTATTTCTTTACAAAGAGAAACAGGTACATATACTATTTCTGAAATTTTGCAAAAGAATCAAAACATAAAGGAAACTAAAATTGGAGATATTGTAACAATAGGAAGAATGAAAGGAAATATTCAATCCGGAGATAAAATATATAAAATTTCTTCCAAAGCTTTATCAAGGATGGCAAAAGAAAGTTTTTCAAAGGAAAATAGAAAAGTTTTCTTAGATGCTAAAATTTCTATAAAAAGAGGAAAACCTATCTCTATTAAAATAACTTCATCATTTCAGTTACCAAAAGAATATAGTAAAATGAATATAAAATGTGAGCTTACAGATATCATTCCATTTGAAGCTAAAAATCAGCCATTAGTTGCTGAAAATGTTATTTTACAACTTACAAAAACTAATAATACTCCATATCAATTTAAGCATATTCAAATAGATTTAGATGATAATCTGTTCTTACCAAAAAATGCTTTAAATGAATTGAGACGTTCTGCTCTTAAAAAAGTAGAAGATTTTGCTTATGGAAACATTACAAGAAAATCGAAGCAATTACAAATACCATATATAGATACACATAAAAATTCAAAAAAAGTTAATGAGCCTAAAATTTCAGTATTACTACATACATTAGATACTTCATATAATTATAAAAATCTAGATAAATCAATTAGCTCTATATATATACCTTTAAAATACTTTACAATCACTGCTTATGAAAATATTATTCATGAATTGATTAAAAGTTTTAATGTATATATCTATATTCCAACAGTTGTAAAGGTAAATTATAGGAATTTACTTGTTTCAAAAATAACTCAAACTTTAGAAAAATTTGCAATTAAAGGTTTTATAATATCTAATATTGGAAATTTGCAGTTACTAGAGTCAACAGGTATTGATTTAAATAAATTTGAACTTATAGGGAATTATACTCTTAATGTATATAATACTCTAACTATTGCAAAATTAAAAGCTTTAGGAATAAATAAATTTATAAATTCTCCTGAATTGGATAAAGAAACTCTTTTAAAATTATCTAGTTGCTCTATATTACCAAAAGAATTGATTGTATATGGAAAACTACCATTAATGAACATTAGATACTGTTTACTCGGAAATACTAATTTATGTTATCCTGAATGTAAAAGCAGATGTACATCAAATCATACTTATTACTTGAAAGATAGGTTACAAATGAAATTTAGAGTTTTGCCTGATAATATACAAACTGTAACAACAATATTTAATAGCAAAACTTTATCTATACTTTATGATGATTTTTCAGTTGATTCTGTCCGTATCGACATATTGGATGAAGAAATTGATGAAATAAATAATATCATTGATACTGTGAAAAAACGTAAACGTTTTGAAGGTTCTGATTATACCAATGGAAACTTAAATCGAAAAATATGAGAGGTTTTTCCTCTCATATTTCATATTCCTTTTGATAATTGAATTATAATATCCATATCGTCATCCTTTGCAGCTTTATTTTTGCGAATTGCTCCACATTTTTTGCATCTAAAAATAATAACATATCCTTTTTTATTGTTTATTTCTAGCCCTATTGGCTCTAAATCTCCATGGCATTCTTCTTCCCTATCACCAGGATTTTTATCTACATGTTTAGAATGCAAACAATATGGACAATGATTTCTGCAAGAATATCCTAATTTCTCAACTTTTTTACCACAATTATCGCAAATAAATTCTTCGTCAATCTCTGTAAAATTTCCTTTTTTTAACATAAATTCACCTTCTATTTGTCTTTATTATAGCCTTATATATGTTTATTTGTCAAATCGAGTAGAAATTAAATAATTTATTCTGATAACAACTATTATATACCATTTCTACCAAGAAAAGTGCCTCGCAAATATATGCGAGGCTTGTATTAAATTCGTCAATTTTAAATTTATCATGAATTAGCCGATTATTGCTTTTTGTAGAAATTTGAGAGCATCAAAAAGTGTTACTTTTCCGTTGTCATCGTAGTCCATTATGTATAATTCATCTTCTGACAAATTTCCTTTAAGTATTGCTTGTTTTAGAATTTGTAAAGCATCATATAAAGTAACTTTTCCATCATAATTTACATCACCTTTTAGTTTATGCTCATTATCATTTATAATTGTAACTCTTAATTTTGATTTATATTCTCCTACCTGAGCAGTAATATAAGTCATACCACCTCTCAGTATTGTAAATGAGCCGTCTTCATTTTGTCTTATAATATTTTGATTTTCAATTGTCCATTTTACATTCCCTTTTTCTTCAAAAGTTGCACAGCTTGGAATATATCCAACCTTTAATTCAAATTTTCTTAGATTTTCATTTGTGTAATCAATAGTTGTTTTGTAATCAGTATCTGGATCGCTATAAGCAGAACTTATTCTCATACCAATTGTAGAACCTAAAATTTGTAATTGTTCTAAAGGTACATTTACTGTTATGTTAAAAACTCCATAATATTGATTATCTTTGTAAGCAATTACTTGATATTTATTATTATTATCTTCGCAATAATTTACTGTTATTTCTACTGTTTTATTATTTTCTGTTTCTTCAACTTGTATATATTTAGTTATTTCCCTATCTGTAATTTCATATTCCTTGCTAATATCAGTTAAACTTCTTACTTTCCATGTGATATTAGAATTACTATCTGCACCTTTGATAATTGTAAGTTCTGTTGATTCATTAAGTGACATCTCTGCTTTTTCTTTGTCAAATTTGATTATTGCCAAAGCTGGGTCATAAGCAACTGTAACAAGACAAGTTGCTTCTTTTCCATCAACTACTGCCTTGATTTCTGTTGTTCCTGCTGAAATTGCAGTCACCTTTCCGTTGCTATCTACTTGTGCTACATTATTATTACTGCTGCTCCATGTAGGCTTCTTGTTCTCTGGGTCAATATCTTCTGGGTTATATGTTACTTCTAATGTTATTGTATTTCCAACATATAAACTTTCATTCGGTGGCAGACTTATTGATTGCAATTCTTTTTCGACTTTTATTGTATATTCCTTTGTGCAATCTCCTAGTGTTGCTGTAAGTTTCGCTGTTCCTTTACCTTGTGCTGATATTACTCCACTTTCATTTACTGTAAAAACTGCATCATTTGAGCTTTTCCAAGTAATATCTGTTGGTAAAATTTCAGTAGGTAAAGTATATCCTTTCCATCCAGTATTTATAAACTCTACTTTTTCAGGTGTTAAAGTTTCATTTATATTAAGTACATTTGTTTTTGAAAGTCCTTCTATTTCGAAGTCTATATATCCATAGTTTCCTGCAACTTGTATAGTTTCGTTTTTTTCTACTTTTCCTGATGTTGGCACTGTTCCGAGATGATGAACTAGAGTCAAATGATTGAATATAGCAAGGTAAACCTTCTTTACTAATATACACACCTACTCCAATAGCTTTATGACTATCTTTCATCATTTGATCATGGTGAGGTTTTGATTCCATCCAATCACTTATTACTTCTTCTGCTGAATATTGATTTATTGCCATGTTTTCTGCTCCAAAACCGTAATTTCCATTTGGTCTATAATGACTTGTACTGCCAACAACAGAAAGTTCTGCTGCTCTTAACATAGCCCTTTCTGATAACTTATAATCATATTTAAGAGGCTCATGTCCTTCTGCTTTTCTTTTTTCGTTTGTTAAATCAAAAATTTCTTTTGCCAAATCATAATCTCTTGTTCCTGATATATGTATATCATAAAGTCTAATTCTACCATAAGAACCGTTTACTAGTTCAGCAGGTATTGAATAGTTAACGACTTTTGGACATTCATAGAAAAAGTTTAATCCAACAAAATCAACAGTAGCTGGTATTTTTATAGTTGTTAAATTTTCACAGTTGTCAAAACTTCTTGCCTCTATTTGTTTTACCGTATCTGGTAAATTTACTATCTCAATATTTGAATTTCCCATAAAGCTTTGACATGCTATTATCGTTACTTCCCTACCATTTATTGTTTCTGGGACATTTACAATTCTTTCTATTCCCTCATAACTTGAAATTGCTGCTTTGTTATTTTCAAGTTCTAGATATTTATAATCTTCAAAAGTTATTTCATTACGATGATATGTATATATCATCTCTCCTGCAAAAGCTTTATCTGCCGCGATTACTATTCCTGTTTGCATTAAAATACATATTAGCAAAATTACACAAACTAAAATTATATATTTTTTTCTCACATTACCATTCCTTTCTTAGTGTATAGTTTTCACTTTCAAAGTGTTTTTAGTTATTTTATCCAAGTATGGCTTTCTGTAAAAATTTAAGTGCATCGAAAAGTGTTACTTTTCCATCATCATTATAGTCCATTATATATAATTTATCTCCTGTCAAACTTCCTTTTAATATTGCTTGTTTTAATATTTGTAAAGCATCATATAATGTTACTCTTCCATCATCATTTACATCACCTTTTAATTGTTGCTTTCCTGTTACTGTTACATTGCAAGATGCTTCTATATTTCCAATTTTTGCAGTAATTTTTGCTATTCCTGCTCCTACAGCAGTAACTAATCCATTTTCATTTACTTTTGCAACTTGTTGATTATTTGAACACCACTCTAATTTATAGTCTACTACATTATTAGGTAAAACTTGTGCAATAAGTTGCTCTGTTTCTTTTACTTCTAATTCTGTTTCTGTTTTGTCTAAATTAATTGCTTTCACATAAGAAATTCCAAATGCATAAATGTCAGCATTAGCTGTATTTTCTATTTTAATTATTCCGTTTTGATCTGCTTTTTGTTGTTCTAAATATGTAATGTTTGATAATTCGCTAGGATTGTCAAAATCAAAAGTTGCAATTATATAATCTTCTCCGGGAACTAAACCTTCAAATTGCCCTTTCGTTTTACTATAATCTTTATAAGACCATCCATCTAAAAATCTACTCGTCTCTTCTAAATCATTAGTACTTATTAAATTTGTAATCGAGTTATTAACTCTTAAAACCGGATAAACAACTGGGCTCCAAACTTTTTGTTCGAAATATTCAAGCCAACCATCAAAAGAAGGATCTTTTATTTCAAAAGTATCACTTGGCCAAGTATCTGGATAATACCACGTTATGTAATCCCCTCTTTCTTGTGATCCAAATGCCCATGCTTCAAACTCTGGTGGAGTATTTCCTTCAAAATAAACCTTAGTAAACTTACCTTTTGTTTCAAGTCCATAAGCTTCTACGTATAGTTTATTGCATGGCACATGGATAGTTACTGTATCTGAGGATTCTGAGCCAAGAGCTCCTCTTTCAATGTACGTTAGCCCCTCTGGTAAAAACCATTCCGTAACTTTCGTATCCAAAAAAGCTATTTGTTCAATTTTTTTTAGTGAATCCGGTAAGTCAATTGATTTTATGTTCGCTCCTCTAAAAGCTTCAGCACCAATTTCAATCAATCCATTTGGGAGTTTTATATTGTTTATATTACTATGGTCAGAAATATAAAATGCATCGCAACCGTATTCTTGTAATTCCTTCTTCTATTATGATAGATTTAATATCTAAATTACACCATGGTGTATCCCCTTGCAATGGCACACCATCATTATACTTAGATGGATAATCATTCATTGCTCCTGTACCACTAATAACAATTGTTTTTGTTTCGTCATAGTATTTCCATCTTGCATTTTCACCGCCATGTTGCATTTTCACCGCCGATTTCTCCTCCACAAAAGCCTTCTGTTTCAACAGTGTTTTTTAGTTTTACTGTTTTATTTATAGGTTCTTCTGCTATTTTTATTTTCTCTTCCATAAATATTTCATCTTTTATTATATTAATTTCATTTTTCCCTTGTGGTAAATAAAATATTACTAATCCTTGTTTATCTGTTTCTCCTAATTTTTTGTTTGTGATTGCATTTTTTATAATTGCACCTTCTGCATCAGTGCCATCTTTATTTTTTACTTTTAATGTTACTAAATATTCTTTATGTGGACATGGTTTTAATGCAAATTCATTATAATCAAAAGAGTAATGAAAATCACAAAGTTTTAGATTAAATTGTGGTTTCGCTTTTAAATTTAATTTGTCCGTCAGTTTTAATGAAGCCTCTACCTCAGCTATAAAATTTATTTCTCCTTCAATACACTTTTTGCAGTCATGTACTACTCCATCTATTTTCTGAAATGTACTTATATTACCTGATATTTCTGCTCCGCTTTTAGCAGAAAATTTTGACTCTACATTAATAGCTTTAAAACTACATTCAGCCTCAAAAGTAGCTCCTATAAAAACTTTTATTGGATCTACTATATTTTCTTCAGGATTATACTTAAAATAATTAATATATCCTTGTAGTTTTCCTTTTTCATATTTAATCCCCATGTCACCACTGCAATTTGCTTTAATACTAATACCACCAGAAGCTTCTAATGTAACTGCTGGTATAAATTTTAATTCTATTCCAAATAATTTTGTATCAACTTTTGCTTTTGCAATCGGAATTTTTATAGAAATTTTACCAGTTACTGAAATTTTAAATTCCATTTCATTTCTTATATTAAAGTCAAAGTACTCATTTTTTGACGTCCAGTAAAAGTTAATATTTATGCCAACTGTATCTTCTATTGTTCCTGATAACTTTACTGTTAAATTATCTCCATTTATTATTTCTTTATCAATTTGTACAGTTACTGATGTGTTAAATTCTGCACCAATTGGCTGTATATTTTCATCCTGTCTTACTATTTCTACTCCTTCTTCGCCAGAATTTTCAAATTCGTACTCACTATCATCTTCATCTGTTTCTATTTTTAAATATTCGAAAAATTCTTCTAGTTGAGATTTTTCTCCTGTAATTATAACTGTATTTCCTGTTTTTTGTACTGTTTTTACTTTTATCAATATATCTTCACTATTATATCTATATGCTATTAAATTACCACTTTTTGCATTTGAAATTTTGTTATTGCTTCCACTAAATGTATACACTAAAGTTTCGTCATTTCTAGCAATTATTTCATCTGCTTGTCCTTCTATTATTTGTACATTATCTTTGTATACACCAAAATTTGTTTTTCTATCGTCATCAAAATTTACAATTTTTGATTGTTCTGCATCATCTATTGTCATTTTTAATAATTTTTGCATATCTTCTGTATAAAGCGAATTTTCATAACTTTGTCCTAATGGATTTAAATTTTCATCAGTAATAAATGCTTTTACATAGAATCCTTTAGGAATAGAACCATTAACTTCTTCAAGATACATTTCTAAATTTGTATTTTTAGCAAACGCCATCTCTCTTCCTAAAGCAACTAATTTTTTCTCTTCCTCTGTATATAGCCCCACATATATAATTGCATCATCTTTTGCATTATATTCAACTATCGCTTTTTGGTTTTCTATCGTTACTTTTTTTATGTTATAATCTAAATTTTGTTGTTCGTTTTCAGTTTCAGTTATTTTTTGAGTCAATAAATTTCCTATTGAAGTTGTTGCATCTACATTTAAGTTTCCATTTTCTGATGTTTCTGCTTTGTTTTCCACATTTTCATTATTTTCAGCTGCAAATACATATGTTGGTATTACTGTACTAAAGATTATTGTAATTAAGATTAACCCTATAAATACCTTTTTTTTCATTAATTCTTATCCCCCATTTTTTATATAAAATTTATACACTTTACCCAAGTATGGCCTTTTGTAAAAATTTAAGTGCATCGAAAAGTGTAACTTTTTCATCATCATTATAGTCCATTATATATAGTTGCTCTTCTGATAAATTTCCTTTTAAAATTGCTTGTTTTAAGATTTGCAGTGCGTCATATAATGTTACTCTTCCATCATCATTTACATCACCTTTTAAAAGTTCTTCTTTCTTTTCTGTTCTTATTATTATTTGATCCATTATGCTATTGTCTCCATCATATGATACTCTTATTGTCACATCTTCATTTGCTAGTTTATTTATAGTTATACGTCCATCTTGTGTAACTGAAATTGCATCATTATTTGATGATGTCCATGTAAGCTTTAGATCTACTACTGTAGTATTATCTACCTTTGCATTTAATTTTATAGTCTTTCCTACTTCTGCGTTATATATATTTGATTTTACTTGTTTTAAATCTTCTGGTACTTCTATTTTTACTGAATTGAAGCTATCTGGATCCATTTGAGCATCAGCATTCGCAAAAACTGTTCTATATGTGTAAGAATCTGTTTTTCCTGTTTTTATATTTTCTAATCCATTGATTGTTACTTGATATACGTAACCTGCCATCGGCTCTATATCGTGTTCATACAATAATATCTTATTAGATGCTGAATTGATAACATTTCCACCTAAAACTACATTTTCATATATTCGTCCATCTTTATTTTCTTCTTCAGTAAAACTCCAAATTTCTCCAGTATTTAGACATTTTACTTCAGTAGTTGTAGAATCTGTAACTTTATATCTACTTTCATCGAAACTTGCTGTCCATTTAAATCTTCTGTCCAATAAATGCTCTAAAAATGTTACGCCATTTACAGCTGGCCATCCAGTGCAAACATAACTCCAATTTTGATATCCAGATAAGTTAATTGCTCCAACATTACCTGTTATTCCAAAACCAAATTTTGAGAAATTTGGTTTAACTAAGTCTCTCCTATGTCCTAATGTATAATCTTTTTCATCGCCGTAATCGTCTAACAAACTGTTAATATGAAACATCATGCTATATGCACTTGGCATTTCCGATCCTACAAACTATGAAGAATTTAAAAATA
>CANQWU010000022.1 GCA_947627605.1 uncultured Clostridia bacterium
AAAAGTTGACAAAATTTTAAGCCTATATTTCAAGACTTACAGAAGATATTTTTATTAAGTTAATGTCAAACTACGGATCTATATCCTATTTTTTCTTGTAATTTGTCTAAATCTTTTTCCTGCATACATTTTTTCCTCCTTTTGGTTTATTATATACTATTTTACAAATTTTGCAATAGATTTTTTCTAAAAATATATGGACAAGTTCGACATATTGGTATATAATATTATTGGATATTTATTAAAAAGGAGAAGGAATCCATATGTCTAATAATAATGGGTATTTTGATTCTAATAATAGACAACTTACAGATGTGTTTAGGGAATTACAAGAAACACGTCTTCAATATGAAGCCCAAAATTCAAAAAAACCACATAAAATACATAAAACTCAAAAAGTTTCATATCAAAGTTCACATAGAAAAACCATTAGTATATCAATTATATTAATGATTTTAATTTGTGCTATGATTATAGCTTTTTGTTGGTCAACTTCTATTTCAGCAAAAGATGATTCTATCGAGCTATATTCTCCTTTGGCTGATGTCAATCAGAATACTGTTTCAATAGAAATAAATCGTCATCGCTTAAATGCTCATAATATTATTACTTCAAATGCTGCTCTAGAAGTAGTTAAAGAGCAAGTAATTGAAGAACGTGACATTCCTTTTGATACATTATATACAGACCGTTCTATTTTACCAAAAGGTGAAAAAGTCGTTTTACAAGATGGTGTAAATGGTAAGAAAAATGTTACTTTAGTAAGATCATATCAAAACGGCGAATTATCAAATGAAACAATTTTAAATGAACAAAAAACTAAGGATTATATTCCACAAATTGTTGATGTTGGTACTTCTGAATTTTTAGCAAAAATAAAGTCACATTTAAAAGATACTTTATACTTAACAAAATCTACTGCTTTGCGTGAAAATCCAGCAGATGACGCTGAAGAGGTTGTTGAAATAAGCCAATATCTTGATGTTGTTTTATTAGATTTACCATCTGAGCAATGGTGTAAAGTTTCTTTTGAGGATGTAGAAGGATATTTACCTACAGCATACTTAACTTCTGCTGTTGTATCTCCTACTATGCCTGAAAAAAATCGTATTCAAAAATTGGTAGTTAAATTAGATATTGATATGCCATTAAATCAATCTTCTGGCTTGACTTTATCTGATTTCAAGAAAATCTTTACAGGTTTGCCTAATGATAAAAATAACATTTTTGAGGACAATTATGAAGTATTTTATAAATTAGATAAGAAATACAAAATAAATGGTATATTCTTAGCATCTATAGCAATTCATGAAAGTGGTTGGGGTAGCTCACAAATTGCTGATGATAAAAAGAATCTATTTGGATATGGCTCTTATGATAGATCTCCATATGAATCTTCTTATGAATTTGATACATATGAAGAAGGAATGGAATTAGTTGCTAAGGTACTAGTAAAATATTATCTTAACCCTGCTGGTACAAAAATTTATGATAATGAAAAGGCTGTTGCTACATATTATAATGGACCTACAGTTAGTGATGTAAATATTCGTTATGCTAGTGACCCTGAATGGCATACAAAAGTTTATAATTATATGGAAATGTTATACAAACGATTAGAAAAATAAGGAGGAAGTGTAGTGAATATTCCCAAAATTAAGATTAAGCATACAAAGTTAGTTTTTACAATATTAACTATTGCACTATTGCTTTGCATCCTTACTTATTCCTATATTTTCTACATTAGCTATTGTAAAGAAAATTTTATAAATGATTCTTTAAAAATTGCACAGCAAAATGAAGTTTCTATTTTTAAAGTAAATCGTATTTTACTATATAGTAGTGGAAGTGCTATTGATAATAGTACTGACAATTCTTTGCAAGATTTAGATATTTGCCAATATACAGATTTGGCAATTTACATTGATAATACTTCTTCTATTTCTGAATTGACTTCAAAAAATACTGTTAAAGAATTGTGGATTGATAACATTCGTATTTCAACAACAAATCCGGAAGTTGGTACTCAAGTTTTAAATTATAAAGATTTAAATACTTTTGGAACATTTGGAGATTTATCTAGTGCTCCTGCTGGTAGAATTGATTTTAAAATTGTAAGTACAAATGAGGAGAATGAATCTGCTGATTATACTTCACCTACATTTTATACGGATTGTTCTAATCCTATATCTTTAGGATATTTAAATAAGGGTATAGTTAAAAATTATTCTATACATGATGATATAAATTCTGTTGTATTTAATGGAAAAATTTTAGAGCAAGCTAGTGTCGATTTAGCAAATTTAGATGCTTCTTTGTTATTTGATATTCACATTAAAAATTACGATAATGATACTTTTGTATATCACGCAAATGTTGATATTAAATTGAATACAGAGTCTAAGGAAATTTTAGGTGGTTATTTGTATCAGTCAAGAAATAATACGTCTGGTAGCGAATATATCTTCTTCCAAGAGCTTTCATAAAGTAAAAAAGTTTTGCAATTTTCATTGTAAAACTTTTTTATTTTTTGCCATAAAGCAAACTTTTATGATGCAATATAGGCTTTATTTTTATAAAGATAAATAGTTAAGTCACATTTTAATAAAATATGATAATTAGCAAAAAATTATTGATATTTTTAGGTCTATTACTATTTTAAATTTTGTGTTATAATCATATTATAAAATAATAAATAATAATTTAATGAGCTGGAGGAATCTATGGAAAAAGCTTTAAAGGAATTAAATGTAGAGACTAATAAGAAAAAGAAAGGATTTACAATATTAGGAATTAGCATATATAAAATATTAGCTTACTTTATTATATATAGTATTTTAGGATATATTATTGAAACATTATATGGAATCCTAACAAAAGGAGTATGGGAAAGTAGACAAAGTTTCTTATATGGCCCATTTTGTGGAATATATGGATTAGGAGCTGTTGTATTAATTTTGTCTTTACAGTATTTTAATAAAAGTGCTAATAAATTGTTTATAGGCGGTTTTATAGTAGGCTCAATAGTAGAATATTTAGTTAGTTTAATAGGAGAGTTAATTTTTAATGTAAAATGGTGGGATTATTCTCATATGCCTTTAAATATAAATGGAAGAATATGTGTATATTATTCAATCTTTTGGGGATTTTTAGCAGTATATTTTATGATGTCTTTTCATCCAAAAATAGAAAAATTTATTAATCAAATAGAAGCAAAAAAACCTATGAAAGTTTTAAAGGTTATAACTGTAATTATCTCTGTATTTTTGTTATTTGATCTTTTAATTACAATGTATGCACTACAGGCATTTATTGTTAGAAAAGTATATGAATATAACTTAAATGTTTCTAATAAAGAATATGTAATTAATGAGATGTATGGAAAATTATATGACAATGAAAAGACTGCTAATTTTATCTATAAGTACTTTAGTGATGAGAAGATGATTAAGACTTTTCCAAATTTAAAAATTCAAGATGTAGATGGAAATATGCTATATCTAGATCAATATGTTGGAAATATACAACCATATTATTTGAAAATTTTTGAGAAAAAATAGTAAAATATCAGTTTATGGAGATGAGTATATGAAAATAAAAATAAGTGATGAACATGAATTATATAATTCGTTTGACAAATTTGAAGAAACACTAAGTGAAGATTTAATATCTTATATAAATAATAAGGAAGAAATTGCTTCAATAAAAGAGAAAGAAAACATAGAAATAATTTCAACGAAAAAAATAGATGAAAATAAATTTAAAAAATCTTTTCAAAAATATTGTGATGAACAATTAATAGTAATAAATAGACAACAAAAAATAAATAGGACAAAACAGATAGGAATGTTATTCGTAGGTATAATATTTATAATATTTTCAATAATATTAACTGATAAAATTAATCTTATCATTTTAGAAATTATTTCAACTATTGGCTCTTTTTCAATATGGGAATCTGCAAATAGTTGGCTATTGCAAAGTAAGGCAATTAAATTTAATAAATTAAAAGCTATAAAATTAAAAAATAGTGAAATCAAATTTGAAATTTGTAAGTAATTTGATAATATATAAATAAAGATAAAATTAAATAATTTTGACCTAATGTAATTATTTTTTACTTTCAATTATTTCATATATACTATTTTTCTTTATATTTTAAGCAAACATTATGCTTTTTTGTATTTATGTAAATAAAAAATTTATTTTGTTACATTTTCATACATAATGGTTAATTTTTTGTCACATATAATTTAATTTTATATAACATTGTGTAATTTCGTATACACGTTATAAAATATTCTTTCAAAATTGCGTCTGACAAATTCTTAAAATTTGTGTATAATATAGATAGAAAATGAGAAACCATAGTAATCTAGTTACCACTTATAAAAAGCAATAACAACACATTCCTTTCGGTCAAGAGCAGAAAGTGTTGTTATTTTATTATATCAACACTTTCAAGATACATAAAGCAATTTTTAATGTAACTGGGGATTGCGGTTATAAATTTTAAAAATAAAATTAATTGAAAAACATTGACTATATATCAATATTTTGATAAAATATGTATATAATATTTATGGAGGTGTTTAGTATGCCAATTATTAGACCAAGTTCTGATTTAAGAAATAATTATAATGAAATTTCTACAATTTGCCATCAAACAAATAGTCCAGTATATATTACTAAAAATGGAGCAGGAGATTTAGCAGTAATGAGTATCGAATTATACGAACTTTTAACAGATAAGTATACTTTATATAAAGAATTAGAAAAAGGAATTAAGTCATTAGAAAATGACAAAAAATATTCATCAAAAGAAGTTTTTGACGAGTTAGATAAAATTTAAAAAAGAAAGAGGATTTGCCTTTGAAAAAATATAATATTGAATATTCAATGGAATCAAAGCAAGATTTAATAGATATAAAACGATACATGAAATATAATTTACAAGAGCCTAATACTGCTCAAAAGCTAATTGCAAAGATAAAAAAAGAAATAGATAGTTTAAAAGATAATCCAGAAATGTATTCTATTATAGATGATGATATAATCAAAAGCTTTAAAATTAGGAAACTAGTAATTGATAATTATATTGTTTTTTATAGAATAAATGATGAAAATATACAAATTGTAAGAGTTATGTATGGAAGAAGAAATTGGATAACATTATTATAAAATATAGCAATTTAAGGAGAAAGTATATGGATATAATTAAATTTGATTTAGATAAATTGAAAAAAGAACAAGATGTTTTTTCTTATTATATCTTAGGTTGAAGTTATGACTTAGAAGAAAATGGAGCTGAACAAGATTATGATATTGCGTTGGAATACTATAAAAAAGGCTATAATTTAGGTTATCCTTTATGCAAATATTCTTTAGGAATTTCTTACGAATTAGGTTTAGGGAATGCACTACCAATAGATGAAAAAAAGGGGAACAGATTATTACAACAAACTTATCCACAAATAATAAGCTTAATAAATTCACAAGATATAGGTGAAATTGAAAGAATTTACGCTAAATTTGTTACAGGTGCATATTATCATTTTGGACTAGGTGGAATAGAAAAAGATTATAAAAAAGCATTTGAAATAATTAAAGAATGTGCAAATAAAGGACACATTGTAGCCATATATGATTTGGGTGCGAACTTTTACTATAATGGGAAAGGAACAGATAAGAATTATAAATTATCAGAACACTATTTGAGAATAGCAAAAGAAACAGGTCTAAAAAGAGCAATTGATAAATATGAAAAATATGAGTATGGAGAGGAAAGATAAATTATAATATGTATAATTCACCTAAAATTTGAATTTTTTTCAATCTTTAGTGTAACTGCTGGAAGGTTGTATAGAAATACAAAAAATTACAATAAATTTCAATGAAAAATAAAAATTGAGTTTTAATGTAAAACGCACCGCAGCTCTAAGAGAATAAAAAAATGACAAAATTTAACTTAATGTTAGGAATTTGTCATTTTTTGTCGTTTGGAGGCGCCACCCGGAATCGAACCGGGGATCAGAGTTTTGCAGACTCGTGCCTTACCGCTTGGCTATAGCGCCATATTCTTTTTTGTATATTAAAAAAATATGGAGCGGGAAACGGGGCTCAAACCCGCGACCTCTGCCTTGGCAAGGCAGCGCTCTATCAACTGAGCTATTCCCGCAATTTCTTATATCAAATACTTATATATAATAACAGATTTTGGGTATATTGTCAATATATGGATTCTAAAAAATCTTTACATTAGTTATCTAATTTCCAATTGGTGCAAAATCATCTGTTACTATTGTTTTATCAGTCATATAGTTTGAGATTTCTGTATCTAGTATTTCATTATATTCTGCTTGAGCTTCATAATTTATTTCTGGGTTTCCTTTTATTCCAATTAATATAAGATTTTGAAATTCTGTTTCATCTTCACTTTGCCTTACTTTATATAACTTTACATCATCAAATACAGCTTTATAAGTTGCATATTCATATTCAATAAATTTAGCTTTTTCTCCTTCTAATGCTGAAATAATATTAGTTATTACTGTCCCATTTTCATTAAGTCTTTCTTTTGCTTTTGACAAAGCTTCAAACGTAGTTAATTCAAATGGTGCATTTAATCCTTTAAATGCATCTATTAAAATAGTGTCATAATTTTTTTTACTATAATTTAAATAACTTCTACCATCTTGATGATAAATCTTCAGTTTTGTATTTTTTATATCTAGATCAAATTCTTCTTGTGCTATTTTGGTCATTTTAGGATCAATCTCTACAACATCTATATTATTATTTTGATATTTTTTTAAATAATGCTTTGGATACGTATACGCTGCTCCACCTATCATTAGTGTGTTTTTTGCATTTTTATTATAATATGAAAATAAATCATAATATGTTAAATATTTTGCTCCCATTTCTCCTGTTTGTTCATTTATGTATGATTCCACCCCTGTATCTACCTGCAATGTTTTATAATTTGTATCTTTTCCTACAGTTACATTTTTAATCCATATTCTACTATATTCAGTATCTAAATCTTTTATGATATCTGAATGTTCATTTTTAAATAAATACTTACCAATAATAGAAAATACAATAATTGCTATTAATGTAGCTATCGCACACAATATGCTTTTTACTGTTTTATTTGGATATATTGATATAGCAAGTATTAATAATAATATACTACTTCCTAATATTATATTATTTACACCGATTTGTGGAATTAAAACAAATCCAGCAAAAAATGTCCCAAATATACTTCCAATAGTTGAAATAGAGGATATTTTTCCAGAAACAGTTCCTACTTGCATTTGCTCATTATTCCTTAGTTTTACACAAATTGGTGATACTGTTGCTAGCATAAAGCTAGGTATTCCAAATAAAAACGTAGAAGAAATTATAGCAACAGCAATAAGTTGTTCACTCCAAATTGTTGCAAGTCCATTAACAATTATCGTTTCTAATATTGGAATTAAACTTATTGCAATTGCAGTTATCCATATAAATTGAGATAAATCCTTTATGTCTTGCTTTTTATCTGCAATTTTTCCTCCTAACCAATATCCTAAGCTCATACATGTTAACATTATTCCAATAATAGAAGTCCATATTAAATTAGAGCTTCCTACATATGGTGATAATACTCTTGCTGCTACAAGCTCTAATATCATTGTCATTGCTCCACAAATAAATACTATTATTTCTAGTTGATATGATTTTATTTTCTTCATATTTTATTTCCTTTTTTTAGTAGTTCTCTTAGTTTTTCTTTTTGTACTAGTCTTTTTGAATTCTTGAGCCTCTTCAGGATTCCATTTTTCTCCTAGTTTTGGCTTATTCCAAGATATATAATCGCATTTTTCAGGATTATTTTCACAAATATAATATGTTCTTCTTTTTTTAGTTTTCCTTACTTGCACTGTTGCTCCACATTTTGGACATGGGACATCTATTGTTTCAATTATTGGTTTTGCATTTTTACATTCAGGATATCCTGGACAAGCTAAAAATTTTCCATATCTTCCATATTTATACACCATCATTCTTCCGCATTTTTCACACTTTACATCAGAAACTTCTTCTACTAATTCTACATGTTCTAATTCTTTTTCTACTTTTTTTAATTCTTTTTCAAATGGTGTATAAAATTCTTTTATCATTTCTTTCCACTGTTCTTTTCCTTCTGCAATTTCATCAAATTGATTTTCTATTTTAGCTGTAAATTCTACATTGATTACATCTGTGAAATTTTCTGTTAATAACTTATTAACAATTCTTCCCAACTCTGTTGGACAAAGTTGTTTTTGTTCTTTTTCTATGTATCTTCTTTCTAAAATAGTTGTAATGGTAGGTGAATATGTACTTGGTCTGCCTATTCCTTTTTCTTCTAAAGTTTTAACTAGACTTGCTTCAGTATAACGTGCTGGTGGTTCTGTAAAACTTTGCTTTGGCTCCAATTTTTTTAATTTTACTTCTTGATTTTTCTGAAGTTCTGGTAATATTGCTTCTTCTTGTTCTTCTTTTCCATCAGTTCCTTCTACATATAATGTCATAAATCCTTTAAATTTCAAATTTTGCCCATTTGCTTTAAATTCATAACCGTTTGAATTTACGGTTACTGCCATTGTATCATATATAGCAGGCTTCATTTGGCTTGCCATAAAGCGATTATATATTAAGCGATATAATTTAAATTGATCTGTTGTTAAATAATCCTTTATACTGTCTGGCGCAATGTTGATATATGTTGGTCTAATACCTTCATGTGCATCCTGTGCATCTTTTCCCGTCTGATAATATCTATTTTCGTAATAGTTCTCTCCATAAATTTTGGTTATCTGCTCTTTTGCAGCTTTTCTAGCTTCTTCTGAAATCCTTGTTGAATCTGTTCTCATATATGTAATTAATCCTACTGAACCTTGCTCTGGTATTTTAACACCTTCATAAAGCATTTGTGCAACTGACATTGTCTTTTTTAGTGTAAATCCTAATTTTCTAGATGCTTCTTGTTGCATTGTACTAGTTGTAAAAGGGGGAGCTGGATTTCTTTTTCTTTCTCCTTTTTTTACTTCTGTAATTATGTATTTTCCATCTTTTACTGCTTTTATAATCTCATCCACTTCTTCTTGTGAATGAATTTCTTGTTTTTTTCCGTCTTTACCAAAAAAATGTGCTTGAAATTCTTTTTTAGTTTCTTTATCTTCTAAATTCGCGTAGATATTCCAATATTCTTCTGGAATAAACTTTTCAATTTCTTCTTCTCTATCAACAATCAATTTTACTGCTACTGATTGCACTCTACCTGCTGATAGTCCTCTTTTAACTTTTTTCCATAATACGGGGCTAATTTTATATCCTACTATTCTATCAAGTACTCTTCTTGCTTGTTGGGCGTCAACTAAATTAACATCAATATTTCTTGGCTCTTTCATTGCTTTTTGTACTGCTGTTTTAGTAATTTCATTAAAAGTAACTCTTGTAATGTTTTTTGCATCTTCCTTTAATATGTTTGCTAAATGCCAAGCTATTGCTTCTCCTTCACGATCAGGGTCAGTTGCTAAATATACTGTTTTAGCTTGTTTAGCATCTTTTTTTAACTCTTTTATTAAGTCCCCTTTTCCTCGAATATTGATATATTCAGGTTCGAAGTTATGTTCTATGTCTATTCCCATTTTTGATTTTGGTAAATCTCTAATATGTCCCATTGAAGCTACTACCTTTGTACTGCCTCCCAAAAATTTCTTTATTGTATTAGCTTTGGCTGGTGATTCTACTATTATCAATTTATCTGCCATAATATACCTCTCTTAACTTGTTTTCTTATAGTATTCTAGCTTACTTTTTAGGTTTTTGCAAGTTTTTTACAAATTTTTATATAAAAAATCATATTCTTTACACATATCTTGTAGTATATCTTCTATTTCTATTGGCGTTACTTCATATTTTTTACACAGTGATAGTATTTGCTCTATTTTTTCTTCATCTTTTGTTAAATTTTGGATATCTTTACTTTCTATTTTAGTATTATCTGGAATATATTCAGTTTTTACTATGCTTATTCCATAGTTAATCTGCTCATTTTGTTTTTCTTCATTATCCAATCTTTTATAATATTCTAATTTAATTGGATAAAAAATTCCTTCTTCTTCTAATCTAGATTTCTCTATGAATTTGCCTCCGTAAAATATTCTCATTTTTAACATCTTCTTTCTCTTTAGATTTCCATTTTCTGTAAATGGCTGTTTTATAATACTTCATTTTTTTAAATATTGCAAGAGTTTTTTTATAAAATGTTTATGTTTCCATTGACAACTTTCGATTGATTTTGACACATTTTTTATGATATAATTATATTATAATTAGTCTTTAGTTTTTATTGTTCTTTTATTAATTTATTATTTCTGGGAACTAAAACAGGTCTTATTAAGACCTGTTCCCTATTTGAATTTTATTTTATTATTTAATTCCATTTTTTTTGCTCTAGTAATACTATCATAACCATATTTTTCATTAATTTTATCAATAACTTTATCAAGTTTTTCTTGTTTTTCATCTTTTTCTCCTTGAAAAAGTGAAATTTGTTCCTTTTCTTTATTTTCTAAATTATCTACTTTTAATCCGACTAACCTTATCTGCGTATATGGTTTATACATTTCTTTCAGTAATTCTTTTGCTTTCACATATATCTCTTTTGTACTTGCTGTAGGATATGATAATTTTCCTTGATGTGTTGTATCTACAAAGTCTTTAGTTCGAAGTTGTATATTTACTACATTTGCTTCCATTTGTTGCTTACGTAAGCGATATGTAACTTGTTCTGCTAATGCTAACAAAATTTCTTCTAATTTTTCCATATCAGTTATATTTTCTGCTAATGTAACAGAATTTCCTATGCTTTTAGGTTTTTCTTGCTCATATTTTACTTCTGAATTATCTATTCCATTTGCGTATTCCCATAATTGTATTCCGTATTTACCTAATTTTTTGCTAAGTATTTCCTTTTGTGCTTTTGCTAAATCGCCAATTGTTTTTATTTGCATATTTTCTAACTTAGGTACTGTTTTCTTTCCTAGCCCAAATAATTCTGAAATTGGTAATGGCCACATTTTAGTTTGAATTTCATTTTGAAATAATGTATGAATTTTATCTGGCTTTGCAAAATCTGATGCCATTTTGGCTAATAATTTGTTATTAGCAACTCCAATATTTACTGTAAATCCTAATTCTTCTCTTACTCTCGCGTGAATTTCTTTTGCTTTATCTAATAATGTAGATTTCATTAAATATTGGGTCATATCTAAAAAACATTCATCAATGCTAAATCTTTCAATCTTATCTGTGTATTCTGATAGTAGCATAAATAGTTTGTTGGAATATTCCTTATATATTTTATAATTAGATGGATATATTTGAATGTTTGGACATTTTTTTCTAGCTTGATAGATTGTCTCTGCTGTTCTGATACCAAATTCTTTTGCTTTTTGGCTTTTGGCAAGTACAATTCCCGAACGTTTACTTTCATCTCCACCTATTATAGAGGGGATTTCTCTAATATCTATTTTACTGCCATTTTTTAGCATATATAAAGCTGTCCAACTTAAAAAGGCATTATTGACATCTACATGTAAAATTTGTCTTTCCATAGTTCATCACCATTTTTATTATAGAATGTTTGTTTGTGTTTGTCAAGCTTTTCTTATCTTCCTTTTTTGAATCATATATGCTGATTTTGCAAGAATATTGTTTGGTACAATTTTACTAAAAATTTTTACTAGTTTTATATCAATTCCTGGTATGATATAAAATTTATTCTTCTGTAATTGTTTAATAGCATATTGTGCAATCTGCATACTATCAGCTTCTCTTGTATGAAATTTAACATTTGCGACATTACTAAAGTTGGTTGCTACTGGTCCTGGACATAAAATAGATATTTTTACATTTGATTTTTCTTTTTTTAGTTCCTCCCTTATTCCTTCTGATAAACGTACCACATAGGCTTTTGTTGCATAATATGTGCTCATTAGTGGTCCTGGCATAAATCCTGCAATAGATGCTACATTTAAAATTTGTCCTTTATTTTTCTTTTGAAACTCTTTTAAATATAGTTTAGTTAAAATATGATATGCTGTAATATTTGTATTTATCATTTTTATTTCCTTTTCTAAATCTGTATCTACAAATTTACCACAATCACCAAATCCTGCATTGTTGATTAATAAGTCTATTTCCGGTACTTGCTCATATATTTTTTTGCAGTTTTCTTCTTGAGATAAGTCTGCTGCAATAATTTGCGTTTTAGTGCCCAATTCTTTTGCTGCTTCTTCTAATTTTTGTTTTTCTCTTGCTACTAAAATAAGTTCATATCCTTTTTTACTTAATACTTTTGCAATATCTTTTCCTATTCCAGATGATGCTCCTGTAATCAATGCTTTCATTTTGATTCCTCCTTATATATTTATAGTCTATACTTTTTTTATTTTTTTAGCAATATTTTATCATAAATCTTTTAGGGGATTTGTAAGTATCTTATTTCTCCGCATTTTCTATATTACAATATATTTAAAATCTGAGAATTGAAAGAGGTGGTACTATGATTCATTTTCATATTGAAGAACTTTTAAAGAAGAAGAAAAAAACAAAGTATTGGTTATGTAAAAATATGGATATTACCACTAGAAATTTAAATCGTGTTATTCGTGGAGAAACTTCTTCTATTTCTTTTAAATATTTAGAAGAATTATGCCAATACTTAGATTGTACATTAGATGAACTTATTGAAATTAAAAGAGAAGCTTGACTTCTCTTTTATCTTTTATGATTAAATTTGTTTAATATTTTTCCTACAAAATGCACAATATTTGTTGCATTTTTATTTGCTATTTCTTTTCCTATGGCTTTTCCTCCTACTGTTACACTAGAAACTAATGCACTTAATATAAATTGCAAATTAAAATTCATTTGTAACTGCTCTGTTATTTTAACTGCAATTAAAGCACTAATTGCTCCACTTAATACTCCACAAATATCACCAATTACATCTGCACAAATATTAGCAACTTTTGGTGCATTTTTTATTAATTTTATGGAATCTTTTGAACCTTCTACTTTTTTTGTTGCCTTTGCATGAAATTCTTCTTCATTTGCTACTGTTACAGCAACACCAATAATGTCAAATAATATTCCTATAGCAACTACCAAAATTAGTATGGCACAAGCTGGTAATATTCCTAAATTTGATACCCCATTTGTTGATATATATGAAAAAATTATAGATAATATAAACGTTATTGCAAATACTTGTATAAACCATTTTGTTGCTCTGTGTTCTTGTTCCTTCGAATTTTTTTCCATTTACTCTCCTTTATTCAAATTAACGCCCTATACAGGGCGTTTATTTCTGTTTTAGATGGTAAAAGTCTAAGTAAATTTTACAGTTTAGGTCTGGTCGAATTTCTCTGATTCCCACTTAGCATTACTGCTATAGCCGTTTCCGTTTAAAAGAATCATCCATATTCTAATGAACACCAGATCGCCACTTAAATCTGTACCTTAATCCCTAGACTTCTATGCTTTTGATTAAAGCAAACATTCTAGAAGTTTTCCTTGACATACTTTTGGTTTTACTAGTCTTTTTTGCAAATGAAATTTCATAACATATGATATTATTTGGCCAAAATAAATATCTTTAACATTGTTAATCCCAATACATTCACTCGAGACAGGCTACTCTATGTATTTTGTGTCTTGGCACTCACCATAGGTTTAACTCAAACATATTTTTTGTTTAAGCCTCCGCGAAAATAGGGAATCTTATATATGCCATTATATAATACCCTAAATTCTTTACTCCCTATATTCACACAAAACTGGCATTTCGCGCAAATACAAGAAACTTCAACGATGCGCCCTTTAGTGGATTTTTAGCCCCACCCTCATAAAACACAGTATGACTAGAATAATGCACCATCAATATATAGTATAACATTTTTGGCATTTTATTCCAAATATTGTTTTGGTTAATTTTTGCCTTTACTTTTTTTGTTTTTGCATTTTTTTGCTATTTTCTTTCAAATTCTCTTTATTTCTCTTCTTTTTACAATCATTCTTAATTAATTATATATTTCTTTACTTCTGAATAAATTTCCTCATGTATATCTTCAATTGTTCTTATCTTGTTGTCTTTAACACATTTAACTTCATACCAGTTGTATTTTTTAGATAATTTTATGGCTTCATTATATGCATCTTTTAAATGTTCTGGATTTCTTTCATGAATATCTTTTTTTGCTTCATTTGTAATTTTGTTTTTTCTGTTTTCCATAAGCTTCATTGCATATTCTGTTGGCATATTTAAGAATATAACTTGTGTTGGTATCGGCAATCCATATAAATTAAATTCAAAGTCCCATAGCCACTCTAAGAATTTTTTTCTTTCTTCATCATCTTTTATTTTTCCTGCTTGATGTACCATGTTTGACGTAGTATATCTATCTACTAATATAATTCCACCTTTTTCATAATATTCTTGATATTCTTTTTTAAATGTAATATATCTATCTGCTGCATAAAAAGTTGAAGCTATATATGGACTAATTTCTTTTGGATCTTCTGCTAATTCCCCATTTAAATAAATTTTAACTAATTCTGAGCTTTTGCTATCATAATTAGGAAATGCTACACTTTTATATTTGATTCCTTCTTTTTCAAATCTTTCTTTTAATTTTGCCATTTGTGTTTGCTTTCCACTAGAGTCTGTTCCTTCTATAACAAATAGTTTTCCCATTTATTCTTCCTCCTATTTATTTTATTTGTTCGCTATTTTTTTCTATCTTTTTGTAGTATACTATTACAAAGTAATTATACTATTATTAAAAAAAATGTCAATTAAAAGAGGTGATTTTATGCAAAATATTGAACTTGGAAAGTTTGAAAAATATGCTGCTAATCCATTAAATCCAAATTGGGAAAATATTGTTTCTCGTAAGTTTCCTTTATATCAAAGAAATACTGATCTAAGAGATGATTTTGAGCGTGATTATACAAGAATATTACATTCTACAGCTTACAGGCGCCTAAGACATAAAACGCAGGTATTCTTTTCTCCAGATAATGATCATATTTGTACTCGCATTGAACATGTTATGCATGTAGAGTCTATTAGTCATACTATTGCTAAAGCTCTTGGGTTAAATACTTCTCTGACTCGTGCTATTGCTATTAGTCATGATTTAGGTCATAGCCCATTTGGACATTCTGGTGAAAAGATTTTATCAAAATTCTCTAGTGAAGATATAGGTGTTCCTTTTTGGCATGAAAGGAATGGTTTAGATTTTGTGGATTTTATTGAATTATTAGAAGATTATAATGGATATAAACAAAATTTGAATTTGACTTACGGAGTTCGTGATGGAATTATTTCTCATTGTGGTGAAATAGATGAAAATGTAATTAAACCTAGAAAAGATTTTATAGATTTATCTGATTATTTGCATCCTAATCAATTTGCACCATATACTTGGGAAGCTTGTGTTGTTAAAATAGCAGATAAAATTTCTTATGTCTTGCGTGATATAGAAGATGCAATTACTGTTGGAATTTTGGATTCTCAGTTAAAAGATTTGTATGATTTATTAGGGCTTGACACAGATCAAAGTTTGAATAATACAAATGTTATTCATGATTTAATTTATGATTTATGTACCAATTCTAGTCCTGAAAAAGGTTTATGTTTTTCTGAAAAGGCTGTTAATTTACTTAATCAAATTAAGGCTTTTAATTATAAAAATATTTATTTTTCAGAGAGACTTCAGCGTTCTACACGATATTTTGAAGTTGTTTTAACTGAAATATATAATCTTCTTAAGTCTTCTTATTCAAGTGATAATTTATTAAGTAATTTAGAAAATCTTTCTTCTGCATATCCTATATTAGGTAATAGTTTTATAGATTTTGTAAAACAATATTATCCTATTGAAAATCGTGGCAATTTGAAAAATACTATACTATTTTCTTTTGGTAAAAAATCTGATTTTTGCAAATGTATTTTGTACTATATTTCTGGTATGACAGATCATTTTGCACTAGAGGTATATCAAGAAATTATAGGTTTTTAAATTTATTAATAAAAAATAAGCTCTGGTTATTAAACTGTTTTGTTTAATAATCAGAGTTTTTCTTTATTATTTTTCTAACCAATTTTTTCCGTCCACAAATCTTGCTACTATCATAGAAGATACTGTGTCTCCTGTTACATTTAGCATTGTTGCTGGTGCGTCTATTATTGTTGCTACCATTGTTAATATTGGTAATGCTGCTACTGGATACCCCATCATTGTAATGATAAGCATTTCTGAGATAGTTCCTCCTCCTATTGGCACTGCAGTAACTAGTAAGTTTGCTAATAGTGCTATTCCTAATACTCCCATTACATCTCCTACTGTTGCTAAACTTGTTCCAAATAGGCATACTAAAAACATTATTTTAAATATAGAACCTATAATAGAACCATCTTTGTGAAAGCTTGTTCCAAGAGGAATTGTTGTTTCTGCAATGTCTTCAGATACTCCCATTTTTTTACTACACTCAATATTTACTGGAATAGATGCAGCACTTGAACAAGTTGCTAGTGCTGTTACTGTGGAAGGCAATACATTTTGCCAGAATTTTTTTACTCCATTTTTTCCACCTGCTATCCATGCATAAAAAGTGTAGATTATAAAGTAAAATGCAACTGCTACAACTGTATAAATAACAAATGTTTTTAGATATCCTACTGCAATAGATGCTCCAAAGCTTCCTACAAAAGATGCAAAGTAACAGCCTAGTCCAATCGGTGCATAATACATTATAATTTTTACTATATTTTCTACAACAATATTTGCAGATTCTAGTAATTCTTTTACTGGTTTGGCTTTTTCTCCTGCCATATTAACTGCTACACCACACATTATAGAAAATATTAAAAGTGCAATGATGTTGTCTTTAGATAATAATTTTGAAAAGTCATTTACCGTTAATAAGTTTACTGTTCTTTCTGCAATTGTCATTTCTTCTTCACTATCTGATACTTCTTCTCCACTTTCTGTTTCTAAACTTTGTTTAATTATTTCTCCATCTTCTGTATTAACAAGTTTTACAAAGTATGTACTTGCAAATCCTATCAATACAGCTATAATAGAAGTTACAACAAATACAGCAATAATCGTAATAATGATTTTGCTTAATCTTTTTGGAGTTTTCATTTTTGTAATGGATGTTGTAATTGTTAAGAATATAAGTGGAATGATGATAACCAATAATAGGTTGATGAAGATGTCACCTAATGGTTGTAAGATAGCTGCTTTTTCTTGGAATACGATTCCAACGATTGCACCAACAATGATTGCAGCTAAAAGAATCAGTGTTGATTTGTAATTTGAGAAAATTTTTTTCATAATACTACCTCTTTTCTAAAGAAAGGTAACTAGAAATATAATTATATTTCTAGGATTTGGTTTTATTATATATGATTTGATTTTACTTTTCAAGGTGTTTTTTCATTTTTTGTTTTTGAAATACTTCATATGTGATAAATGTTGCTATAACTATTGATATTATGCATAATATAATTTCTCCTATAATTTGGTTTTGCATGGCTTCCTCCTATATTAGAGTGTATGCTATGCATTTGATATATATTCTTTTTATTTTGATATTAATGTTCGTTTTTTAGGTTTATTTTCCCTTCGGGGTATGAGGGCGACCTGCCTGTTTCTTGTACTTTAGTGAAATCAAGGGTTTTAGCTTGTATTTTAACACCTTCGGTTTTTTTGGCATAGCAAGCATTTGTGTAATTTTTTGTACTTTTTTGAAAAATTTTTCCCCATTATTTCCCCAATAAATTTATACACATGTTCGCAATAAAATTTAAAAATGGGAAACCTAAAAATTTATTTTGGAGGTTTTGATTATGAAAAAAATTACTTATCACAAAGAAGGAGATTATTTACTTCCTAATTTAGCAATAAAAGGAACTGAATCAGATTACCATATTGGATTATATGGGCGTTTAAGATTAGAGTATATAAAGAAACATAAGCTAGGTTTATATAGCAATTTAATATTAAATGATACATTACCAGAACACTTAATTGAGATTGATAAAATTGCAAATAGCAGAGTAAAAAAGATTATTTATGAACTTGCTAAGGAAGAAAAAGTTGATGAAAACTTGAAACAAAAAAATCAATTAGAGTGGGTTAGATGTATGAATAATATTAAAAATAGAGCTGAAGAAATTGTACTTAATGAGTTATTTATTGTTAAATAAAATTTGAAAAAGGGTTAAATCTTGTCCTGGCAAGCAATGAATTTGTTCACACGAATTTTTCGTATTTTCAAATTCTATGCAATGGGACAAGTCCCAATCCCTTTTATAAAAATAAATTTTAAGGAGAATTATTATGGTGAATTTTAGAAAAATAAATGAAGATGATATATTAAAAGAATGGTATGATTGTATTGAGGAAACATATTTATGCTATGTAGATAAACAAGATAGAGCAAATGAATTTAACTATGATCCTTTTAGAGGAAAAATTTTAAAGAATGTTTCTAAACATAATAAGAAATATGTAGAAAAGCAACTTGATTTAATTTACGATGATTTTATGAAATATTTAATCTATATGAATGAAAAATATTATAGAAATGGTTTTGTAGATGGTTCTCAGCTAGTTATGGGATGTTTTGAATGGTAAATAGTAAAAAGTGTGGAATTATTTTACTTAATTTCACACTTTTATATATAAATATTCATTTTAATTACTTGCAATTACATATAATTTAACTCCCAACATGTCCAAAAGCCATGTCTTTGTGACTCCTAATAGTTCTAGTTGGTCATCTGTTGCTTTACTCTTAGACATTCCTGGTTGAACAATATATACGTTCATTTTTGTTGAATATACTTTTGACATATTTATTAATGATTAATCGTATTTTTGCCTCCTACTTTAAATCTGCTTGTTCCTGGATTTCTTTTTTCTCTTAAATTTTCTCTTCTCAAAATATGCCTTAACAATCTTTCTGAATTTGTTTTCCAATTAGTTGATTTTTGTGCTTGTCCACAAACTTCATATAGATCACCAATTCTTGCTCCTGGTAAATATTCTTTTGAATATTTACAATGAAATAAATCTATATTAATTGTTTCATTTTCAACTTTTATAGCTATGATGTCTGATATTTCTCCAGATTCATCATCATCAAAAATCAAATTATATCCATTGTCTTTTATAGATTCAATCACTTTAAATTGAATTGTGTCTTCATCTTTAGATATTCCTTGCGATTCTTTTCTAATATTAATTTTCACCCTTATTTTCTTCTCCTTTCACTTTTGCATTTTTGAAAGCTTCTTCTATTGCATTATCTAATTGTTTCTGTACACTTTCCCTTCCAAATATATTTCCAAATATCTGATTTGTTGCTGTGTTCATAGATGCATTATTGGCAATTTCTGTTGTTTTTTTAATTTCATTTTCATTTTCTAATTTTAATAATTCCAATTTATATTTTTGTTCAATTTCTTTTAATTCAAGTTCCAACTTATGTTTTTCTTTCATTGCTTCAATATCTATCTTGTGTTGGTTCATTAGTTTTTCCATATCTGCTGTATTTTGTATCTTTAACATTTCAATATCTTTTTTATTTCCATTTCTTGCAACCAAGTATGTTACAAATCCACTTATTGCTGCTGTTATAACCGAAAAAATATATGTTTCCACTTTTATCATCTCCTTTTTATTATATATTTTTATGTTTAAAAAATTTGTCGAATCTTATAATATTATTAGATTTTATATTATATTTTGTCTTATTCCATTTTTTATTTTATATAGTACAATAAATAGTGCTATTACAAATAACATATATATTGATATTACTAAATATATATTTTGAAACCATTGGCACAATTTTATTAGTACTTGTACATTTATACAATAAAAAAACATATAGCCAATACTACCTAAAGTTTTATTACTTCTACTTTTATAGAATATTCCACACATTGTGAAAGCTACTTTGCCTAAAACAGCACCAAACAATGAAAAAATAAAAATTGCAGCTAATTGATTGTCCATTATGTATTCAAATGGATTCGAAAAAGCTTGATTCCTTAAAGTTCTGTTAATTATTTTTACAAATTCATACATGTGTTACTCCTTTCAAAATAAAAAAGCAAAATATATAGTAAAAAACTAAAATACTTTGCTTTTGCTTATTTATTTAATTATATTTAAATTCATAGCATATTCAAAAGATATTGTTTCAAGTCTTTTAGTTTTTCTCCATCCTTCCTCTCTATGTGACAATTCAGATATATCTGTCACAGTTTTATTCTTTAGTATTTTTATTATTGTATCAATTATTTCTTTTTCAGTATCACTTATTTTGTCTAAATCATAATTTCCATTACTTATTATTTTAGTTGTATTACCATTTTCAGTTTCAATATCTTCTCTAATATATTTATCATCTAACAATGATATTTCATCATATTTCTTATCAATAATAGTAGGTCCAAATTTTTGATTTTGATATGTTAGACCAGTAATAGAAACACTTCTTTGATTAAAAGATACTATGTCTATAAACCATAAATATTTATTTAAACTTGTAATAGTTAAATTTTTTACTTTGCTAGCAATATAAGAAATAATATTCTCAACTTTTTCTATATCCAATGATTTATATCCATTAAATATATCAGGCTTTCTATTTAAAGCATATCTTAAATATCTTCTTATATTGTCTTGAATTTGTTCTTTAGCTATACTAGTATTTATCTCTTCAGAGACAATTTTTTCATATGTTTTATCATTGATATTACCATTTTTATATGCTTCTTTTACTTTTTCTATAAACTTATTATCGTTATCAATCAATAATCTTATATAATCACTTTGAGATTTTGTTGGAACTCCTCCTCTTTCATATCTATTAATAGTCATTTTTCCAAATCCAAGAATAGCAGTTAATTCTCTTTGTGATATATCATATTTTTTTCTTAAATCAACTATATCTTGTGGTTTTATAATATTTGCCTTTTCTCTATATAATTCATATATTCTTTCATTATTTTTTTCTTCGATTTCATTTACGTATAAGTCTTGATGACATTCTTTACATACAGCTACATTTTCATAGGTATCTATTTCTATTCCTCTAAATTCTTTTACATCTCTTTTTTCTATTTTATAATCTACTTCTTTTTTACAATATGGACAATATTCTCTCATTTTAATTCACCTCATCATATTTACCAAATTCATGTACTGACAAACAAACTGATTTTTCTGTACTCTCAACTCTAATCTTAATATAAAGTTTAGTGTCTTCGAATAAAGGATCAAATTTAAATATCCACCCTTCATATTGTGAATCTCTGTCTTTTTCTAGACCAGCAAAGCAGTCATCTACTGAGAGTCTTCTTATAATATCTTTAATATCTTCTCGATTTAAATCGTACTCTCTCATAAATTCTTTATTTTTTTCAGTCCTGACAATAATAAATTTATCTCCGTCATTGTCTTTATCTACAATTCTTTTAATTTTCAGTAAATTTTGACTCTGTATTTGACCTCCTATAGTGTTCATTATATGCCATCTCCTTTATTGATGTGCCATTTTTTGATGGCATTTTTATTGTACCATGGTTATTAGTATTAGTCAATACTTTTTTCAAAATTTATAAAAGATATTATGTATATGTTTTATTACTATTATAAAACATTAAGTTGTATTTATACCAAAATAAAAAAATAGAGCCATGCTCTATAAACATAGCTCTAAAAATATTTTTTCTAAGTAATATTTTATATTACATTAAATTAATAAAATCAATCATTTTATTGGCTTATTTTATAAAATTCTTATTTTCATGTAATTAATGAATGATTCAATAATTGTATTATTTCTATCTTTTATATCTTGCTCCGTATAGTCTTCTCTATTATTAGCCATATATAATATAATTCATCTATTTTCGTTCCTTCCTTATGTACTCCTCTTGCATTTGTAAAACCTTTATAATATTTTACTTTATCTTCAAATCTATAATCTGAAGCTCTTATATTTATTCTTTTCTCTAATATGGATTTATTTTCTAAAGTTTCAAGGTTTTCTGAATTCGTTAAGCTTTTTTCATTTTCTTGTCTATTCTTTGCAAAAATATGCTCTATTTCAAATGTACTTGATAATTCAAGTAATTCTTGATTCTCATTTTGAAAAGACCACCATGTTAGCATGGATTTTGTTATTGGTCTTTGATTCAAATATCTGTAATTCTCAATAGAATTTCTAATCGCAGATAATTCAAACTTAAATTCTTCAAATGTCACTTCTTTATTATTAACTATATTTATCATTTCAGCATATACTGGAGTTTTTAAAGTATTTACACCTGGATTGTATCCTGCATAATGGAATTATAGTTTGACATTCTTCTTCAGTCCATGCATAAGGTCTTTGATAGTCTGGTATAATAAAATCTGATTTTTTATCTCCTAATAATGAACAAATATTTTTTGATCTACATTTATTTTTGACATTATTAACTCCTCCTATAAATTAATATATAATACTTTTATTTAATTTCCAAGTGATTTTTTATAAACTAATTAAGTAAATCACATTTTATCTCACTAAATTCTATATCATCTACATTAATTGGTCCATTCATTAAAAGTGATAATAAGTATTCTTTTAATGAATTTAATTTTTTATTTTCTATTTTATTAGTTGATATAGTATCAAAACATGGTTTTAACTTGATTGTTAAAAGTCTTTAATTCGTCTTGTTTTGGTATATAAATTTTTTCTTGCTTAAATAATGTTTTTTGCAAATGTTTCAATCCTGAACCATGAAAGAGCTTTTTATCTATTTCTGCTATACATAAAATGTATATGCTTGTTCTTTTGATATTTAATAAAATCTTCTTTTCTATCTTTTCTATCTTTTCGTTTTTATAATATCATAAAACGATTTTTTCTCAATAAATATACAAGATTTTACTATTCTTCTGTTTTTTCAGCAAATCACGAGTCGAAAAATTGACTTGTGATTTGCTGAAAGCCTATAAGTTTCTTTTATTTTTTTCTTTCTTCTAATTTAGATAGTATTTCTAAAATTCTTTCAGAAGCTAAAATCTTTTCTTTACAATCCATAGCTGTACTTTCATTAATTGTTTTGCCTTTATGTGCTGAATCATTTCTAGGTTTACTAATTTTTTTTATATCTTCACACAATTTTTTATAAGTTCCTTTATCTAACTTATAATGTTGACTAAAAAATCTATCATATAAATGTTCCAATAAATTTTGTTTTCCATTAGTATATTTCTCCATTTCATTGAAAATTCCAACAGTTATATCTTTTGAATTTTTTAATCTAAAATGCAATTCATTACCATTAGAAAGAATTTTCGTAAATTTTTTTTCAATAATACTTTTTTCATAAAAATTGATTATTTCATCAGAGAATAATTTTTCATCCATTTCAGTTTCAACAGCTTTGCTCCATTCTACAACTGCATTTGAAAAATCAATATCTAACTTTTTAAAGGTATTCATAATTTTGTCACCTGTAGCTATACATTTTTTAACTATTAGACTATTTTCCTGTTTAAAGTTTTTAAAATTTATGTTATTATAAGTAGTTTCCACTTCATCGATATCAAATTGATTAACAAGATTCAATTCATTTATTTTTTTATCAAGTTTATTAAGTGCTTTATCAATTTCATCAATATTATCAATGTTATCTATTTTTTCGCCATTTAAATCTTCAACTTTTTTTGTATATCTACACTTTAAAATAAAGTCTTCTATACCATATCCATCTTTAAAATATAATAAAAACTCAAAAATTTTATTAGCGTTTTCTTCATCATTAAGGTTCACAAAATAATAATAACAGTCTATATAAAATCTTAATAATACTTTTGTGTTTCTTTTAATTTTTTTAGAAATATCTAATCTGGCGAAATAATTATAAAGTAATCTTTTATTCTCAGTAGATAAAATAGAACTTAATTTTTTCTTTTGTATTTCCATTTCATCTTCGTCATTCTTATAATTTGTTGCTAAAACTACATCTATTAATTCACGTATCATATGTTCAGATTTATAAAGTGATTCTTTTAAATATTTAAATAATGGCAATTCTTTTTCGAAAATTTCATTTGCATTTTCGTATTTCTTATTAATAACATAGTAATCAAAACTAATATATCTTAAAAAAGAAATAAATTCATTATCTACTTTTTCATATAGTGAAGTATTCCTATTCCAAACATTATAATTATCTTTCAAGTATGCAAAAATTCTAGAACAATACTCTTTTAAGTTAAAAGTATATTGAAAGTCAAAAGAATATACAATTTCATCTTTTATGTTATTCAAATTATCTTCAATAAATAAAATATATTCATTTATTTTTTCTATAATTTGATTTAAGTCTACTTGTTCTTGATAATATTCAGAATTATTTAAATATATATTTTCAATTCCTAATAAAATTATCAATTTTAATGATATTTGCTCTTCAATAGTAAGAAAATTGTACTCTTTATTATATTCTAAAAAATGTGTACATTTTATTATATCGTTTATTCCAATATAATTATAATTTTTATTTTCACATATAATTTTAATATAATCATATTTTTTAAACTTAATATTTAGTGGTTCATTTTCCCTAAGACTATTAAGGTCTTTAAAACATGCTGCTCGTATATGTTTTAATTCGTCATTGTTTATTCCATTATTGAAATTATTTTTTAATATATATTCAAGCTGTTCCAAAATTATTAAATAATAATTTGAAATAGGTTCAATATTTGGTTTAGTGTAATAATATATATACTTATTATTATCTATTTTAAAATAATATATTTCTTTAAATTCTTTAGATAAAATTGCTTTTTTATAATTTTCTTTGTTATAGTTAAAGTTTTTATTTTCAATAATATACAAAAGAATCTTTTCTTTTGTAATACTATAAATTTTATTATTTTTGTTTCCTAATTTGATGTTATCATTCATTAAATATTCTATGTCATTTTTGCTAATTGAATTTTTAAAATTATCATACAATATATCAATTAGCTCATTTTTTGTAACAATTGGATTATAATCGTTTTCTAACATAATACTATCTCCTTTTATTATTTCTTACTTTGTTATTATTACAATTCACTTTAATATTTTTATAATCTTGAAAAATAATATCAATTTATTTCATAACTTTTTAAATGCATCTACTAATCCTTTACGTACTTATCATAGATATCTTATATCATAAAATGACATTTTTCTCAACATTTTTACAATTAGTTTTTTTATTAAATAAAGACTGTTAACAAAATTTTTTAACTTTGTCAACAGTCTGTAATTTTATAAAGATATTTTTTAATAAATTTTCTTTTTCTTAATTTCTTAATTCTTTATAACACTAGAAATTTTCCTAAATCCACTATCTTTAGCAGTATAAGTAAGATTCTTTTCCAAAATGTTTTGAGATTGTAATTTGATATCTTTAAAAAATGGTCTATTCTCTCCTACACTTAGCTTTTTTTGCAAAATTTTTAATATTTCACGTTTTTCCCATATATCTGCTCTTTTGTAGTAGTCTCTTATTTCTATTACTTCTCCACGATTTAAATCATCTTCTAAACTTTCTAATATTGCTCTTCCTATGTAATCGCCAGTATTTATTTTTAAATTTCTAAATGCATTAAATAATATTTCTTTATCTTTAAATTTTTTTATTGAAAATAGTCTTATTACATTAATCTTAATATATTCAGGTATTTCATCTTCTATAATCCATTTACTCATATTAGCTTTTATTTTATTAACTGCATATCTTGGTATTTTATTTTCATGTTTTATTAATGTATCAACATAGTATGGTATAAATTGTGGAAACATATCAATTATTTCGGATATTTCACTTAATCTATTATATTTTTCTTTTGCTACTATTATTTTTATAGTAGTTACAAATTCTTTAGGTTCAACCAATAATGCGTCTTTTATTTTTGAAATATTCTCGTTTTCATTTTCATTTTTAAGTTTTTTCTTTTCGGAAATACTTAATTTTCTGAATTTTAAAGGTATTAATCCTGAATATCCTCTTATTATTTTATTAAATACATCTATATTTAAATCTTCATTATCCTTTTTTTGTGTTTTCTGTTTTTCATTATTTTTAACCAATTCTTTTATATTTGTCTTTGAAAAATTTAAAAATAATCCTTCTTTATTAAGTCGTTCAACTAATATTGCTAAGTTTTTATGTGCCTCTGATGCGCTTTTTGCAAATATTCTATAGTCATCAACAAATCTACAGAAATCTATTTTTTTAGAAATAAGATAATTATCTATTTCTATTAAAGCCGCTTCTGCTAGTATTCGTGATGCATTAGAACCAACTGGCAGTCCATATGAATCTCTATTAGACCAGAACAATAAAGTTTCATTTAATAGTTTAATTACATCTTTATCTATCTTTTCTATTGATAGAAGTGTTGATTCTAATCTATGTAAATTTAATCTGTCATAAAAGTTTGAAATATCACACTCTACAACTATTTTCTTGTTTTTCATATTACTTTTTTCCGTAATTCTATCTTTGAAGGATCTATAATTATACTTATTGTCAAAAATATAACCATTATTGCTTTTGGTTTTCAATCTATAAGAAAAGATTCTTTTATTTGATTTTTTATCTCTTTTAGCTTCAATGTCTTTAGCAATTAATAAAACAAGAGTTAGATATTTTATTTCATCTATTATATCTATCCATGCACATTTTCGATAATCACATAAATTTTTCTTAGGAACTAAAACATGTCCAATTTTATTAATTTTTAACTCCTTGAAATTACATTTTTCTATGCTATTTACAATATTTTCAATAATTTCTTCTCTGATTTCATTGTTTTCAAGAAGTTTTATTTCAAAAGGTCTTTTAAATAATTCTACATCAGTTGTTCCTTCTTTTATAATATTGTTTATTGCTGTATTACAAGCTTCTATTATTTTATTTTCTTTATACATTGATATTATTCCTCTTTTCTTATATGTTTTTAATATCTTTTATTTATTTTTATCTTTTCTAGCATTTTCTTAAATCAGATTTATCATAATTTTCTATAACTTCTTTATCATCTTCTGTCATATAGGAAACCATGCAAATATTAGAATTAACACTAACAATAACACCCTCTATTCCAGCATAAACTACTTTTACTTGATCTCCAACTTTAAAATCTTGATTATTATTTTCACTAAATAAATTATCTAAAAATCCCATAATTTTTTCTCCTATGAAATTTAATCTTTAAAGATTTTATCTAAATCTTTCTCTAATGTTCCGGCTTGAGATGAAGGTAATGTATCAAATAATTTAAAATGTTTTGAGCTTATCTTTATATCTTTATTTTTACTAAATCCTAATATGTAATGAGTTGCTATCATATAAATAATTTCTGTCGGTGCACATCC
>CANQWU010000023.1 GCA_947627605.1 uncultured Clostridia bacterium
AAAAAATGTTAAAAGTTAGATGAAAGATAAGACTTTGACTCTGGCATGCGCTAGTTCGAATCTAGCCAGCCCAGCCAATCTGAAAATCAATGTAAATAGTTTGCATCAATGAATGCAAGCTATTTTTAGTTTATGCAAGTTCTAGCATGGTTATGGAAAATAGTTTTCCTCTAACAATTTTTTTGCTAGTATTATTCAAATTTTAGAATTTTTTATATATCGGTAGTAAAATATTTTAGATTATGTTATAATACAATTAGTAAAGGGAGAGTGATTAGTAATGATGTATCCATATGTTAAATATGCAGATGAAACAGAAGTTGTTTTTTCAAATATATATATTAAAAATGATATGGAGTGTATAGATGTACATTTTGAACGACCTACTGATAATGGATTTGATTCTGTTAGAATACAATTGCCAACATACAAAGTAAAAATATGGGAAGGTAATTATAGTCAAAAAGAAATAGAATTTTTTAAGCAAGTCGTTCAAAATAGTGCAGACTTATTTTACAAGTATGCAAAAGAAGGAGGTCTAAAAATTGCCTAGCTTATTTGAATGTTATCGGTTATAAAGTATATTTTTGGTCTAATTAAAATGATGAGCCTATTCATATTCATATTTCAAAAGGTCAACTAACTCAAAATGCTACTAAGGTTTGGTTAACAAAAGCAGGTGGATGTATATTAGCAAATAATAAAAGTAAAATACCGGAGCATGAGCTAAATAAATTATTAAGTATAATTTCAAGACATTATTTCTTAATTATCTCTAAATGGAAAGAATATTATAAAATAGAAAATATAGATAAAATTAAATTTTATTGTTAACATTTTAAGATTTAATTATTCTTAACTTTTTATATTTGTACCCTATTTAACCCAGTCAAAATCATAAAAATCGATAACATAAAGTTATCGATTTTTTATTCTTTATAAATATTTATCAACTAATTTTATGCTCTTGGATGTGCTTTTTGATATACATCTTTTAATCCTGTATCTTGAAATTGCATATATACTTGTGTAGATGAAATATCAGAATGTCCAAGCATTGTTTGAATTGCTTTTAAATCTGCACCATTTTGTAATAAATGTGTTGCAAATGAATGTCTTAATACATGTGGTGTTATATCTTTTTCTATGTGTGCTTGTTCTTTATAATATTTAATAATCTTCCAGAATCCTTGTCTTGTTAATCTACGACCATTAATGTTAACAAATAAAGCTTTTTCATTATCTCTTTTAATCAATGCATTTCTTGCATGTTCAATATATTCTGTTAATGCCTTTTCACACATTTTTCCTAATGGAATAGTTCTTTGTTTAGATCCATTTTTACAAACTACATATCCCTCGTCAATATGAATATCATCCATATTTAAAGATATAATTTCAGTAACACGCATACCTGTAGCATAGGCAAATTCTAGCATTGCTTTATCTCTGATTCCTTTTAAGTCTACACTATCTGGTTGTTCTAATAATAATTCAACTTCCTTAGAAGTTAATACACTAGGTACTCTCTTTTCTATTTTAGGTGATTGAATTTTTTCTGTTGGATCTTCTTTTACTTTAGATTTTCTAACTAAGAATTGGTAAAAAGATCTAATTGATGCAATACATCTAGATATTGTAGAAGGTTTTTTCCCTATTTTTTGTAATTCTTCAATATAGTTTCTTATATGTTCTTCATGTACATGTGTATAACGTATACTATTCTCATTTAAATAATCTTGGAATTGTTGCAAATCTCTTCTATATGATTGTAATGTATTATTTGATAATTTTTTCTCTGTTTCAATAAATTTTAAAAAAAGTTTTATCTGTTTTTCCATGTTATTTCCCCCTACATCTTGTTAACATACATTTACATAAATTTATATATGTTATATCAAACTATTTAAAAAAAGTAAATAGATTTTTTAAATTTTTTAAAATTTTCTTAGCTTTAAAAATAACCTATAAAAATTCTTAATAAGTTTGTTGAAATAAATACCTCAACTACAGATGAAACTATCATTATACCTAGCATTAAAGCTGACAAAATAGTATGTCTTACAAGTGAAATTTTAATATTTTCTTTTCTCCTATCTTTAATTATGGATTGATAAAATTTAAAACCACTTACAGATAATCCTATTAATGCTGGTATGAATAATATATTTTGCAATAATAATGATATTAATATAAATAAGAAACCTTTTGTAAATCCCATAAAAGAAATTGATACAGCAATCGTGTACCCTAAACAAAATCCTCTATATATTACTAACCCAAATACAATTGGTATTCCAATAATTGTTGTTCCGAAAAACCAAATACTGATTGTTATCCAAATTTTATCTTTTATACTTGACGCTACAACCTCTCCTTGATTTATATTATCTAAACTCTTTAAATCATTTACAAACTCTCCTAGGTATTGCTGAATTTCTGTTTTCTGTGTCTCTTTTGCTTGATTAATAAAAAATACTCCTAAAAAAATTCCTGCAACAAAAAATATCATCATTATTATGTATTCTTTATAGTTTTCCATTATATGTTTTTTTATAATTTCCATAAAAACGCCTCACTCATACACATATTTCTTACATAATGTGTATTCAATAAAGCGTTTTTTATTCCTATTTATTTATTCAATTTTTCCATAGTTTCCACCACCACCTGAGTGGACTTTGCTTTTTCCTGTCCTAGCTTCTTCTATTTTATTTGCTACTTTTTCTCCAACAACCGCTTCTATATCGTCTTTTGCTAATTTATGCAAAATATTCATTTCTGTTTCAAAAGTATCCAACAATTTTTCAACTGTCTTCCCTCCTACTCCGGGGATAAAGCCTAATGGCACCTGATAGATATATGGTGGTCTCGTTTTTGGGCTTTTGCTATTTTGTTTATCTTTTATTAATTCAATTCTATCAAAAACTCCAAATGTTACTTGTTTGCTTCCACAATATGGACATACTTCAACTGGTTCTTTTGTTTCTATTGTTTTCTCACAATTATCACAATATGTTCTGTGATACTTTCCTAGTTTGGGATCTAATCCATAATTAGCTAATATTTTTCTTCCATCTTCATTTTTTAATGCTTTTACCACTTCTTTAAAAGAAATATCTTCTACTAACATCTTATTATATTCTCTTGCAATTTTTGGAAGTGAATGTGCATCTGAATTTGTTACAAAGGTTTTATTTTCTAATTCTGAAATCATATCTGCCAATTCTGTATCTGAACTTAATCCCAATTCAATTGCAAATATATCATCATATTTTTCCTTAAAAATATCTTTTATTCTATCCACACAGTTTCCATAATAGCTTTTAAATGGTGTAAATACATGTGCCGGTATCAAGATACCATTATATTTTTTTACAATATCAATAAGGTCATATCCTGATATATCTGATCTTTGTGTACTTAATGTTATATTTTTTATATGATGACTCATTTCATTTGAAAAAGCTTTTATATCTTTCAAATATGGGAAAAAGCATATATTATGAGCACTTCCGCATTTTCCATTTCTACCTATTTCTGATGTTTCTACTTCACTACCTAATAAAATACATACTTTTTCTTTATATATAATTCCTCCATCTTTTAGTTCATATGCATCTCCATTTTTTAAGAATTTTTCTATATCTTCAATTACATATGGTGAAGCACAGTCTATAATCCCAACAACTTGTATTCCTTTTCTTGCTTCACATTCTTTAGCAATATTTGCAAAATTCAATGATTTTGCTGCTGTTATTTTTATTGGTTTCCCATTTTCTGTTCTTCCTATGTGAACATGTAAATCAGCAAATATTTCGTACATTTCTTTCTCCTTTATTGCCCCAAAGCATTTTACTTTGGGGCAATTTTTATTTCTTTTTATTTATCAATTCTCCAATAACTTTTTTAGTTGTTTCCTCACTAAATAATGATCTATTAGGATTTCCTTCTTCTAGTTGTTTTTTGTTTTTTCGAGATTTAAAAAATTCATTGCTTTTAATTCTAAAAATTTCATCATCGATTTTTGCTTCATATTCATAAACAACTGCTGTTATAAATTGTTTTATATCTTCTGTGTCTCTATAAATTTTAACTAATAATTCGAGTGCCGTTAGTTCCTTTTTTCCCTGTTTTATTTTTATATTTTCTAAATCTTTTACAAAATCTAAAAATTGATACAAATATCTATTATATACATCTTTTAAATTACGATATTGTAATAAAACTAAAGCCTCATCAACCTGCATACCTATTCTTTCTGGTCTATCTAATAACATTGCTCCAAAATTATCTACTAATTCTAAAACATCACTTTCTTTTTCTCTATGCTCTTGGCTATGATATCTATTTATTCCCTCACATATCGCGCAAAAATGTTCATCAAATCCAATACTTGATAAATATTGTGCACCTTCATATGCATATGATTTTATTTTTTCTTTATCATTTGAAATTTTAATTTTCTTACAATTTGCTAATAAGCATGCTGTTAACAACAAATTATTGTCTAAACCGCAAATCGACACCATTTAAAAATAGTCTTAATATTTCAGTTTTAAAAATAACTGGTTTTTCAAAAAATACGCCTTCTTTTTTTGCCAAATAGTAAACTATTTCCATTTTTGATCCAAGACTTTTTTCATTTAATATATAATCTGCAAATGTTTCCATATGTTCATCTCTCCTTTTTATCTGTTGTTAAAAAGATTGTTGTTTAATCGCTTCTCTTGCTAATTCGTCACATCTGTTGTTATATTCATTGTCACTGTGTCCTTTAACTTTAATGAATTTTATTTTGTGAATTTGTGTCATATTATATAATTCTTCCCAAATTTCCTGATTTTTTACCGGTTCTTTATTTGCTGTTTTCCAATTATTTTTTTTCCAGTTATATATCCATCCATTTGAAAATCCGTTTACAAGGTAAGCACTATCACTATACAGTTCTACGTCACAAGGATATTTTAGCTGTCTCAATGCTTGCAAAGCTGCTGTTAATTCCATTACGTTATTTGTTGTCTCTTTTTTTCCGCCCTGATATTTCTTTTTTATTATCACCATACATTAAGATTGCTCCCCATCCCCCTGGTCCAGGGTTTCCTGAACAGGCTCCATCTGTATAAATCGTAACTTTATCCATATTATCCCCTTTATAAATAAGTGACATACTCCCACCACTTAAGAAGTAGGGGCTTCTCGCTCGACAACACTAATATGCTGAGCATAAACGAGCTATCTCCGTGTGTCCCACGGTTCTTTTTATTTATCATGCTATTGCTAGTTTCATTCCTTTTTTCTTATATTTTTTGTAGCATTTATATTCCTATCATGTTAAATTTGTATTTTTCTATATTTTATGATACGATTATATCAATAATTTAAAAACATTACAATATCTTTTTTTGATTTTTTTAGTGAGGTGTAAAAAATGAGTAGAGTTTTAGGTGTTGTCGCAGAATATAATCCTTTTCATAATGGACATGCTTATCATATAGAACAAAGTAAACAAATCTCTAAATGCAGATATACTGTATGTGTTATGAGTGGGAATTTTACCCAAAGAGGTTCTTGTTCTTTAGTTGATAAATGGTCTAAAGCTCAAATGGCAATTAAAAATGGTGTTGATTTAGTTATTGAATTACCAGTTATATATGCTATTTCTAGTGCAGAAAATTTTGCCTATGGAGCTATTCAAATTTTAGACTCTTTAAAAATCGTTGATGATATTAGCTTTGGCGCAGAATGTTCTAACATTCAAATATTAGACGAAATTGCAACAGTATTATATAATGAACCAAAAGCTTATAAAAATATACTAGCTCATGAATTAAGTACAGGTATTTCATTTCCTAAAGCAAGAGAAAATGCTTTAATGATGTATTTAAATAATGTACGTAGATATTCAAATGTTCTTTCTTCACCTAATAATATTCTCGGAATTGAATATTTAAAAGCTTTAAAATTAATTAATAGTCATTTAGTTCCACATGTTGTTGAACGAATTGAAGCAGATCATAATAGTACAGGGATTTCTGGTAATATTGTTAGTAGCACAGCTATTAGAAATATTGTAAAAAGTGGAAACTTTAAAATTCTTGCTAATATAATGCCAAAAGAAAGTTATTCTATTTTAATGGATAATATTAAGGTTGGACATATTGTTTCTGATATTTCTAGTTTTGAAAAAGAAATTTTATATGCTCTTAGAAAGATGTCTCTTGAAGAAATTGCTAATCTTCCTGATGTAAATGAAGGTTTAGAACATACTTTAAAAAAAGCTGCTAATTCTTGTAATAGTGTTGTAGAATTTTTAGATATTGTAAAATCAAAACGCTATACTAATACTCGTATACAAAGAATTCTACTATATACCCTACTTGAAATTACCAAAAAGGATATGCAAAATTCAAAAAAAGTAAATCCATATATTCGTGTTTTAGGTATGAATGAGCGAGGAGAATTTTTATTATCCGAAATTGTAAAAGCAAATCCTAAATTGCAAGTTATTACTTCTGTTAAAAAATTTGAAGATAGTTGTAATAATAAATATTTAATGCAAATGTTAAAAAAAGACATTTTTGCAACTAATATTTACACTCTTGGATATGAATTTGCATCTTCAGCTAATTTAGATTATACAAAAAAAATCGTGAAATAAAAAAGAGGTGAAACTTAAGTTTAAAGTTTCACCTCAATTTTTTTACATTACATATAATAAAATACAAAAGAATTGTAATAAGCTTCCTAATAATATAAATAAATGAAAAACCGAATGCATCCATTTATGTTTTTTTCCAATTCCATATAATAGTGCTCCAAAAGAATATGCAATTCCACCTGCTACTAATAGTATAATTCCATCTGGTTTTATCAATTCTGGTAATAAATTCGCTGTAAATATAATACACCAGCCCATTCCTAAATAGCATATCATTGAAAATACTTTGAATTTTTTTATATCAATTGAATTTAATATTATTCCTAATGTTGCCATAAACCATATAATTCCAAATATTGTCCAGCCCATCACAGGATGAGTTGGTACAAAGCTTGATAAACAAAATGGTGTATATGAGCCTGCTATTAGTAAAAATATTGAACAATGGTCTAATACTTGAAATACTCTTTTTGAAAACATGTCTGGCTTTAATCCATGATAAATACTAGACATTGTATATAGTAAAATCATAGTAGTCCCATAAATCGCTCCGCTTATTATTCCATAAACATTATGATGTACTGCTGCAAGTATAACACAAAGGGTTGTAGCAACAACCCCTAAAACTGCTCCCACAATGTGGGATGTCATATTAAAAATTTCTTCTCCTTTTGTATATGTTGGTAGAATTCTATCCCCTAAACGTACTCTTTCCATAATTTGCCTTTCCTTTATGAGTTAATTTTTAGTAACCCATTTTATTAAATTCATATTCGCTGGTTCTAACAGCATTTCATGTTTTGGCATTATACGGAATGTATATCCGTAATTACCACCTGTTTTTAATTCGATTTTTGCTGTATATTCTCCATTTTTATATTTCATTGGTACAATTTGAATATCTTCTACTACTCCATCTTCTAGTATCTTTCCATAATAGCATTCTACTGTTACATAATCTGGTGATATGTTTGCTAAGTTTACTTGACATTTTACTTCTAATTCATTTCCTGCATCTATTACTATATCATCTAAATTATTAGTTTGTGTGATCGAAATATCCTTCCAACTATTATAAATTTCTTTTTTCCAAGAATTAAATTCTGTTACACTACCTAAATCTTCATAATATTTACGACGTAAATTGCATAATGGCATATAGTATTTTTCTGTATAATCTGTAAGCATTCTAGCTGTACTATAGTTGCCTCCTGTAGAAATAATTGATTCTTTCATCATTTCTATCCATTGTTTTGATAAACCATTTTTGTCTTTTTGATAATAACTAGGTATAATTTTGCTTTCTAATGTTTCATACATATTTTGGCTATCAGTCACATCTTGTGCTTCATAAGATTCATAATCACTATTAAATCCTATTTTCCATCCGTTTTTTTGGTTATATGCTTCTGCCCACCAACCATCTAGTACACTGAAGTTTATAACGCCATTAACTGATGCTTTTTGTCCACTTGTTCCTGATGCTTCCATTGGTCTTCTTGGATTATTTAGCCATACATCTACACCACTAACAAGATATCTTGACATAGCAATATTGTAATTCTCTAATAAAAATATTTTGCCTTTAAATTGTGGCATCATTGATATTTCATGTATATATTTTATTAGGTCTTGTCCTTCTTTATCAGCAGGATGTGCTTTTCCTGCAAATATAAATTGTACTGGTCTCTCACTATCATTTAGAATTTGTGTCATTCTTTCTAAATCTTTAAATATTAATGTTGCTCTTTTGTATGTAGCAAATCTTCTTGCAAATCCTATCGTTAATGCATCTTTATTTAAATTTGAGACAATAGAATGAATTTCTTCATAGCTATATCCTGAACGTCTTAATCTTTCTATTGTGCTTTCTTTTACAAGATTTATCAGTTTTTCTTTTCTATTTTGATGTGCTTCCCATAATTTATCATCTGGGATATTTTTAATTTTTTCCCATACATAGTTATATTGAATTTTGTCTTGCCAATACGGAATTAAGTATTTGTTATATAATTGCTTTAAATTTGGTGCAAGCCAAGAACAAGTATGAATTCCATTCGTAACATAACCAATTGGTGATTCATTTGCTGCAATTTCTGGCCATACTTCTCCAAATAGCTCTCTTGAAACTGCCCCATGTAATTTACTTACTCCATTTTTCTTTCCTGCTACTTTTAGAGCTAATATTCCCATATTAAATCCTGGTTCTAAATCTTCACATGGCTTCATTCCCATTTTTAAAAACTCTTCACGAGAAATTGCAATTCTTGGCCAGAAGTCTTTGAAATACTTCTCTACTAGTGAAATTGGGAATATATCATTTCCAGCTGGAACTGGTGTATGTGTTGTAAATACTGTCATAGCTGATACAATATCTTTTGCTATATCAAAAGATACTTGTTTTTCTGCAATAATATTTTTTATTAATTCCAAGATTAAGAAAGATGAATGTCCTTCATTCATATGGTATAATGTTGGCTTTAATTTTAGTGCTCTTGTTAATAGGTTTACTCCTCCCATGCCTAGAACAATTTCTTGTCTAATACGCATTTCTTGGTCTCCACCATATAGACGCAATGTTACATCTCTATCTTCTGGATTATTTTTTTCTATATCTGAATCTAGTAAATATAGTTTTACTCTACCTACATTGATTTGCCATACTTTTAAGTAAATTCTTCTTTTAGGGAATTTAATATAAATAGTTAAGTCTTCCCCTTCTTCAGTTTTTACTGGATGTATTGGTAAGTCAAATAAATCAATATCATGATATTCTGTTTCTTGTTCTCCTCGTCCATTGATTTTTTGGTGAAAATATCCATTTTTATATAATAGTCCTACTGCAACTAGTGGAATACCTAAATCACTTGCTGATTTTAAGTGATCTCCTGATAAAATTCCTAATCCACCAGAATATATTGGTATTGTTTCATCTAGTCCATATTCTGCTGAAAAATATGCTATTAAATCATTTTTATTTTCTGGATATTTATTTGCAAACCAAGTATTATTACTATTCATATAATTTTCAAAATTTTCTACATTTTTATCATAGTCTTTTAAAAATTGTAAATCTTTAGTAGCTCTCTCTAACGCATCTTGTGAAACTTCTTTTAAGAATTTTACAGGGTTTTTTCCACATTTTTCCCATAAGTCTTGATCTATTTGGCGAAATAGCCTTAAAAATTCGGTGTTCCAAGACCACCATAGGTTGTTAGCAATAGTTGATAATTTTTCTATTCTCTTTGGTAATTGTGGATTTACTGTAATCCTATTAAATACGTACATTTATTTTCTTCCTCCTTTGTAACTTTACATCTATTATCCATTAAAATATTAGATTTGTCAATAGTTTATTCATCTTTTGTAGTGTTGATTTTTAGTAGTTTAAATATTTCAACAATAGCAAGTGGAGCAAGTATTATTACTATTAATTCCAATATGTTTTCTGTTGGTAAAGCAGGTATACTAAATATTTCTCTTAATGCTGGTATAAAGATTATTATAAACATCAAAAGTGCTGATATTATAACTGCTCCAATTAATTTCATATTGTTAAATATCTTTGTTGTAAATATTGATTTTTTATTATTTCTAATATTAAATACATGTACTAGTTCTGATAATGCTAATGTTAAAAATGCCATTGTTTGCCCTACTTCTATTTTAGATTGGTCTAATGTTAGATTTCCTATTGGTTTTGTTGTTGTTGCTAATCCTAGCATAAATGCAATAAGCGTTAATCCACCTATCATTATTCCTTGATAAACTATTCTCCATACCATTCCTTTTGTAAATACACCTTTTTTTGGTTTGTTTGGTTTTCTATTCATAATATCAGAATTTGCAGGGTCAAATGCTAATGCTAATGCTGGCAAGGAGTCTGTTACTAAGTTTATCCATAAAATATGAATTGGTAATAAAATTTCTAAATGATTTATATCAGTTATTCCAAACCATGTTGCAAAAAGTGGTGTTAATAATGTTGCAAAAAATAGTACAACAATTTCTCCGACATTACTTGATAATAAAAATTGAATAACCTTTAAAATATTATCATAAATACGTCTTCCTTCCTCTACAGCTGATACTATTGTTGCAAAATTATCATCTGTTAAAATTACATCTGCCGCTTCTTTTGCTACATCTGTACCAACAATTCCCATTGCACAGCCGATATCAGATGTTTTTAAAGCTGGACTATCATTTACCCCATCTCCTGTCATTGCAACTATTTCGCCGTTTTTTTGCCAAGCTTTTACTATTCTTACTTTATGTTCTGGTGATACTCTTGCATATACAGAATATTTTCTTATGTTCTTTTCTAATTCTTCGTCTGATATTTTTTCTAATTCTACACCTGTTATAGCTTCTTCTTCATTCTCTAAAATTCCTAATTTTTTAGCTATTGCTGTTGCTGTTATTTTATGGTCTCCTGTTATCATTACTGTCTTTATTCCTGCTGTTTTACATTTTTGTACTGCAATTTTTGCTTCTTCTCTTGGAGGGTCTATCATACCAACCATACCAAGAAAAATTAAGTCTCTTTCTAAGTTTTCTATATCCTCACTTTTTGGCTCATGGTCCATAATTTTATATGCACAGCCTAGAACACGCAATGCTTCTTTTGCCATTTCTTCGTTTTCCTTATGAATTACACCTTTATAATTTTCTAAGTCTTTTTTTATTTCTCCATTTATTTGATAAGAAATGCAATTTGCCAATAACTCATCAATTCCACCTTTAGTATATACTATATATTGGTCATTTACTTTATTTACTGTTGTCATTAGTTTTCTTTCTGAATCAAATGGTATTTCTTGCACACGTGGTGTTCTTTCTAATATACTTGGGTCAAAATTTAATTTGAAAGCCATATCTACTAGTGCTGTTTCTGTTGGATCTCCTGTTAGATTTCCATCTACTCCTACTTTTGTATCATTGCATAAAATATTTGCATATACAAGCTCTGTTAGTTCTTTATCTTTTAATTCCAAACGATTAACTTTTTCTAGTCCTTCTACTCTTTTTTCTACTTCTTCAATATCATGCATTTGATTATTAAAAAAGATTTTTTGTACTGTCATTTTGTTTTGTGTTAAGGTTCCTGTTTTGTCAGAGCAAATAACTGTACTACTTCCTAATGTTTCAACAGCTGGCAATCGTTTTACAATAGCATGTTTTTTTACCATCTTTTGTACACCTATTGCTAATACGATTGTAGATACTGCAACTAGTCCCTCTGGTATTGCAGCTACTGCTAATGATACTGCTGTCATAAACATATGAATAGCTTCTTTACCTTGAATTAGTCCTATTATGAATATTATTGCACAAATTGCTATTGCTACAATTCCTAGAGTTTTTCCTAATGCATTTAATTTTTGTTGTAATGGTGTTTCTTGCTTTTCTGTTTGGTTTATCATTCCTGCTATTTTACCAACTTCGGTGTTCATTCCTGTTTCTACAACGATTCCTTTTCCTCTACCATATGTAACAAGGCTTGAAGAAAAGAGCATATTTATTCTATCTCCTATTCCGGTTTCTGGATCTTGAATTGATTTTTCACCTTTTTCTACAGGTACAGATTCACCTGTTAATGAACTTTCTTGTACTTTTAAATTAATTGCTTCTATAATTCTTAAATCTGCTGGAATATAGTCTCCTGTGTCTAATACCACAATATCTCCTGGTACTAGTTCTTTTGAAGCAACTACTTGAATTTGCTCTCCTCTTATTACTTTAGCAACATGGTCACTTAATTTTTGTAATGCTTCTAAAGATTTTTCTGCTTTTGTTTCTTGAGCTACCCCAATAATTGCATTTACGATTACAACTATTAATATTATTATGGTGTCTGTGATTCCCTCTCCTTCTGATATTCCTACAATTCCTGATACAATTGCTGCAATGATTAAAACAATGATTGAAAAATCTTTAAACTGGTCTATAAATCTTTGTAATAAAGTTTTTTTCTTAGCTGCTTGTAATTCATTTAATCCATATTTTTCCCTTTTTTGTAATACTTGTTCCTCTGATAATCCCTTTTTTAAGTCAGTTTGAAGCTCTTTCTCTACTTCTCCTATTTCTTGTTGAAACCATTGTTTTTTATTCATAGGTATTCCTCCTCTTATACATTTTATGCAAGTGTATACTATTTATATTATAAAATCCTAAAACACTTAATACATAATAGTTTTAGGACTTTTTGTTTTGGTGACCCCTACGGGAATCGAACCCATGATTCCACCTTGAGAGGGTGGCGTCTTAACCGCTTGACCAAGGGGCCTTTTTAATACCTTATATTTATATCATTTTTTTTCGGTTTCGTCAACACTACTTTCTAAAATTTCTTTTAGCCTTGCATCTTGTTGTGTCAAATACAAATACCCAATTAATGCTTCAAATGCAGTAGCATACATATATTCTTGTATATTTGCATTTTTAGGTAAATGATGATTTTCTGCATTTCTTCCACGTCTTACAATATCTTTTTCTTCTTCTGATAACATATTTTCTATTTTTTGTAAAATTTCTGCTTGTGCCTTTGCTTTCACATATTTTATTGATGCCATATGTAATGCATGTGGTTTTTGTTTTGTTTCATTTACTAATTTTGTTCTAATATATAGTTCATAAACACTATCGCCAACATATGCCCATATTAATGGAGATAATAAATTTACTTCTTCCTTACTTCGTTTTATATCAATAAATTTTTCCAAATTGTTACCTCTTTTCTATAGTTATACGTCCTAATTTTCCATTTTTGAATTCATCTAATATTAGTCTTGACACTTTTTCTTCGTCAATATTTCCACCATTTATTATGCAACCTCTTTTTCTTCCTATTTCTAGCATAACTTGGTAAGGATCTTTTTCTAAGTCATTTTCGATAAAACTCTGGTCTAGTTTATAACGGTTATATAAGTTTTCTTTATAATTTTCTAGTAAAAATTTTGTTAATTGATATGCTACTTCTACTTTATCTAGAATTTCTTCTTTTATCGTTCCTGTAAATGATAAATGCATTGCTACTTCTTCACTCTCAAATTTAGGCCATAAAACTCCTGGTGTATCCAATAATTCTACTTTTTCATTTATACGTATCCATTGTTTTTGTTTTGTTACTCCAGGCTTATTTCCTACATTTGTTGAAGTCTTTTTGCTAATACGATTTATTAAAGATGATTTTCCCACATTAGGTATACCTAAAATCATAGCTTTAATTTTTCTTCCGCCTCTTCCCTTTTGCTCCATTTTTAATTGTTGATCTTTCATTACATTTTCTATTTGTTTCATTAATGTTGGTATTCCATATCCTGAGTTTGCATCTGTTAAAATTGCTATTTCTCCTTTTGATGCAAAAAATGAAATCCATTTTTGATTTTCTGTTTCATTTGATAAATCACATTTATTTAATACAATAATTTTCTTTTTATTTTTAGTTATTTCTTGTATATCTGGATTTCTACTTGATATTGGTATTCTTGCATCTAGCAATTCTATTACAATATCGACTAATTTTAAGTCTTCTATTATTTGTTTTTTTGCTTTTAACATATGCCCGTGGATACCAGTTAATTACGACTTTTCTAAACACTTTATCTTCATTTTGATTTTTTATATTATTAGCCATTTTTTCACCTATTCCTTTTTATATTATTTCGAATTATTTATTACTGCATTTTTAAAACTTTCTTTTTCTTGTTCATTCGCCCAATAATTATAGTATATATACCCAATTAAATTTTTAGTTTCCTCTAATAATTCTTGCTCATATATTTTTTTATTATCATTATAATGGAAATAATAATCATTATCTATATTCTCTATTATCATATTTAAAAAATCAATTGGAATTAGCTCATATAATTCTTGGCTTACATTTTTTAAACATATATATAACTCTTTACATGCCTTATAAAAGTTATCGTTCATTTCTATCTATTTCTTCCTTCCTATGAAATATATTTGCAAAAAATTCTTTTATTTTTTGCAATCCATTTATAGAAGCTTGATTTGAAACTAGTTCAACATCTTGTTTTGTAGCAACATTTTCCTTCTTTTTTTTCATCTCTTGATATGTTTTTTCTTTAAATCCATATCCTTTTTCAGTTATATAGTCTCTTATAGCTATTGAATACATTGCTGGTCCCATATTTTTATACTTTTCATTTCTTTCTGGATCAATATGTAAAAGCACATCTTTTTCGTATTCCATATATTGTGCATCTATTATTCTTAATCCATCATCATTTTCATTAATTCTCTTATTTGTTCTTCCTACATTGTTTCCAATTGCATCAAACCACAAAATTCCATTATCTCTTACTCTATTATACATTTCTTGTGCTATCTCAAAATCATCTCTAGGAAATATTTCAGGTAATCTTTCATATACTGTCATGTAATCGTTATTACTTCCAAAACTCATTTGTAATTCAGGTTGCAAAATAATAGGATCATTTAAAACTTTATAATATTTTCCAAATTTTAACACTTTATCACCAAACTCAAGAACCATATAAGAAGATCCATGCAAGTTTTTACCAAGTTGCAAAATACTATAGCCTTCATTTTTCCTTATTTCTTCAATTTTAGATACAATATCTTCTATACCTTCTCTATATACATCAGAAAATCTTTCTCTAATATATTGTTTCCTTTTTTCGGCAAGTGACATGTCTATTCCGTTTTCTATTAATATATTAAGTATTTCTTCTTCATGTTCTTTTAAATATTCAATTGTTTCTATATCATCAGCTGAATTTGTACTTAAAATATCATCCCAATTTTCTTTACTTATATTTTTTATATCTATCATTTTTATCCCTTTCTATCATATTTTTCAAATCGCGAAAGATTAATTTAATAAAAAAGTTTGATTTTTCAACACTTTCAGCTGGTGTTTAGATAATTCGTACTATCTCAGCTGATGTTTGTTTTATTTTTGTTCATCTTTTCTCTTAATAATTTTATTTTTTAAGCATTATTAAGTATATCTAATTGATATTTTGCAATAGCATTTAATATTTCATTTTTCCTTTTTTAAATCCGTCGAATACGACGGATTTAAATTTAAGTTAATTCTATAATATGCTTTTGTACTAAATTCTTTTGCTTTGATTTTTATATCTAAAAAATTCTTCTTTGCAAAAGTTTTCTATCATTTCACATAATTCTTTATCTTTTTTCTTATTTAAAACTTTATTATGAATACATATTAAAAGTCTAATTATATAAATTATTTCATTATTTGTTACTCTTCTTCTCTTTAATATTTCATTTATTAAGTAGTCTTTATACTGATAATAAATTTCTTCTGAAATTTCTTCTAAGGTTTTTGTAATTGGAATACTATGTATAGGATAATGTTCTTCTAATAATTTATCTATGATATAATTAAAACTTTGCATATATTCATAAATTGTATGATTATATGTTTCAATATAGCATTTATAATATAGATTATCTAATAACTCTTGATGTGTAATTTGTATAAATTTTTTATTTATTTCTTCATCGTTATTTGAAAGTTGATTATTATCTGTTAAAGCTAAAAACACAAAAATTTTTTCATAAGTATCATCATATTTTTGATTTATGATATCATAATATTTTTTACATTGATTAATATTTTCCGTAGATAAAATTTTAGATTCTAAAAGTACTATGTATTTTTTATTATTTAGTTTTAATTCTATTATTAAATCTGCTATACTTTTTTCCCCTATTTTCACTTGGCTTTTTACTGTTAAATCACTAATTTTTGTGTTTTCAAGTATTTTTAATTTCTTGGTTTTATTAAAAATGATTTTTAATAAATATATTAATGGCAAATATTTATTATTTTCACAAAATCCCATAATTTTATTTTTATTTATGTCTAATAAGTTACTTAAAAAATATGTATGTATATTTTCAAAATAGTATAATCCTGTCAAGTTCAGCAAATTTTCTTCTTCGAAATATCTTTTAAATATATTATTATATAACCTAGACTTATATAATGAGTCTTCAAGCTCTATAGGTTTTTTCGTTAAATCTGCTAATTCTTTATACATATTATTATCTATTTCTACTTTTTTAGCTCCACCTCTAATAGGCTTGTTTATCATATTAATCCAAGCTTCTTTTCCTTTTTCATAAGTTATATATTCATAAAATTTATCTATATTTATAGGTTCGAATATTTGAATTGTTTTGGTATCTAGTAAATATATATTTATTTTATTGTCAAAAAAACTTTTATCAATTTTTATATTTTCAATATTTGCTAATTTAGAAGAATTAATAATTCCAATAAGATTTGCTTTTGCAATTATTTTGTTTTGATATAAAAAGTAAAATTCTGAATTTATTTCTATTGAATTATTTATTTCACCTAAATAAAAGTAAAAACCATTTAATTCATCTAATAGTTCTTTTTGAAAATATTGTAATTGTAATTCTTGAACTGTCATATAATTGCAATCTTCTTGACTCATTTTCATTATATATATTTGTTTATTCAAAATTTGTTACTCCTTTATAAAGTTCTATAATTGTTCTTATCTGCTCTTTCATCTATTTCTCTATCAAATTGTTCATTTTTGTAGAACCAATCTGTTTTTTTATCAACAGGATGGGCCTTTCTATTTTTATCTAATAATAAATCTATTAGTACAGCTAATGGAAGTATAATTCCTATTAATGAGAAGAATGCACTTCCCATTTCTGCAACTGTTAATACTCCTCCTGTTGTAATTTTAGATATTTGATTTGTTAAATCTCCACCAAAATATATTCCATATAGTGCTAAATATAAAGCTGCTCCTATTATCTTTCTTTTTACAATTAAAATAAAGCATATTAGACTAGCAAATAATAAAATAATTTCAAAATTCATATTAATTGGAGTGACTCCCATTAATCCTTCTCCCATTTGTGACATTAATGTAAGTACAACTCTAAACCCCCAAAACATTATCATAAACATAACTAATAAATAAGTTGATAAATTTTTCATCTTAATTCTCCTTTTTTATATTTTATTAAACAAAAAAGGACTTTCCTTAAATTGTCCTTAAGGTGGGACAATTAAGAACTATCCTAAATTGTTCTAATTTTTATTTTAGTCAACAAAATCAAAATCATCTTTAAATCTTTCTTTAAATATATCAAATACTTGATTTAATATTGCTTCATCATCAACACTAACATAAGATTCTTCCTCATCATCTTCTGAATCTTCAACCTTTAGTATAACAACTTCTCCTTCTTCTTCCTCATCATCTTCTGTCATAGGTAATAATATGACATATTCTTCATCATTTAATTCTACTAAATCTAAAAACTCAAACTTAACTTCGTTTCCCTCTTCATCATTTAAAATAACAACATTGTCTAATTCTTCATCTAAATTTTCATTTTCGTCCATATTTTTTCTCCTTTCAAAATTTATCTTCTTTATAATATTAATATCTACAGATTTAAAATTTCTATACTAATATTACTACCATAATACTGTATTTTTAAATTTTTTTCAACTCTTTTCAAAATTTTTATGAATTATTTTTTTTGCCAATATATGTTTCCAAAATATATTCTGCTGATATAGTATCTACTATACTTCTTTTTTTCTTCTTATTTACTTCTAATAAATTCATTGTCTTATGCGCTGCAACAGTTGTTAGTCTTTCATCTATTGTTTCTATTTTTTTATCGGGATATTTACAACGTAATTTATGAATGAATTGTTCTGTTGCTTGGGCTCTAAGAGATTTTTCCCCACTTAAATGATATGGCATACCAATTACTATTGTGTCAACATCATATATATCAAATATTTCGTCTAATCTGCGTAAAACAATTTTGTCAGATTGATTGCGTTCGATAGTTTCTAGTCCTTGTACTGTAATATTTAATCCATCAGTTATTGCTATTCCCACTCTCGCTTCACCATAGTCAATTCCTAATATTCTATGCATCTTCAACACCTATATAGCTTTTTACCATTTTTTCTAATAATTCATCTCTTTCAATTTCTCTAATTTTATTCCTTGCATCATTATGACTTGTAATATATGTTGGATCACCTGATAATATATATCCTACAATTTGATTTATTGGATTATATCCTTTTTCTTGTAAAGCCTCATATACTTCCTTTAAAATTTCTTTTGTTCTAATATTTTGAATTTTTTCTACCTCAAAATTCATTGTTTTATCAAATTCCATAATATTTTCCTCCTTAAATATTCGTTACTTCATTTTCAGATTTTTCTGCTTTGTCTAAATATTCTTCTAGTTTTTTTAGTACTTCTTCTAAAGCTGTACCTTTATAATATGTAGATAGCACAAAGTTAAATTTTGGTTTTATAGTTTGTTCACTGTCATCTTCTAGTGATATTTCCATATTTTCCATTGTTGCTTTTATATCATTTATGAAATCTGATACAGCATCTACCTCTACACCTGAAAATGCAATCACAAATTTAGGTCCCATATATCTTATAAAAACATATTGATTTGAAATATTTTGTCTTATATATTTACTTATTTGTATTACTACTTCATTTCCTAATTCACGTGAATATTTTTTGTTGATTTCTTCTAAATTTGTAATGCGAAACATACAAATAGTTGAAGTTGTATATTGATCAATTATTCTTTTTCCTGCACCATATAGATATTCTTCTGAATATAGTCCTGTAAATAAATCTGTTCTAACAATTGATTCTAGTGTTTTTTGATGTACTACTGTTTTTAATACAGATACTATATTATCTTTTATTACTTCTAATACTGTTGTATCTACATTATCAAAGTCGTGTGGCGTTCCACTTTCCATAATCCAATATCCAATATACACATTATCAATATATAACGGAAAAAATATTGCAGATTTTGCTCTACCAAATTCCATTTTTTGGTATGGTAATCTTTCTCTTTCATTATTTACTGTTACATATTTGGGTATTGCTGTCGTGATACTGTCTTTAAACATATCTATATCATGTAATGTTCTTAAAGCGTCCCAATGTCTTTTGTCAACATTTGACGCTTTAACTACATAATCTGCTCCGTCAAATACAACAATTGTGGAATATTTAATCTCATATTTTTCAATTAGTATATCATTTATTTTCGTAATTTTATCATCAACACTTGATGTCTCTCCTATAGCATTTATAAAATCTTGTACTACCGATAAATTTGTTATTTTTTGATTAACATTACGAAATGTTTGAATTTTTTTATGAATCATAAGATTGTATATAATTAATCCTATAATTACAATAATTAGAACAACTACAATTGCTATTGGCACAGCAGTTCCCTCCTTGTTTATTTTAATATTTCCTCATTTGTTCTAACGTTGAATTAATACTTGGTGTGAAACCGTTATTGTTATTATTTAGTGCTGGTGGTATATATCCCCCGTCTTTCTTCTTTCCTTTTCCTATATCAATTGGATGTATCATACTTGCTAGTTCTGTCAAAATTTGTATAATGTGTTTTGGATATCCCTTTAATGATAATTGGCAATTAATAAGTCCCTCTAAGTAATTTACATATACTTGTTCATCAAATGGTATAGTAATATATCTAATTAGATTTTTATCAAATAACTCAACCATATATGACATTTCAGGGTCATTATATGAAGACATTCCTCCAATAATCAATTTATCAGAAATTCCTCTTAATTTTTCAAATTTATTTAATATAATTCTTAATTTACGTTCTTCCAAAACTTGTTTTGCTTTTAATTCATTTAAAAATGCTGTTAATGGTTGTATTGTTAAAACATCTAAAGATTGTATTAAATAAATTTCTTGAGCATATGAAAAATATGCTACTGGTGTTTTAAAATCGCAATCTATTAAAACTACTGAATAATTCTCTACTAATGTTTTTAAAATTTCTCCTGCTCTATCGATTTGACTTCCTTCTCCTGGTAAAGGTGTATAAACTGATAAATTTTTGTTAACTTGTATTCCATTAGCTTGACCATTAATTAAATTATTAATAGAATTAGTAGCCGCTTTTCTTAATTCTTCTTGATTGTCAGTGTAAACATAATATGAATTTCTATTTTGTGTTGTATCTAATATAGCTGTTGTAACTCCTGATTCTGAAAGCACTTCTGCCATATGATTTACAATAAAAGATGTTCCATTTTTGCTTGTTCCTACAAAGCATGCTATTTTCTTATCTTCTGTTAATATAGAAGATAAATCCACTTGTACTTCTGGTCCGCATAATTCTTTCTACATCAGTTTCAACTTTTGGTGTTTCTATAGGTTGTGGTATTGGTTGTTGAATTTGTTCTATTTTTAATTCTGGTTCCTCTTCAAAGTTTTCTTGATTTGATAAATCTTTCTTTTCAATTTCATCCTCATATTGGTCTGTTTCAAGATCTTCGAATCCTGGCATTATAGCATCTTCTATTTCTTCTTCATGTTCTTCTACCACTCCTGGCATAATAAAATCTTCAGTTTCTTCTAATTGTTCTTCTGTTTCTATTACTTTTTTAGGTCTACCTCTTTTTTTCTTAGTTGTTTCTTCTATATTCTCTGTAGGTGGAGCATTCTTTTTAGGTCTACCTCTTCCTCTTTTTACAGGTTGAACTTCTTCTAATTGTTCTCCTGATTTTATTGTTTTTTGTCTAGATTGTACATTAGTTTCTTCATTTTTTACATAGTTATTAATTTCTGCTTCTATCTGTTTAATTGATTCTTCTTGTGTTTGTGGTTTTGGTCTAGACATTTTTTTGCCCTTTTCTAGATTGACAGCATTTGGTATAACGACTGGTCTAGATAAGACTGTTTCTCTAGTATTACTTGTTTTTAATAGTTTCTGAGTTGTTCCTTGTGCTTCTTCTTCATTTTTTCTCTTTCTTAAATTGTCTGTTATTTTTGCATTAAATGACATAACCTTTTGGTATTTAGGTGATTTTTCTTCTAGTACTGCCCTTACATTTAATGGTAAAAATTTAGCAATTATTCTTAATTGAGTATCATTATATTGTGCAGCAATATTATCAAAGCTTTCTATATATTTATCTTCATTTTTTCCTAATCTTTTATAATGTGCTAAAATATTTTGAATTTCTACTTCACTAACATCGTTTTCATTTTCAGCCTTATATTTAACATCATCTACATCAATTTTATAATAATTTTTTCCTTCTTTTTTTAAACGTGGTTTATTTATTAGTTTGCAAAGTTCTTCAACTGTTCTATCTGTTCCTAATAATGCATTATAAATACCTATTCCAAACAATTTTACTAACATCTGTTCAGATTTTGTTCTTCTATCTGAGCAAATTAAAATAATAGGGATATCATCGCCTTTAAAGTTTGATGCTTCATCGCTAATACTATCTAACTTTTCAAATATGAATTTATCAATTTGATCATATTGATTGTTTGTAAATGTTTCTAAGTCTTCACTAATAACAACTCTATCATATGTTTTATCCTTTTGTAGTTCTTTTAAAATTGCATTAAAGTAATATACATTTTTATATGATATGATTTCTTTATATTCTTTTTGATACCTTTTTACAATATTTTCTGAAACCTCTTCATTACTTACAGCAAATAATACTTTCATTTGTTACCCCCTTCCAAATCTTATAAATACTGCAAATGCAAGTGGTAAGACTTGGCAAATAATTAATATAACTGAAAAAGCAACCATAACAGCCATTCCCTTTTCTAGTGTATCTAATCTACGTATTCCTAATATATATTTACGTATTGCACCAATCGCAAGTCCTAAAAAGCAAAATGGAATACTATAAACTTGTATTAAATGCAAAATATATGCAACCATTCCATAAGAATCTGAACCATATTTTTGCTTATAGTCTTCTAATGTTTTTGCTTGATTTTCTTTAATTTCTATCAGTTGACTTTCTGTTTTTTCGTCAATCACTTGTGTTTGCTCTGCTGCTTTTACTGTATTAGTACTTGCAAAAAATCCAAAAATCAACACAACTAATATTGATATTATTGCTACTTTTTTCATTTTTTAAGCCCCTTTCAGTTTTAAAAAAACTTTTCTACCTTTATATCATACAATAACTTTAAGAAAATAGCAAGTAAAATCATAAAAAAAGTTAGATTTTTCCATATAAATACTGCATATATGAATATACACAATTTGCCCAGTTTTTATCTGTTGCATATTTTGTATTTACACCTTTTAAAGTTGGTCCATTATAATATGTGCCTTCTGCCTTTTCTCCTCCATAAATGCTTGTTCCCTTTGGGTTTAAGTAATATTTAACTAACACCCTTGCAATTAAATCTATACTTTCTGAATATCCGAGAAAATTGATATGCTCCATTATATGGATTAGAATCATATGCTCCATATCCAAAAAGATTTCTTTTATTTTTCGCAATCTGTGATGTTCCCCATGCACTTTCATGAATTCCTATTGATGCAACAAATATACCATTTATTTTGTATTGTTGCTCTATGTAATAAAAATACTTTGCATTTTCTGAAAATATTTTATTTTTATCCTTGCTATCAGTTAATACTTTTTGAAATTGTTCTAATGAAAGCCCACTTGGTTTATTAAGTTGCATATTAAAGTCTAATTTCTGTATTGTTCCACCTTTGCCTGATTGATTTTCTTCTTCAAGTATGATTGCTTTAGTTGCTGCTTTTTTTACCCATCCTTCTATATCTTTATATGTAATATAATACCAATCGCCTTGAATTTTTAATACTTTTATTTTATCATTCTTTTTTAACATTGTTACTTTTTTACTATCTTCATCTGGCTCAATTTTTACAGTAAGTTCATCTGAAGTAACAGTTACTTCATCTCCTACTTTAACCGCTTTTTGGGCTACTTTTTTTCCGCTTCCAATTTCAATTATTTGTTTAACTGCTGGCTTTTCGACTTTTGCACTTACTTGTTCTTCTCCAACACAGTTCCCATTTTCGTATATTTTTTTATATGTTATTTTTTGAGTTCCCTTAATTCCTTCTTGTGTTACATATGATTCTCCTTGTGCTAATTCTTCATTTGTTACATATTCTGTTAAATATTCTAAAACAACTTCTTCTTGCCTATATTCTTCTGGAATTTCTTGTTCTGAATTTTGTTCAATTATATAGTCAATATTTACTTTATCAGCTGTTGCAACAATTTGTTCTATATTCTTCTCTTCTATATCACTACTTACTGCATATGATTGATTTTTTTGAAAATACAAGTTATAAATGATAAAAAACATGAATAAAATACTAATAAAAATAAATATTATAGTTTTATATGATTTCTTTTTATCTTTTGCTTTCATAATACCACCTATTAGTATTTTATCTTTTTCGACTTTTTTTGTCAATTCAAAAATATGGAAAAAATTATACTTGATTTTCCTTAAAAAATATACTATGATAATGCTATCAATAGAAAGGAATTTTACAAATGAAAACAAAGCTAATAATTACAATAGTTTTAATCATTATTGCCAGTAGTTTAGGATGCATTTTCTTTTCAGTTTATTTTCCTAGTTTAATGCAAAAAATTGATTTTGAAAATAGTGTTCTTTCTTTTTCAAGTCAAAATGAAAATGCTATATTTTCAATTGATAATATTACTTTATTTAGTGGTTGTGATGCAAAAAATAAAGCAAGTAGTGCTACTAATTTTACTATTGAAAATTTATATACTTATACAGACATTGCTATTTTTATTAATCAGGAAAATAAAAACCCTAGTTTGGAAAATACCTTAAAAGAAGTTTCTATTGAAAATATAGAAATAAGTCCTGTGCCTGATAATGGACAAGCTAATATATATTTCAAAAATATGATGGATTTTGCTAAACCTTATATTCCTGAATCAGAAGAACTTAAAGACAAGTTATCTTTCAAAACTACTTCTGAAGAAATTTCTGATTTTTCTAGTCCCGTTTTATATAATAATTGTGCCAATCCTATTACATTAAGTTATATACATCAAAATGTAAAAACTGATTACACATTATTAGATATTACTAATCCTATTACATATAACGGTTCTTTATTAAAACGTTGTGGAGTTGCTTTGAGCCAGCTTGCAACAGAAATTTCTTTTGATATGTATATTACTAATTACAAAGATGAAAAATTTAAGAGTAAAATTTTTATACCTATCACCTACCAAAATGATACTGCTTCTATATATGATGGAACTATTACAATAAAAAAAGATGTAGATTACGTATTTTATCGTTACGAATAAGGAGTTTTTATATGAAAAAAGAATTAACAATTGCAGAAAAATTAGCAAAAAAATATCACAAATGTGAAGAAGTAACTAATTTTAAGGACATGCTTTATCGCTCTGGCGATATTTATGCTAGCCGAACGGCTTTTAAATTGAAAGATAAGGATGGAAATATATATTATATAACTTATCGTGATTTTAAAAATGATGTTATAAATCTTGGGACATATTTAATCGTTCAAGGTTTTTTAGGAAAACGTATTGCTGTTATTGGCAAGAATTCTTATCATTGGGCTGTTTCATATATGGCCGCTTCAATTGTAGGAATTGTTGTGCCTTTGGATAAGGAATTACATTCAGATGATGTTATAAATTTTCTAAATATTTCCGAAAGTGCTTGTATTTTAGGAGATTTAAAAAACTTAGCTCCTTTGTTTGAAAAAAACGCTACCTTAATGAACCAAAATATTTTTACTATTTCTTTCGATTCTTTGAAGGATTCTTCAATAAATGGTTATGAAATCGATAATTGTATAGCAAAAGGAAGGGAATTATTTATACAAGGGCACACCGAATTTGACGAAATAACTGTTAATCCTGATGAAATGCGTATTTTACTTTTCACTTCTGGAACTACAGGAAATGCTAAAGGTGTATGTTTATCTCAAAGAAATATTTGCTCTAATATTCTTTCTATTTATGGAATTGTAAAAGTAAAAAGAAGTGATTTGTTTTTCTCTATTTTGCCATTACATCATACTTATGAATGTACTATTGGATTTTTACTCCCTATTTATAGTGGAGCTAGTATTTGTTATTGTGAAGGTTTAAGACATATTGTTAAAAATATGCAAGAGTTTCATCCTTCTGTTATTTTATGTGTTCCTCTATTATTAGAAAATATGCATAAAAATATTATCAAAAATATGAATCAGACTCTTCCAAAAAAATATGTTAAAGATTCTGGTGAAAATCCTTATTCTGATTTGCCTTTTTTCGTGAAACAAGTTGTTAAACGTAAAGTAAAAAATACTTTAGGTGGCAGATTACGTGTTTTTATTGTTGGAGCTGCAAGTGTTAATCCTATCATTCTTAATGATTTTGAAAAAATGGGATTATTAACTTTACAAGGATATGGTTTGACAGAATGTTCTCCTCTTGTTGCTGGTAATACAGATTTCTTCCATAAGGATGATAGCTGTGGTCTTCCTATTCCTAATGTGGTTTATAAAATTGATAAACCAAATGCTCAAGGCGAAGGTGAGATTTTAGTTAAAGGTCCTAATGTTATGCTTGGCTACTATAATATGCCTGAAGAAACAGCTAAAGCAATACAAGATGGTTGGTTTCATACAGGTGATATTGGAAAAATCGATGAAAATGGCTATTTATATATTACTGGAAGATGTAAAAGCGTGATTATAACAAAAAATGGCAAGAATATTTATCCTGAAGAAGTTGAATCATATTTAAATGATAGTCCATTGATTTCTGAATCTCTTGTTTTAGGTATTCAAAAAGAAAATGATGATGATATATATATCAATGCACAAATTTTTCCTAATATTGAAGCTATTACAGAATATTTAAAAGGAACTGTTCCAACTAAAGAAGAAATTAAAAAAATTATGAGTGATATTGTTTCTAGTGTTAATGGGAAACTACCAAATTACAAGCACATTAAAGGATTTATTGTTCGTGATAAAGAATTTGAAAAAACAACAACACAAAAAATCAAGCGTTATGGAAATAATACAAAAATAGATTAAAGGGTTGATTTACATTCAACCCTTTTTTGTGTATTAAGGTAAAATTAGCAACAGCCTCCTCTACCACCACCACAACAGCAGCATATCAATAATATAAGGATAATAATCCAGCAACAATCGTCACCAAATCCGAATCCGCCACAACCTCTATTCTCTGGCATAGTCTAGACCTCCTTTCAAAAAACAGATATTGTTTTTCTTTTGTTATTCCTTTGTATAATATATATTATGGTAGTGGCTTTTATTGGGTTACAATATTTTTTAAATTTTTTAAAAAAAGTATTGACATTAACGAAAAAATTTAGTATACTAGTTCCTGTCGGAAGACATGGTCGCTTAGCTCAGTTGGTAGAGCATCTGCCTTACAAGCAGAGGGTCATAGGTTCGAGTCCTATAGCGACCACCATGTGTTTTACGGCCCGGTAGTTCAGTTGGTTAGAACG
>CANQWU010000024.1 GCA_947627605.1 uncultured Clostridia bacterium
TGAAACTTTTTTTGAACTTGAAAAATATTTGTTGAAATTTTTTGTTGAAGAAAATAAGCATATTTTATAGAATTTTTCAGAATGTAAAAAAATTATGCTATTCTTCATTTTTATTGAAAAATAGCATAATTCATAACTTTTGAATTTTTGTAAATTCTCTTAAATTCCCTTGAAAAAGGGCAAAAATTGGTCGAGGTGACAGGGATCGAACCTGCGACCTCATGGTCCCAAACCACGCGCGCTACCAACTGCGCTACACCTCGATTTATTATGCTTATATATTTTAGCATAAATTTTATTAATTTGCAATATTTTTGACTGATTTTCTTGAATTTTTTTTATTTATACAGTATAATAATAGTATATTACTTTTTACAAATTATGTGCCCGTAGTTTAGTTGGATAGAATGCGAGGCTACGAACTTCGAGATCGGGGGTTCGAATCCCTCCGGGCACACCAAAATCGACAAGACATATAGTCATTGGTTTTTCAATGTTATGCATCTTGTCGATTTTTTAGAATAATTCTTTCATGGACGGAGGTATCTTATGAAGAAAAAAATAATAATCATAATCTATATAATGTTATTTACAATTTCAATTTGTATAACATCATATTTTTACGTTAAGCAAAAACAATATACAGATAAAACAAACCTAAAACATTATAGTTCAGACCAGAGCTTCTATTTGCAAAATGAAAAATTATATGTAAAAGATAACCTCTCTGAAGAATACTTTTTAGTGCCTGGTGACTTTTCTCAAATGAGTATGGTTGACTATCAAGATGAAAATTATAAATCAAATCTAAACACAACAGGAGGAGTATATTTCTATTATAGAACAAATAATAGAACATATTTAGTAAGAAGTGATAATCTTAAGGACTGGACAATAAAAAATATCGATATACCAATAAATGCTAAAATAAAATATATTAGAATTTCAGGAAACTACGGATATATTTTTTATTTAGCTGAAAATAATATTGGATATATTTTAAAAACTACTACACAAGGAAATTACTGGAATAAAGTTCAAACACCATTTGAATTAAATGAAAATTGTCAATTAAAATTCCTAAATGAATTTGGAATGACTTCTGATGGTTTTTTAACAGTACCAAATGAAGATGGTTCAAAATGTGATTTGTATTCAATAGATGATAATTCTGAGGAAACATTTAAAAAAGTTGATATATCTAAACTTTTAGATAAAAGTTCATCAGAACTAGACTATTATCATATGCCATCATATTGGAATAATACAAATTCTACAAATTATCTTTTGTTAGAAGTAGGAAAAAGCAAAGACGACTTTGATACTCAGCGATTTTTATCTACAAGTTCTTCTAATACTTGGATAACCGAAAAGCAATATTATATCAATGTTAAAGAAGAACAAGACAAAGATAATGCAACAATTACAAAATATAATAAAATGGTAGATGCCTTAGATGAAGCAATTTTCTTAAAAGATTTTAAAAATTACTCAGTAAATAGTAACGAAATAAAAATTTCAGAAGAAAAAGCTAAAGAAATAGCTGAATATAGTTTTAAAGAATTTGCAGCAAGGATTACTAGTGAAGGAATTGTAGATACAGTAAAAGAATATATAAATATTGAGGAAGTATATCTTAATAACTGCTTTACAAGAAGGTATCATGAATATGATGAAAGATATACTAATTATAAAAAGCGTAAAGCTTATGTTATTTCTAAAGAAAACGATATGGGAAACGGAGTACAAGTGTATGTTGATGTGACTACTGGTCTAATAATTGGTGGAACTGCTTTTGGAGATTAACAAAAATGCGTATTACTTTTATAAAGTAGTACGCATTTAAAATATAAATTTTACTATTCACAATGCTCACAATGATGTTCTTTCAAATTACATTTTTGTATTATTTCTTCCTCTGATAATTTTCCTTCTTTTCTATAATAATCTGCAATCGCTTCATGTATAGCTTCTTCTGCCAATACAGAGCAATGTAATTTTACTGGTGGCAATCCCCCTAAACTATTTACAACATCAGTATTTTTCAACGCTAAAGCTTCTTCTATAGTTTTTCCTTTTATCATTTCTGTTGAAATACTACTTGTAGCAATTGCTGCACCACATCCAAATGTTTTAAATTTAACATCTGTAATAATGTTGTTTTCTACCTTTATAAACATTTTCATAATATCTCCACAAACCGGATTTCCAACTTCTCCAACACCTGATGCATCTTCTATTTTTCCTACATTTCTTGGATTTGTATAATGATCAACTACTTTTTCTGAATATTCCATCATTGTTCTCCTTCCTCAATAAATTTTTCCCATAATGGTGACATTTCTCTTAATCGATTCACAATTTCTACTATATTTTCAATTGTATAATCAATTTCCTCTTTTGTATTATATTTTCCAATAGAAACTCTTAATGATCCATGTGCAATCTCATGAGGTAATCCTATTGCTAATAAAACATGAGATGGATCCAATGAACCTGATGTACATGCACTACCACTTGATGCACAAATTCCTTTTAAGTCTAAATTTAGTAATAACCCTTCCCCTTCGATAAATCTAAATGAAATATTACTATTTCCTGGTAATCTTTTTTCCATATCTCCATTTATCTTTATATATGGTACTTTTTTTACTATTTGCTCTACATAGTAATCCCTTAGTTCTTTTATTTTTTTATTATGCTCCTCTAAATTTTCATATGCCAATTCAATTGCTTTTCCTAGTCCTACAATACCTGCTACATTTTCTGTTCCTGCTCTTTTATTTCTTTCTTGATGTCCACCATTTATAAACTTTTGAAATTGCACACCTTTTCTTACATATAATGCTCCAATTCCCTTTGGTCCGTAAAATTTATGCCCTGATAGAGAAAGACTATCAATATTTAACTCTTTAACATCAATTTTTACACTTCCTACAGCTTGCACAGCATCTGTGTGAAAAATAATATTATGTTTTTTTGCAATTTCTCCTATTTCTTTTATTGGTTGAATTGTGCCTATTTCATTATTGGCAAACATAACTGTAATAAGGGTTGTTGTTGGTTTAATAGCTTTTTCCAATTCATCTAGCTTAATAAATCCTTTTTCATCTACTTCTATATAACTTACCTCGAAGCCTTCTTTTTCTAGCTGTTTACAAGTTTCCAATACAGCAGGATGTTCTATTTTAGAAGTAATAATATGATTTCCTTTTTTCTTATAACTATATGCAATTCCCCTAATTGCTGTATTATCACTCTCACTTCCACCTGCTGTAAAATAAATTTCATTAGGTTCACAATTTAAAGCTTCTGCCACTCGACCTCTTGCTTCTTCAACAGCTTTTCTATTTTCTCTACCTAATTTATATATAGATGAAGGATTTCCATAATTCTCTGAAAAATATGGCAGCATAGCTTTTAATACCTTTTCATCAGTTTTGGTAGTTGCACTATTATCTAAATATACTATATCCATATATATCTTCCTTTCCTATAAAACTAGTAGGAATTATATCACAGATTTCCTACTAAGTCAATAGGAATTGCATTTTTTATTTTGCTAAATCTTCCAAAGTTTTACTATCAACATATTGACTTATAGCTTCATCTAGTCCTTTCCAAAAAGAGAATGTCTTACAATTCTCTTTTTTCTTACATTCTCCTTCTTCAGTTAAGCAATAAGTAGGAGCTAATTCTCCCTCTGTAGCTCTTAATATATCACCAATTTTATATTCACTTGGCTTTTTTGCTAATTGATAGCCACCGTTATTTCCTCTTGCGGTTTTCAAATATCCTGCTTTATTTAACATAGCAATAATTTGCTCTAAATATTTATTAGATATTTCTTGTCTTTTAGCAATGTCTTTTAAAGATATATATTCCCCATTACTATTTATTGCTAAATCTACCATAACTCTTAGTGCATATCTTCCTTTAGTAGTTATTCTCATAAATTTCACCCCTTATTATATATGAAATACAAAAGTTGCTATATTAAAAAATACTAATACAGATAATGTATCAACAATTGTCGTAATCAAAGGTGCAGCCATAATTGCTGGATCTAGTTTTAATTTCTTTGCAACCATTGGTAAGATACAACCTAATAATTTTGCCATAATTACTGTACAAATTAAGGTGATTCCTACAACAATAGCAATTTTTAAGTCATTATATTGTAACATAATTCTTATAGAATTTGCTATTGCTAATACAATACCTACAATAATTGCAACTCTTATCTCTTTCCATATAGCCCTGAAAATATCTTTTGTAGAAAGTTCCTCCATAGCTAATCCTCTAATTATAAGGGTAGAAGTTTGAGAACCACAATTTCCACCTGTATCCATAATCATAGGAATAAATGCAACTAATAATGGAAGTGTAGATATAGCTGCTTCAAAGTTTTCAATCACTTCACCCGTAAGCATTGCTGAAATCATTAGTATCAATAGCCAAATAATTCTACTTTTAGCGTGCTTAAATACACTAGTTTTTAAATATGTGTCCCCATCATCTGGTGTAATAGCAGCCATTTTTTCAAAGTCTTCTAAAGTTTCTTCTTGTATAACATCAATAGCATCATCTATTGTAATAATACCAACTAATCTATTCTCCTTATCTACTACTGGTAATGCAACATAGTTATATTTATCAAACATTTTTGTTACATCCTCTTGGTCATCTAATGTATTAACTTTTACAACATTAGTATCCATAATGTCTTTTATAAGCTCATTTCGTTCAGCTACTAATAGGTCTTTTATATCAACAATCCCTAGTAGTTTCCTATCAATAGTTACCACATAACAATTATATACTGTTTCTGTTTTTAATCCTTTACGTCTAATAAATTTAAAAGCCTCGTCTACTGTCATATTTTCTTTTAAATCAATAAACTCTGTTGTCATAAGTGTTCCAGCTGTATCGTCTGGATAATTTAACAATTCATTTATAACTTTTCTATTTGTAGCATTCGTGTTTGCTAAAATACGCTTTACTACATTTGATGGCATTTCTTCAATTAAGTCAACAGCATCATCCATATATATTTCGTTCATTACATTTTTTATTTCTGTATCTGTTAAGCAATTTATCAATCTTTCTTGGTCATCATGTTCAAGCTCTACAAAAACTTCTGCTGCTTTCTCTTTTGATAAAAGTCTATATATCATTATTGTTTTATCTTCATCTGCATTTTCTAAAATACTCGGGAAATCAGCACTATTTATATTCTCTAAAAATTCACGTAAGTCTTTAATTTTTTTGTTTTCAATAAGATTTGATACTGTTTCAATTATTTCTTCTAATTCCATACTAATTCCCCCTTTTATCAAATTATAAACATTATAATTATACCCCTTTTTACTAGGAAAAGTCAATTGTTAGCTAAATAATATACATTACAAGCTGTTAATTTTTTTAAATGTTCACATTGAGAAAAATTTAATGCTTTTTTTACTATGTGAATTATCTCTTCTTCATTATGATTTATAAAAATAATAATTCCTTTTGATATATCCTGATTTTCAAATATTTTCTGCACATCAGTTTCCGTATATTCCATATCTTTTGAGATATATGACTTATCTATCATAGAAAATATATAAATATCATCTAAAAAGCTTCCAACTTGTGGGTTATAAAAATATACTGTTGGTAAATACGATTTTTTAGTTATTTCTTTCACAAACTCTTTTCGATCTTGATATAAAAGTTCTGGCTCTAAATTAAACACACTTGGTGTAATTGCCATTATGCAAAATAGAATTATAATTATTATATTAGTTATTTTTTCATTTGTAATAGATACTAATAATTTATATAGAAAATATATAACTGTCACAAATATTAAACTACAGACAGGTACAATATATCTCAAGACTCTCCATGGAGAACCTATTGCAGATATAATAAAAAAGAATATGCTTGGTATTAAAATAATTTTTATTATATCCTTCTGTTCTTTATCTAATTGCAATTTTCCCTTTTTATAAATTAACATTCCAATAATAAATAAAATAATAAAAAATAAAGTTCCATTAAATCCATAATAATTTAAATTTTTCAAATGTTCTTTGAAATATGATATTAATTCATTTGTATTTTTAAAATTATCAATTACTCCTTTTCCTCTATATCCAAAAAACATATGTTGCAACATATATGGAAATATTATAACAGATATACCTAATGACACAAATATTGTTACTGTATAATAAATTGCTTCTCTTATCCTTTTTTCTTTAATATATTTTGCCATAAAAATTAAATATAAAATAAAAATTATTAAAAAATAATAATAATGTGTTAAGGCTCCTGCAATTACTGTAATTCCAATTGCAACAAATAATGGCAAATTTTCTTTTTTCTTTTCTGACAGTTTTATATGTAAAAACAAAGTTATTAAAATTTCTAATGTTAAAAGAGCATACATTCTAATATATACCACATTACTTATAGATGCCAATGTAATAGATGATATAAATGCTAATACTGTTGCCTTTTTCTTTGTATTTTTCTCTCCTTTTAAAAGTTTATTTAAAATAAGATACATAAAAATAGTAACAAAAGCATATATCAAAATATTTACTGCAATACCTATCCATTTAGAAAAATGCCCATAATTGATTTCCATTGCAATTCTTAATATTAAGTAATATAGTGGCGGATGCACATCATTTTTTTGATTTTCATAAACAGGTTTATAATTTCCTATTTCTTCTTTTTGTACTGATAAATAATTTTCATAATATTCTTTATTATGCCATACATTGAAAAAATCATCATTGTTTTGAAATTCAACTTTATCATAATTTGCTAATCCAAAAGAATATGCCTCATCTATGTGAAGATATTGTTTATTAGCACCAACAACGCAATATATGATACTTTGAATTATAATGAAAAAAATTAATACCCAATTTTCTTTAATACATTTCTTTAATTTGTTTTTCATAAACTACCCCATTTATTTTATTTCCTTATCCATAATAGCACAAAAATAATAAATATTGCAATATAAAGAAGCATTGCTTTTTACAATGCTTCCTCAAATATTTGTTTTAATCTTTACTTGCATCATATACATTCTCATATTCTGATGGATCTGGCTCTATAAAGTCTTCCTCTGTTACTGTATCAAATTCATATTTGTAAGTTTGTATACTACTTTCTATTTCTCCTATTGGTGATGATTGTCCAAATCCAACTACTAGTCCTGTATCTTTGCTGATATACATACCATATGAATTTGTATCTTGCAATAAGCCAAAGTTTGCAATATAATAACATTTCTCTCCGTTATAACTTGTTTCTCTAACACTTGCAAAAATAGAACCTAATATTTGTTGCCACCAGCTTTCTGTTTTTAATATATTTCCTGGTTTAGCCTCTAGAGCCATTTGCTGATTTAAAACTGCTTCCGTTTTTTTACCATCTTTTATCACATACATATTAGTTGTATATTCTTCAATATTTTGATAACCTATTTTTCTATCTTTTCCAAACATTGTAGTAACTTGATTCATTTCATTAATAGGTATAAAGTTCGTTAAAATAATCTTTCTCCTATCCCCTAATCTATATACTTCCATTTTTGTAAATCCTCCAAAGTCATTTGTATATCCTCCAGAAACAGTTACCTTATGAAAATTAGTAGAATCCACATATTGTTCTGCTTTACTAGATAAATCTGATATGATTATAATTTTCCTGCAAGAATCTAGTACAAATATCATAAATATAATTAATAAGATTCCCCTTAAAATTCTTAATTTATTTCTATATTTTTTAAAAAAGTTAATTTCTCTTTTATCTGGCTTTTCCGTTCCAATTTTTAGCTCCTTTTTCATATTCTCATATATAGTTTTACATTCTTCACATTCTTCTAAATGTTTTTCTATATATGCATTTGTTTCTTCATTAGTTAAATTATCAATATAGTTTGGTAACAAATCTTGAACAATTTTACAATCTTTTTTCTCTTCCATTTTCATCACCTTCCTTTATTTTTTGTTTTCCTCTATAAAAAGTTACTCTCGCCCAGTTTTCTGTTTTCCCTAGGATGTCTCCTATTTCTTTAAAACTTAATTCCCCAGTAATTCTCATATATATGACTTCTCGTGTCTGCTCATCTAATTTTTGTATTTTCCTATAAAGTTCTACTCTACTCTGATTATTTATTGCTTCCTCTTCTGTACTATAATCTGCCGGCAAACCTGTTAAATCTTCTTCATCTTGAAACTTTTTCTTTTTTCTTAACTCGTCATACCAAAGATTTTTTGCAATTTGGCATAACCATACTGATATTTTACAATTACCTTTAAATGTATGTATTTTTTGAACAGCTCTGTAAAAAGTTTCTTGTGTTAGTTCTTCAGAAATATCGTTATTATGCGTTAAACAGAATAAATATTTATATACTGTTTCGAAATATGTTTCATATATTTGCTCCATATTCTGCATAACAATTTCCTCCTTTGAATATATGACGTACTAAATTACAATTTGTTACAATTTGTTACAATTTTTTTGCATATTTAAAATTCCAGAAAATTCTGGAATTATATTAACTCTATCAAATTATATTTTATTTTTTGTTCATCTAAACTCTTTTTTTCTCTGTCTGTGCAAGTTAAAATTAAAATTTGTCTATCTCCATATGTATTAGATATATATTTCAAAAAATTATCCAATCTTTCGTCATCAAAATATGCAAATGCCTCATCTAAAATAATTGGTAATTGTTCCTTAGACAAATCATCTATCATAGATAAGCGTAGTGAAAGATATAATTGTTCAATTGTTCCAATACTTAACTTTGAAGCTGGAATATATTCTCCCTTTTCATTTTCTACAATCAATCCTTGTTCATCATTAAAACGCACATCAGAATATTTTCCATTAGTAATTTTAGAAACTATCTCTGATAAATTTTCAGTAAATTTAGGTGTAATAGTATGTTTCATTTTTTCGTAACATTCCTCTAAAATTTGCTTAGCAATTTCAATTGAAGTATTTAATTTTTGAATATCTGCTTTTTCCTCTTTCAAATTCACATACTTTTCTTCTAAATTTGCTAATTGTTCTAATTTTGGTAACATTGAATTTTTATCAACTTCTAAGGAATGTAATTTTATTTTTTGTTCACTAATATCATTTTGAAGATTTTGAATATTATATAAAATATTATTTTCCGTAATAAAATCTATTTTTTCCTTTTCTATTTCTGGATATCTTAAAAGAATTTCTTCTTTTTTCTTTATAAATTGTTCTTTTATTTGATTATTAAAAAGAGTAATTTCTTCTTCAATTTTTTTATTATTTTTTTCTAAAATTTGTATTTCATCTTCTAATAAATTCTGTTTTTCTTGTAAAATTTCATATTGTTTCCACTTATCTTCCACCAACTGTTTATTTTTCCTCTGTTTACCTGTAATTATCCCAGTAATTATTGCTAAAGAAAAAATACTAGCAATTAAAATAGAAACACTAATAACAGTTTTATTCCAAAAAATTGATTGTAAAATACAATTTAATATTAAAACTATTATAACTGCTATTATTAAATGTTTAAAATATTTTTTATCTTTAGGTTTTTTTTCTTCATATTCTTTCTTTTGCTCACAAATATTGTCAATTTTCACATCTATTTCTTTAATTTTTTCTAAGTTTTGTTTTTTTAAATTTTCTTTTACATCTATTTTTTGTCTTTCTTTTTCCTGTTCCTCATATATTATTTTTATTTCTTGATATGCCTTTATTTGATTTTCTAAAGCTTTGATCCTTCCTATAATTATATTTTCTTCTTTTTCCGCTTCATACTGTTTTTCCTTGTAAGCTTGTAATTGTTCTTTTTCCTCTATTATTTCTTGTAACTTTTTTTCTATTATATTTATTGGTTTTTCACGACTTCTGCTAGTCCCTACTTCCTCTAATTGCCTACGGTTTAGCCTATCCATTGCTATTTTATATGATACCTTATCTTCTCCAGTTCCTACAAGATTTGCAATTTTTTGAATTAACACATTTTGTTCATTTTTTTGCAACTGTATTTCTTTTTGATTTGTTACAAGTGTAGATAAAAAAAGTTCTTCATCTACTTTTGTTTGTTCATAAAAAAACATATTCCCCAATAGTTTGTCTATTGAAAATTCTTTTGAAATATCTTCTTTATTTTCATTAAATATTTTAGGATTTTTTTTCTTGAAATCTCTTTGAATCTCATATGTTTCTCCATCATCTAATTTATATATTAGTTTTCCAGAGAAATCTTCTCCAGACCAAGGTTCGTATTTTTCAAAGTTTGAATATTCTTTTCCTTTTTTAGTCTTAGAAATCCCATAAAGAGTATTAACTATATATGATAATAAAGTAGATTTTCCTGCCTCATTTTTTCCGTAAATTAAGTTTATATTATCACTAAATTCTATTTCTTTATTATTTAATTTTCCATATTGATTAATTTTTATTTTTTGAATCTTCAAAATATACTCCCTTCTATTGAAGTGCTTCAAATGCTATTTCAATTGATTTTTCTAATATTTCTTTTTCCTCTTCTGATAGTTCTGGATTTTGCAATTTCTCTAGAATTTCTTTTGCAAACATTCCCTTTAATGTACTATCATTTTTTATTTTTTCTAGGTCATAATATGGTTTTGTCTTATCTTTTATTTTAATAATTTGATTACTTTCTATAAATTGATAAATTTTATATATATCAATTTCAAAATGACGAAAACCTGTTAAAATAATCTTTATAAATTCTGTTTCTGGATAATTTTCTTGATTTATCTTCTCTATGAGTTCTTCTCTTGATAAAATATCTGTAACATCTATTTGTTTTTCAACAAATGCTTTTTCATCTAGCGGTATTAACTCTAAATTGATACTATTTTTAGTTACTTCTCCTACAATCATTCCATGCTCTCCTAATTCGTCAAACCCTTGTGAAATAGTTGAACCTGGATATACAATTCTTTGGTTTGGCTCATCTTTATATGATGGTTTATGAATATGTCCCATTGCAACATAGTCAAATCCTTTGTCTTTTAGGATTTTTGAAAAAATAGGATTATACTGTTTTTCCTCTGTATTTGAACTATTCAAATCTCCGTGAATTACTGCTATATTTAATTTTTCCGGATTTTCTATTTCTAATTTTTCTATTCCACAATCACTACAGTAAAAATCATTAAATCCATATCCATAAATATCTGCATCTTGTGTACTTACTTTTTCAAGCTTAGAGCTAAAAATATATACATTCTTACTCCATTTAAATTGTTCATAATATGAATTTTTTAAGTATGGATCATGGTTTCCAGGACTTATATAAATTTGAGTATTAGGGATTTCTTGAAATAGATTATCTATGTATTGTATTGTAGAATATTTAATATATTTATGTTCATATAAATCTCCTGAAATAAATAAAAATGGTATATCGTTTTCTTTAATATATGTAATTACTTTTTTTAAAATTTTCCTTTGGTCTAATCTACGTATATCTCCTAGCATTTCTTTGTTTGATAGATTTACAAAAGGACTATCAAAATGCATATCTGCAATATGTACAAATTTCATAGCTTCCTCTCCTTCTTTTTTGTTATATCATACAAACGGAAGTTTGTCAATAAAAAAAGATATGTATAAAACATATCTTTTAATTATTATCATCTAAAGGTCCAAATAACTCATCAAATTTTGCTTCCAATTCTTTTTGTAAATCGTATGTATCTTCCTGCTGTGGTAATACTGGAGCCTCTCCCATTTCTTCTAATATTCCTATTGGTCCATTTTTTTCTTTTTTAATTCCAACTGTTATTGGTTCTAATTCTGGCTCTGGATTTTGTTGTTGTTTTGGTTCATCAATATCTTCAAATAAATCATCTAAAGATTCTATTTTTAAGTTTTCTACCTTTTTTTCTTCCTCTTCTTCTGGTACATATGGATTATATGGATTATATTTTCTCCATTCTCCTCTTTCAATTTCTCCTATGTCATTATGGCTAATTTCATGTGCTGCTAATTCTTTTGCCATTGGTTTTTTGAAGTAATAGAATTTTTTAGTTTTAACTGGCTTTAAGCCTTTTACAAAGATTATACAATCGTCCATATCCATTCTACGAAGCTCATCTGGTGTCATTAAAGCTCTTGCCATAACTTGGTCAGATACACTTTTTCCTGTTTTCCAGTTTTGTCTATCTCTATTTATAGATATACTGTCTCTTTCTATTGTCTTTTCCCCTAGTTGTTTTGAAAAATATTCGACTGTTTTATATGAGTTACTTCCTAAAAATACATGTGTATCACAGTTACCCATGATAGTTTCATATGATTTTTCATAAACCGCTTCTAGCTGATCTACATTTTGTAATATAACACTAAATGATATATTTCTACTTCTTGAAGTTGATATTTTTTTATCAAAGTCTGGTATTTTTCCAATGTTTGCAAACTCGTCTAAAATGAAGAATGTTTGAGTTTTCAGTTTTCCTCCATTTAGGTCTGCATAATCATATAACTGTTGTATCATTTGAGAGAAAAATATTGTTAATAAAAAGTCATATGCTGTATGAGTATCTGAGGAGATAACATATACTGCTGTTTTTCTATTGCCAATTTCTTCAAAATCTATTGTATCTGTTGATGTTAATTCTGCAATTTCTTTTGAGTCAAATTTTCCTAGTTTTGATTGTAATGTACTTAAAATAGAGCTATAGGTTTTTTCTGGTGCTATTTCTATAGATTTATAGTACATTCTTGCTGGATGGTCATATGGTAATACACTAATTAAATCTGTTAATAAGTTGCTTCCACCTTTATTGTTTGCTGCTCTAACTAGTTCTGCACAGCTTGCTAAGTTCTGTTCTTCTGGTGGTCTAGTTGCTAATAAATAATAAATTAAAGCTTTTAAAAGCATTTCAGCTGAGTCATCCCAAAATGGCTCTGCCGTACTTCCTTCTGATTTTTGGCCTCTAACTATTGTATTTGCAATAACGTCAACATCTATTTCTGAATTGATATGTTTTAATGGATTATATCCATCACTACATTGTGGTCTAACTAAATTTAATACTTTTATTTGATATCCATTATCTCTTAAATATCCTGCTGTTCTGTCATATAGTTCTCCTTTTGGATCTGTAAATACATATGATCCTAGCATTTGATGTGCATTTGGTATAGAATATGATGCAGATTTACCAGATCCTGAACCGTCCAACAACTAATACGTTTACATTTCCTCTTTTATCAACTGGTAAGTAATTATTTTCCGCAAGTATAATTCCTTTATTTTTATTTAAAATATGATATTGTTCACCATGTTTACTCCAATCACTAGAACCATGTTCTATATCAGAAAACTCATTTTTTGGTGCAGTGCGTACAAATCCTATAAAGAAAAATATTAGATAAAATATAGAAAAACCAAACCATATAGGGAAAAAGCTTCCAATTGCTCCTTGTGCAAATTGATTTCCTAATGCTTTAAATGGATGCATAATATTTTGCACAATTTGCTCAAAAAATATACTTCCTTCAAAATTTCCTCCTTGATTTGCTTGGAAAATACTAAGGGATAAAGGCGAAACAAATACTATGGTTAAAAATACCCATAGTATTGCACATATTATAAAATTAGTTCTATTTCTTCTGATTGCTCCTTGTATCTTGTAATTCATACAATTCACCTACTATCTTTAGTTAAACTTATCTATCTATGTCTTCTTGTTTTTCTGATTTACCCTTAATGTTTATTGTTTTTCCTGCTTTGATACGATCATTTCTTAATTTCTTTACTAATCTGCTATCCATGTATACTTTTTTACCTTGTATATCCCTATAAAAACCTTTTCTATCTTGTCCAAAATCATGTGCAGAAACTTTTATATTCATAAATTGTTCTGAGATTTGGTCGATGCTTTTTTGTCCCGCAGCATCTACTTGTGTTGCATCTCCTACTTGTTGTTCTGGTTTTAATGTATTTGCTAATGCTTCAATACAAGCACCTGCAACTACTATTTGAATTCTTTTATCGACATCTCTTTGTGCTCCTGGATTTCCCATTTAAAACTTCCTCCTTAAAAATCCTTTTTGTCTCTGATTTCAAAGGCAAAATAAGACTTATATGGTTTTAATTTACATTTACCTTTCACTTCATTTGTATTCTCATCAAAATATAGCACAGGCTCTACTTCTTCTGTTGTTTCTGGGTCAATAATACATATTGGCCTTTTTAAATTTGGTGTATATTGAAAATCTTTGTACTCTGTTTCCATTTCATTATATATACTGTCAAATTTCAATGGCATTGGCTTTTTAGAAATTGATATTTTGTCCCCTTCTAGTAGTGCCATATTAACAACCACTCTATCATTTCCAAAAGATAGTATTACTAATTCGTCTTCATCGTCTGATGGATTATCTACATAGAAAGTTTTTCTAGTTGTATCACCTCTAAGTTCCTGCGTAAAGTCTAATCTTTGTATTGTATATTTAGGTGATTCTGCTAAAAATTCTTTTTCTGTTTTATTTACTTGATAAATTACAGTTTTTACATCTTTAGGATCTGTGATACTAAAGTGCTTTCCTTGCCACATCTCCATCTTTATTATGACACCTCACTTCTATGAATTTACATAGCTTGTCTTTAGTATGCCCACTCTTTATTATACATTAAAACAAGCTACTTGTCAACAAAAATTTATGTAAATTATAATTTTAAACTTCTTTTTTTTCCTCTTCTCTTGGTTTGAATTTTGAAACTTCTTTTAATTGTTCATATATTGTTCTTTCTTCTTCTGACATATCGCGAGGAACAACTATTTTTATTTCTGCTATTAAATCTCCTTTTCCACCTTGTGTAGTATGATATCCCTTGTTAGGAATTTTTAGTTTTTCTCCACTTTGTATACCTTGAGGAATGTATATTTTAGTTTCATCCTCCATTGTAGGAATTGTCACTCTAGCACCTAATCCTGCTTCCCAAGGAGTTAATAATAAATCTGTATATAAATCATTTCCATTTAATTTAAATTTCTTATTATCTTGTATCTTTATTTTTATATATAAGTTTCCGTTTTTACCACCATTTATGCCTTCTTTTCCTTGTCCTATTAGCCTAATTTTAGCTCCATTTTGAATTCCTTTTGGTATAGTTATTGAAAATATTTTGTTTTTACCATCTACTGTTTTAAGTGATATTTTCTTTTCACTACCAAAATATGCTTCTTCAATTGGCACTTCAATTTCTGTTTCTACATCTTGTCCAACTATTGGAGTTTGTACAGAATTATTAGCAGTCTTTTCTACATTTCCTAAAAATATTTCAAAAATTGATTCTTTAGTTCTCAATTTTTTTTGTGTTTCTCTTACATTATGAGCATTCCAAGTTCTATCATATTTTCTTTTTGATGCTGGTACCGATAAAATTCGATAAGCTTCATTTATATCTTTGATTTTTTCCTCTGCTAACTTATTTCCAACATTTAAATCTGGATGGTATTTTTTGGCAGATACTCTATATGCTGTTTTTATTTCTTCTATAGAAACTCGACTTGTTTCTAAGCCTAGTATTTTATAATAATCTTTATATATCATTTAACATCCTCTCCCATTTGTTTCTAAAATAGGTAATTACATTATAACATAAATTTCAAAAAAATCCATACTTTTTTATGGATTTTTCGTTTTATTATATTCAATTTTTATTAGTTACAAAGTTCATAAAATTTCATTCCATTTGATGCCTTTATTAAAATTACGTCATGTGGTTTTGTTTGCTCTTCTAAATATTTTTTTATTTCTTCCCTAGTTTCAAAATAATATGCCTCTTTTCCTTTTGCTTCTTCAACTATATATTTACTATTTTCTCCAGAGCATACTAAAATATCAATATCTGAATTTTCTACTACTTGCCCTACTTGTCTATGTATCTTTTCTGCATAATCTCCTAATTCAAATATATCTCCTAATACCGCTATTTTTCTATGTCCTTTATATCCTTCTAAATAGTGTATTGCTGCTTTTATTGATTCTAAGCTAGCATTATATGCATCATTTATAATTGTTATATCATTTTCTTTTTTAATTAGTTCCATTCTTTTTTTTGTTAATTCAAAGTTTTCAATTCCTTTTTTTATTTTATCTATTTCAATTCCAAGTATTTTTCCTACAAGTGCAGCACATAATGCATTATATACAAAGTGAATTCCTCCTACTGGAACTGTAATTTGTATTTTCTCTTGTCCTATATGGCATAAAAATGTACTACTATTTTCTTGTAAATTGACATCTTCAGCCCATACTTCTGATGCATTTTCCATTCCAAATGTATGTATATCTATTCTACTATCTTCTTTATTTTTAAGGCTCCAATTATGCAATAAATCATTATCATTATTTATGATAATTTCTTTTTTATTCATTCCTTCTAAAATCTCTAATTTTGCTTTTAATATATTTTCTCTAGAGCCTAGATTCCCTATATGTGATGTGCCAATATTTGTAATAATTGCAATATCTGGTTTTGCAATATTTGTTAATAAACTAATTTCTCCAAAGTGATTCATTCCCATTTCTACTACTGCTACTTCTTCATTTGTCAAGTGTAATAAAGTAAATGGCAATCCTATATGATTATTATAGTTTCCAATGGTTTTTAAAGTATTAAATTGCTGAGAAATAACATTTGCTACCATATCTTTTGTACTTGTTTTTCCTACACTTCCTGTTATTGCCACAACTTTTAAATTTTTTCCATATTTTTCTCTTTTATACTTTGCTATTTTTTGTGCAGCAAGTATTGTATCTTCTACAATTAGAATAGTTCTATCTTTCCATTTTTCTAATATTTTTTCATTTAATTCAACTGGTTGAATTATTGCAACTTTACATCCTCTTTTGAAAGCTTCTTCCCAAAAATTACTTCCATCTATATCTCCTGTTTTTATTCCAATAAATGTTTCTTCTGGTTTTAAATTTCTTGTATCATATGAAAATATACTGCAGGTTTCGTTTAAATCTCCTTGAATAATTTTCGCTTGTGTTACACTAATAATCTCTTTTACTGTTATTTTATTTTCCATATGTTTTTTCCTCCCCGATTTTTGATAATGCTATTGTACTACAACATTTTTAAAAATGCAATGTATTATATAATATGTTATCTAAGCAAAAAAGGATATGAGAAAATATATTCCCATATCCTTTTTGCTATTTTTCTACAGAGCGGTTTGCAATTTCAATAGCCTTGGTTACGATATTTCCACAGTCCTTTGAAGACACATTTGCCCAGCTTCCACCATCTTTTTTGACTTGGTCGTAAACTCCAAGTTCTTTTGCAATTTCCTCTCTTAAATTTTCAGATATCAATTTGCTATTTCTAGACATAATAATATCCTCCTGAAAAAATAAAATTGTACCGACTTTTAATTAAAAGTCTTATTCATAGTTTCTACATTTTTTTTAAATTTATGTTGTCAATTTTTGTAAAATAATAAAAATTTAAAAATATAATGACAAAAATGCCTATGACGTGATATAATATAGAAGAATAAAATTGAGGAGAAAGTTATGGTAAAAGATGATATTCTATTAGAAAAAGAAACCTCTTCTGAAGAAACTACAAGTTCTACTTTAGATGAAGAAACTGAAATAAAAGAAGGAGCAAAAACTAAGACAAGTCCAAAAAAATCAAAAGCTAAACAAGTTAAATTTGATGAAAAGCCAGACACATCTTTAGAAAATATTGAAGAAACTAAAAATGAAATAAAATCAGAAGCATCTGATATATTAGATACTGTAGATATTCCTGAAAAGCCTAAAGAAGTCACTAAAAAATCAGATGAATTTAAGCCTGTAGAAATTCCAAAATCTACTAGTGTATTACATATATTTTTAATTGGGCTTTGTGTTTTCTTAGCTCTTTTTCTTGCTAGTTTTGTTTGTTTTACTCTAATAAATTCAAATAGTAAAACAATTATATCTGGTGTATATGTACATAACTTTGATGTTTCAAAATTAGATAAAAATGAAGCTTTGGATTTTGTAAATAAAAGTATTTCTAGTCATCTTCCAGAAGAGATAAAATTAGTTTACAAAGATTTTGAAACTGCTATACCAACAGCTGATTTAAATATTTCTTTTGATACATCTTCTGCTATAAACCAAGCTTATTCAGTAGGCAGAAACGGAAATTTACTAGAAAACGATATTGTAGTTTTACAAACCTTATTGTCAAATGTTAAAATAACTCCTGTAGTTACCTTTAATGAAGATACTTTAAGAAATACTCTTCAATCTCTTTCTGCAAAATTGCCAGACTGTGCAATTGAAAGTAGTTATTATTTAGAAGACTCTAAGTTAATTTTAACAAAAGGTAGAACTGGTAGTGTCGTAGATGTTGATAAAACATTAGAGTGCATAAAAAAACAAATACAAGCCTTAGATTTAGAAAATAGCATTGAAATTTCAACATTGCAAAAAACTCCAACACCATTAGATGTCGATAAAATTCATAGTGAATTATATGTAGAACCTAAAGATGCATATTTCACAAAAGATCCATATGCTCTATATGCAAGTGAAAATGGAATTGATTTTGCAATTACAATTGATGAAGTAAAAAATATGTTAAATGAAGAAAAAGAAGAATATGAAATACCTTTAAAGATTTTAGCTCCTAAAATAACAACAAATATGTTAGGTAGAGAAGCTTTTCCTGATTTATTATCTACATATTCAACAAAATATTCAACTCGTGATAGAGATAGGACTACTAATTTAATGTTAGCAGCAAATAAAATAAATGGCTTAGTTTTAATGCCTGGAGAAACCTTCTCATATAATAAGACGGTTGGCGAAAGAACTATTGCTGCTGGTTATCGTAAAGCTCCAATATATGTAAGTGGTGAAGTAGTAAATGATGTTGGTGGTGGTATTTGTCAAGTTACAACTACTTTATACAATGCAGCTGTTTATGCAAATTTAGAAATTGTGGAAAGAACAAATCACCAATTTGTGCCTTCTTATGCACCAGCAAGCCGTGATGCTACTGTAGTTTATGGAGCAATTGATTTTAAATTTAAGAATAATCGTAATTATCCAATTAAATTAGTTTGTTCAGTTAGTAATGGAACTGCTAATTTTCAAATACTTGGATTAAAGACTGATCAAGATTATACAGTCGAGATTACAAACAGAGTAACTAAAACTACTTCAAGTTCTATATATTCTGAGGCATATAAAATATTAAAACAAAATGGAAAAACTGTAGGAACATATTTGCTATCTAAAGATGTATATAAAAGACATTAAAAAAGGGAGTTTATTACTCCCTTTTACATTGTTAAAACTCCATTAGGTGTGTCTTTAATAACTAAAATATCCTCTTCCCTACCATTTTCTGCATTGATATATACTAAAAATTCTGTATCCTCTACTTTTCCTTTAAATTCATAGCAAAGAATTTCAGTTTTCCATTCTGTTGGTATATATGCTAATCCTTCGCTTTCGATATTAAGCTTTTTATTTAGGGTTTGCTTTGCTTGCTCTTTTGTAATTTTTACTTTTGAAATATCTCTTTCTACATGGTTATTTAAATATCCTGTTGTTTCTATTCCTAAAATTTCTCCATTATCTAAAGCTACTTTTACTTTAATTAAATCTGGATACATTATTACTCCATTTTGGTTATATGCATAGTTTATAGTCATAATTCCACTTTGTGTTAAATAATATGTTTCTTTCATATTTGGAAATCCTTTTTGCGTAAGAAAATCTTTTCCTATTTGATCTGCTTGTTCTTGCGAAATTATTTCAGAAGTTACTTCTCTATCATAGTTCATATAGATTACATGTCCGCCTTTTTGTGATATAGAAATATTTATGTTTTCATTTTCATTTGTTTGAATAGAAAAAGTATATGATATTATTATTGCATTTTCAGATACTCCTAGGCTTGAAATTTCCTTTATTTTGTCTTGGCCTATAAAATCAATAGCAATTTGTTTTGCTTTTTCTTCATCAATGTTCTCCCCTGTTAGCCCTTTGGGTTGTGCACTTGTTAAATGTTCTGAAAATGCACCATCATAAATCAATCCAGAATACTGATGGAAATTTTCCTCTAAGTTACTAAATCCATCTTTACTTTCTGTACTAACTTGTTGTGCAAATGCTACTTTTCCTTTTTTAGTTAATTCTCCCCATGTAATTCTTCCATTGTTTATATCCTCAGATAATTGATTTAATGTATTTTGTAATTCTACACTGTAATTATGCAAATTTTCTAAATTGTCTAAGTCTTGCTGTGCTAAACTTTCGTCATATATATTTTTGCGTGATAATGCATAACTATAATCACTTACTTGATTTAAAAATTTTTGTGTGTTTTCTAATTCTTGACTTTCTATTGGTAATCTAGATAAATATGTTTGTGCCATATTAGCTTCTCTCCATAAATTAGTTAATGTCTCTGCACCTTGTTCTGGAGTTGTAGATATAACAGATTTTGCTAAATAGGTTTCTACATTACTAACATAATCCACTAATTCATAAAATGCCATATTATATGTGTTTTCTGATACTTGCCTTGCTTCTCTTTGTTTTTGATATAATATAATTCCTAATGCAATAATTATCAACAAAAATACACCTATAACACTAAGCATGTGTCCTTTTTTTAGTCTACTTATCCAATCTTTTACCTTATTCATTTTAATCACATACCTTTCTAATTATTTACAGAATTTATGTTTTCCAATAGTTTTTACTACTGGTCTTGACCATATCCATTTATTGGTCGCAGTTGCTGGATTAAAATAGTAAATACATCCACTTGTAGGGTCCCATCCATTCATAGCATCTCTTGCTGCTTTATACACAGTAGAGTTTTCAGCAATTGGATGGTTTATTTGTCCATCTGATACTGCTGTAAATGCACCTGATTGATAAATTACTCCAGCTATTGTATTAGGAAATTGTGAACTTTTTACACGATTTAGAATTACTGCTCCTACTGCAACTTGTCCTTCATAAGGTTCTCCTCTTGCTTCTCCATTTATTGCTCTTGCCATAAGCTGTATGTCTGAGGTTGAATTTGATGTTGCACCATAAACGATATTCTGAGTCCCTTTTTCCACAATTACTACTATAACTGTAAATAAACTTATTAAAAATATTGTTAATCCTAATTTTTTCAAATAATCACCTTCTTTTGTATATTTTGGTTTTTTTTGAAAATTTTATACATATTTTTTTTAGTTATGATATAATGGAGCTGAAAAAGGAGGTAATAATGAAAATTCTAATATTTTATGCATCATATGGTGGAGGTCATTTAAATGCTGCAAAATCAATAGATGCTTGTTTAAGAAAAATTAATGCGGAATTAGATATTGAATTGATTGATTGTATGAAATATGTAAATATAGCATTAGAAAAAATAACTACAGCTGCTTATCGTGAGATGGCAAAGAAATTACCTTGGGCTTGGGGCAGAATTTACGCAGATTCTCAAAAAGGTCCTTTGGCACATATTTCTAGTAGGTCTAACAAAATTTTAGCAATTAAATTATTAAGGTTATTACGTGAAAAAAAGCCAGATTTAATAATTTCAACACATCCTTTTGGAAGCCAAATGTGTAGTTATTTGAAAAGAAAAGGAAAAATAGACAGTAAAATTGCAACTATTATGACTGATTTTGCGCCACATGACCAATGGCTTGTTGGAAGCAGTCATACAGATTATTTCTTTGTTGCCCATGATAAAATGAAGGATTATCTTATTTCAAAAAATATTCCTGCTGAAAAAATATATGCAACAGGTATCCCTATTTCTGAACGTTTTTTGCTTTCTTTTGATAGAAAACAAATCTTAGATACTTTTGGATTACAAGATAATTTAAAAACTGTATTATTTTTTGGTGGAGGTGAATTTGGTTTAGGCAAATCGAAAACTATTGAAATTTTTGAAAGCTTAGTTCACTATATAGAAAATATACAAGTTGTTGCAATTAGTGGAAAAAATGAAAAAATGAAAAATACATTTTCCGAAATTGTTACAAGAAATCAAAAGGAAAATTTCGTTAAGGTTTTATCATATACTGACAAAGTTCCAGAGTTAATGTCCATTTCTGATTTAGTTGTTACAAAACCTGGTGGATTGACAACTTCTGAAAGTTTGGCTTGTAATCTTCCTATGGTAATTATCAATCCTATTCCTGGTCAAGAAGAAGAAAATGCTGAATTTCTAGAAAACAAAGGAATTGCTATATGGATAAAGAAAAAAGATTCTCCAAAAATAATTTTTCAAGAGTTGCTTTCTAGTCCTGAAAAATTAGCTCAAATGAAAGAAAATACGAAGCAATTAGCAAAACCTTATTCAGCAGAAAATATTTGTAATATTTTATTGCAAAAAAATTAAAATTTTAGAAAAAACTCAAATAAGAATAAAATTGTTCTTATTTGTTTTTTTATTTACCAGTTTAATATCATATAAAATTTAGTTTATTTCTAAAAAAATAAATTTCAGAAGATTTTAAGTTATGATATAAATAATTTATATAATAAATTTATGAATGCAGATATTTCAAACTGTAATTGTTTTATAAATAAGTACTCTATGATAGAAAAAATACAAAAAATCAATTTTTGCTTGACAATCACAAATATTTGTTTTGTAATATAAAAAATTTACGGAGATTGGAAGTGATATTTATGAAAAAAGAACTTGTAAAAGTACAAATGAAAGTAAAAGATAATTTAGTAAATGTTATTAGAGTGGGAAATGTAGATTATATTTCTTTAACTAATTTAGCACGATACAAAAATCCAGTTGAGCCCAAAGATGTAATAAAAAATTGGTTAAGAGCAAAAATGAATATTGAATTTTTAGCACTTTGGGAGCAAATGAATAATCCCATGACTTTCAAGATACAGTTGAACATATAAAAATATTGTTAGAAGATAAGAATAATTTGTGTTTTAGATTAAAAATAATTGCCAAAACTTTATTTTCTAAGAAAAATCTGTTAAAATAATGTTGTGAAAAATAATAAAGTTGGAGTAATATATGAAGATTAATTTTGAAGAATTCTTTGGAGAAAAAATTTTAGAAAGAGGTTACAATTATTATTTAGAAGATTCTGTACATGAAGTTACTAAAAATGGTAATTATTATGAAGGATTAGTATATGGAACAGAAATATATGAGGTTCAAGTAAAAATCAATAGAAATGGAAATATAGAAGATATGGATTGTGATTGCCCTTATGCAGAGGAAAATAATTGTAAGCATATGGCAGCCCTTTTATATTATATTGAAAATGAAGAACAAGTTGAAAGTAAAAAATTAATAAGAAATACAGATAACTACGATAAAATAATAAGTAGAATATCAGAAAACGAAATTAAGGAATTTGTTACAGAAAAATTATATGAAAATTCGGACTTTCAAAATGAATTCAGAAATTATTTTGTACAATATTTTGAAAAAAATCCTAAGATAGTATATGAAAGAAGAATATCACAGAGTGTGTATCAAGCAATTGGGAGGAAAGGCTTTATTGAGTATAATGAAACTTATAAATTTTCAAATTCAATGTATGACTACATTCAAGAAGCAAATAACCTAATTAAACATAAGGAATATCAAGCACCATTTTGGATTGCAAGTTTAATATTAGAAGAATTACCAGATTTACCTATTGATGACTCAGATGGAATTACAAGTTGTGTGGAAAGTGAATGTATAAAAGTAATAGAGAAAATATTACAAAAGTGTGATAATAACGACATTAAAGAAGAAATTTTTAATTGGATTATTGCATCTATAAAAAATGATTACTTAGGTGATTATTCTGATGGAGTCGAAAAAATATTAGATGAATATTTTACAGAAAATAAATTTATAAATGAAAGATT
>CANQWU010000025.1 GCA_947627605.1 uncultured Clostridia bacterium
AGAGAGACTCAATAGGTGAAATATCACTTATTTTATTATAGTCTAGATCTAAGTCTGTAAGATTAGAAAGAGACTCAATAGGTGAAATATCACTTATTTCATTTTGGTCTAGATATAAGCTTGTAAGATTAGTAAGAGATGCAATGGGCGAAATATCACTTATTTTATTATATCTTAAATCTAATCTACTAAGTTCAGAAAAATTTTCTATACCAGTTAGATCAGTTATTTTTTCTGAATCTTGTTTATTATTAGGCTTAGCAATATTAATGGATGTTATACTTTCTAAATTTTCTCTCGTCATTGTTATGGTTTTATTTGTTTCATCTTGAGATTGTATTTTTCCTTCTAAATTTGATATTAAACCATTATAAAAGTTGATATCATTGCATTGTATTGTTACGGTATCTTCAGCTAATGATTTTAATGGTATTAGCACATTTAATGAAATTTGTAGTATTATAATTAATGAGATTAGTTTTATAAATACCCTATTTTTCATATTTTTTTCATTCCTTCCAAGTTTTTATTTGAATTTTCTTCTTTATTTCTTTTATTAAAAGAATTATATATATTTTTCTAATATATTTCAATATGACAAAAATACACATTCATATGTAAATATAGTTATTTGGATAATTTGATATTATTATTATTTTTTGTTTAAGTTTTTGTTACATTTCTGTTACATTGATACTTAGATTTTTATATCATATACATTGCAATTTTTTTTGAAAATATATTATATTAAGAGATATTGAATAATAACTAATGAATGAACAAAAATAAGAAAGTTAATTTCTAATTAATAGTTTTAGGTCGAAAGAACAATTAAAAAAAGTAAAAGAAAATGGGGAGCAAAATTTAAATTTGCTCCCCAAAAAGGTGTTACTGGCAATTAAGAATTTTTTCAATGTCGATATTCTCAGTTGCTATTGCTGCTCTATCAGCCAGTACAGAGAAAACTTTTTCTAAGGCAGAAGCTAATTCAATTTTGCTTTCATTATTTTCTTCTTTTGGCTGATTTTCTGATGTTTTACTTGATGTCATTTTTTTATCCACCTTTCTTATTTTTTTACTGGAGAAATTACCAGTATATAAAATAATTATACTATTTTTTTAAGCAAAAGTCAAAATTATGTATAGTTATTAACAATTTATTGAAAAACAAAAAAAACTATGATATAATACGCAAAGAATGACGAAATCAAAAGGAAGGAATGAATTTAAAGATGTATAGAACAAAAACTTGTGGAGAATTAAATATCAAAAATGTAGATGAAATAGTAGAGTTAGCTGGTTGGGTACAAAAAATTAGAAACTTAGGTGGAATGATATTTATAGATTTAAGAGATGAATCTGGTATTACACAAATTGTTGTAAATGAAGAAAATTTACAAAATAAAGCCAGAGATTTTAAAACAGAATCTTGCATCCATGTAAAAGGAAATGTTGTAGAAAGAACAAGTAAAAATCCTAATATTCCAACAGGAGAAATTGAAGTTATTGCACAAGAATTAGAGGTATTAGGAAAATGTAAAAATGTATTACCATTTGAAGTAAACACAGACCAAGAAGTAAGAGAAGACTTACGCTTAGAATATCGTTTTTTAGATTTAAGAAATACGCAATTGCATAATAATATCATATTACGTTCTAAAATTTTAAAAACTTTAAGAGATAAAATGGATGAATTGCAATTTATAGAAGTCCAGACCCCAATTTTAGCCAATTCTTCTCCAGAAGGTGCAAGAGATTATTTAGTTCCAAGCAGATTAAATCCAGGAGAATTTTATGCATTACCACAGGCACCACAACAGTTTAAACAATTGCTAATGGTAAGTGGATTTAATAAATATTATCAGATAGCTCCTTGCTTTAGGGATGAAGATCCAAGAGCAGATAGAGCACCGGGAGAATTTTACCAATTAGATTTTGAAATGTCATTTAGTACACAAGAGGATGTATTTAAGGTAATGGAAGAGGTTGTGCCATATACATTTAAAAAACACACAAACTGGAAGGTAGACGAAGGACCATTTGTTAGAATTCCATATAAAGAAGCAATGGAGAAATATGGAATAGACAAACCAGATTTAAGAAATCCTCTTATAATTCAAGACGCAACAGAAATTTTTAAAGATACAGAATTTAATGCTTTCAAAGGAAAAACTATAAAAATGATTATTGTACCTGATGGTGCAAAGCAAGGAAGAAAATTCTTTGACAAAATGGAAGAATATGCTAAAACAGATGAAGTAGGGGCAAAAGGTTTAGCTTGGGTAAAAATAGAAGAAACAGGCGAATTTACAGGAGGAATTTCAAAATTTATTACAGAAGATAGTAAAAAAGTATTGCAAAGCAAATATAATGCTGAGAAAAATTCTAGTATTTTCTTCATTGCTGATGAATTTGAAAAAGCGCAGAAAATTGCAGGACTTGTTAGAATTGAATTGGGAAAAAGATTAGACTTAATAGAGAAAAATGTATATAGATTCTGCTTTATTGTAGATTTTCCAATGTATGAATTATCTGATGAAGGTACAATTGATTTTAGTCATAATCCATTTTCTATGCCACAAGGTGGATTAGAAGCACTTGAAAATAAAGAGCCATTAGATATATTAGCATATCAATACGATTTAGTATGTAATGGATATGAAATGGCATCAGGAGCAGTAAGAAATCATGACCCAGAAATTATGGTAAAAGCATTTGAAATAGCAGGATATACAGAGCAAGATGTAAAAGAAAGATTTGGAGCATTATATAATGCATTCCAATATGGAACACCACCACATGCAGGAGCAGCACCAGGAATTGATAGAATGGTTATGCTAATTGCAGATGCACAAAATATCAGAGAGGTCATTGCATTTCCAAAGAATAAAAGAGCAAGAGATTTACTAATGAGAGCACCTTCAAAGGTTATGCCAGAACAATTAAAAGATGTACATATTAAATTAGATATTGATGAAAAAAATTCTAACTAGGTTTTTTCTTAGGAAGGAATGTGAGAAAATATGGAGAGAGTATTACTAGGAATGAGTGGAGGTGTAGATAGTTCAGTATCTGCAATTTTACTAAAAGAACAAGGATATGAAGTTATTGGATGCACAATGAGACTATGGGATGCAGAATCAGATGGAGCAGATAGTACATGTTGTGGTGTAGATGCAGTTTATGATGCAAAAAGAGTTTGCGATAAATTAGGAATTCCACATTATACAATTAATTGTAAAGAAGAATTTAAATGCAAAGTTGTAGACTATTTTATCAAAGAATATACACAAGCTAAAACTCCTAATCCTTGTATAGAATGTAATCAATATCTAAAATTTGGTGCATTTTATCAAAAAGCTAAAGAGCTAGAATGTAAATATATAGCAACAGGTCATTATGCAAAAACAGAATATTCTAAGAAATATGAACAAATGGTATTAAAAAAGGCAGAAGAACAAAAAAAGGACCAGACATATTTTTTATATACTATTCCACAAGATTTAGTTGAAAACATTTTATTTCCACTTCAAAATTATACTAGCAAAGAAGATACAAGAAAAATTGCAAAGGAAAATAATTTAGATATTGCAGAAAAGAAAGATAGTCAAGAAATATGTTTTATTCCTAATAATTCATATCAAGAATTTTTGAAAAAACATATACAAGAAAAACCTAAAAAGGGAAATATAGTATTAAAAACAGGTGAGGTTTTAGGAAAACATGAAGGACTAATAAATTATACAATTGGACAAAGAAAAGGATTAGGAATATCATATAAAGAGCCTTTATATGTGATAAAAATAGATAGCAAAAAGAATGAAGTTATTGTAGGACCAGAAAAAGAACTATATGAAAATATATTATATGCTCAAAATATTCATTGGATTGTTCCAATTGAAAAGACTCAAAAAAATGGAAAAATAGAATGTTATGCAAAAATTCGTTATAGGGCAAAAGAAGCAAAAGCAAATATTTGCTTAGAAGATAATAATATATTAAAAGTTGAATTTGAAGAACCACAAAGAGCTATTACTCCAGGTCAAGCGGTAGTATTTTATGATGAAGAAGGAGTAGTATTAGGTGGAGGAAAAATTATTTAAAGGAAGAGCTTAAGACTCTTCCTTTATTGGTAATATTGTGTTTTCTGAAATGTATCCATATTCCTTCATCTTTTTTATAACATGAGATTGTCTTTTTTTAGCTAAATTTAGATTAACAGTTGGTGAATATACAGAAGGAGCATTAGGAATACCGGCTAACATAGAAGCTTCATTCAAATCTAAATCTTTAGGATCTTTGTTATAATATCCTTGACTTGCATCATAAATTCCATAATATCCGTCTCCAAAATATGCTGAATTTACATATATTTCAAAGATTTCATTTTTTGAATAATTTTTTTCTAAGTCAAAAGAAGCAAAAATTTCACCAAGCTTTCTTACCAAATTTTGATCTTGCGAAAAGACAATATTTTTTGCAACTTGTTGAGTAATTGTACTTCCACCTTCTTGAAGTTCACCATTTTTTATATTTGTAAAAATAGCTCTTGCAATAGCTATATAATCAACTGGACCATGGTCATAATAGCGATGATCCTCAACAGCAATTACTGCATTGCGATATAATTCTGACATATCGTCAAATTTTATAAAATGCTCTTTAGATGTAACTTCTTTTACCCTGTCCAATAAAGGTTTTTCTTTTAGAGCATTTGAATATGCACTAAAACCAATAAAAAAGATGATTGAAAAGGCCACAACTAGTAATATAAGTAAAATTAGAAATATTTTTCTAAATAGTTTCATATATATTCTCTCTTTCTTTATTTTTCTAAAAATATTATACATTAAAAAATGATATTTGCAAATAAAAAATATTGATTTTTAAATTTTAATATAGTAAAATTAAGATGAAAAAAAATAAAAAGGAGAGACTAATGAAAAATAGAGGAGAAAAAGGAATCACACTTTTAGTTCTTGTTATTGCAATTATTATAATATTTATAATTGCTGGAATTACTCTTAGAACAGGAGTAGAGACAGTAAGCTCTGCACATTTTATGAGTTTTCAGTCAGAACTAACTATGGTACAAAGTAAAGTAAATGAAATTGCTGTACAATATATGAGAGAAAATAAGACATTAGGTGCAAACTTTACAAAATATGAAGAAATGATATGGGAAGAAAAAGAGCAAGAAATATATAATACAAAAGAAGTAAATGAAGTATTAGCAAAGAAGGCATCAGAAAAAGGTGTGACGATAGAAGCACTAAAACAAGGATTTAAAATATGCCCTAAGGAGTATCTTCAAGACGAATTAGGATTAGAAAATTTAAAGAGAAATTATTGGATAAATTTAGAAGATACAATTGTAGTGGCATTAGAAGAATGCTATTATGAAGGAAAAAATTATTATATGCTAGAGCAAATAGATAGTAGTATATATAATGTCACATATAATAACCAAATTACTTCAGAAGGTAGCTTTGACGTAGAAACAACACAAATTGCTAGTGGATTTCAAGTAACAATTATTCCTAATCATAGCAAATATGTATCTAAATGGCAAATAAAATATAAGCTACAAGAAGAGGAAAATTGGAAAATAGAAGAAAATCTTACATTTCGTGTAGATACTCCAGGAACATATAATATACAAGTACTTCATAGTCCAGATGTAGATTTAGGAACTAAAACAATAACTATAAAAGCAGGAAAAATGGATGAAAAAGGATATTATACACAAAATAGTACAATAAATGGAAGAACAAAAGGCACTGCATTTAATCCAGTTATTCCAAAAGACTTTAAACCATTAGAAGATAATACAACAGGAGGAGCTATATGGGGTGATGGTTCAACAGCACCTACGAGAGAAGCAGTAAGCTCTGGATTAGTTATTGAAAACAAAGATGGCAGTCAATATGTATGGGTACCAGTAGATGGAACAGAGATAAAATTAAGCAGATATACATTTGATACAAATGGAAATTCAATAGTGCAAAGTAGTAATCCTATAACTATTGAAGGAGATTCATTTGAGGAGATGGAAACACCACTATATGGAAATACACCAGCATTGAAATTAAGAGCTTTCATTGAAAGTGTGCAAAATAACGGGGGATATTATATCGCTAGATATGAAGCAAGTAAAAGAGAAGATGGTAAGGCATTAAGTATTGTTTCACAAGGTACGCCAGCAACAAATGAGCAATCAACAATCAATCCAAAAATGTTATGGAATAAGGTAACTCAAAGTGAGGCATCAAATGCTTGTCAAAACTTATATGAAGGTATTCAAAGTGACTTAATAAATAGTTATGCATGGGATACAGCAATTATATTTATTCAAAAATATGATAGTGTAGTACAAAATTATTCAAATAGAAAAGATGGAAATGGAACGTTAAAAAATACTGGTAATACACAAGATATTGCATGTAATATATATAATATGGGAAGCAATTGTTCAGAATGGACAACAGAGGCTGTAAATAATCCGGATATGCAATCTGTTGTAAGAGGAGCAGACTATTTAGATAATCAAAAACTTACAAGTAGTCGTATAAAAACTAGTACAGCAAATACAGCTTATAATGTAGGTTTCCGTTCAATTCTATATTGGTAAATAAATAAAAAAAGTAGCAAGAATATCTTGCTATTTTTTGTCTTTTTTAGTAGAATGAATACATAAAATGAGAAAGGGATTGAAGCAAATGAAGGAAAAATTTTTAGAGTTATTAAAAACAGTAAAAAGAGAAGGAATAGATGAACTTATAGATTTTCTAGAAAAAACAGATTTTTTTAAAGCTCCTGCTAGCACTAGATTTCATGGGAATTATGAAGGAGGTTTAGTTGAACATAGTTTAAAGGTATATGAGATTTTAAAACATAAAGTACAAACAAATATGGAACCAATAGATGTATCAGAAGAATCTATAATTATAATTGCATTACTACACGATATATGTAAAGCTAATTTTTATAAAATTGATTATAGAAATGCAAAAAATTCACTAGGAGTTTGGGAAAAAGTACCATATTATACAGTTGAAGATACGATACCATATGGGCATGGAGAAAAATCAGTAATGATGATTACAGAATATATGAAGCTTACACCAGAAGAAAAATATAGTATTAGGTGGCATATGGGATTTACAGAGCCAAAAGAGCAATATACAACAGTAGGATTAGCATATACAAAATATCCATTGGCACTATTAACACATGAAGCAGATTTAGAAGCAACTTATTTTTATAATATTTAGGAGGAAAGAAATGTTAGCATATATTAAAGGAAGTTTAGAAATGAAAATGACAGACTATGTCGTAATAGATGTAGGAGGATTAGGGTATAAAGTATATATGACTACAACAGATATGGACAATTTAGGAAAAATTGGGGATATAGTAAAAGTATATACATATTATCGTGTAAGAGAAGATGATGTAAGTATATTTGGATTTAATACAAATGAACAATTGCGAATGTTTGAACTATTACTATCTGTTAGTGGAGTAGGTGCTAAAACAGCATTAAGTATGGTAGCAGTAACAGAACCATCTGAATTTGCTATTGCAGTTATATCAGAAGATGTATCATATCTAACAAAAATACCAGGAATTGGAGCAAAATCAGCACAAAGAATTATTTTAGAATTAAAAGATAAGATGAAGAAAGAAAACACTGTAATCGAGGCTAAAAATATCAAGGTACAAATTGACAATAACAAAGTAGAAGAGGCAATTGCAGCACTTCAGGTATTAGGATATAACAAGAAGGAAATAGAAAAAGTATTTGCAACAATAGACAAGACAAACATGACAACAGAAGAATTGATTAAGAAAGGATTAAATGCATTAGGAAGATAATATTGGGGGAATTTTATGGAAGAAGAATGGGTAAAAGTTGCAAAGTTAGACAGTGTAAATTCATTAAAAACAGATGAATATAGAATAAAACAAGTAAAAAAATACTGGGATGACATTTTGAAAGATGAAAATATAGATTACAAATATGAAATAAAACAAGAAATGGAATATGCAGGATTTAATCCAATAAAAGGAATTAACCGAACATTATATGGTTTATATTTATATGTAAAGAAAGCTGATAAAAAAAGAATAGAAAATATAATTGATGAAATTAATAAAGAAGAGAAAAGGCAACAGGATAATCAAAAAGAAAAAGAGAAAATAAAAAAACAATATGAAGGATTAACTCAAGTAAAATTGTTAAAAATTTTTATAAGTTCATTAATTTCCATAATAATTTTAATAGAAATAGTTATTTTAGTAGAAGAACAATCTTTACCAATGGCAATATATATAATTTTTTCAATAGCTATTTTACTAGAACTTATAACAATAGGAATAGTATGGAAGAAAAAAAGAAAGAGGAAATGATATGAATCCAAAAGAACCACTAGCATATCGTGTGAGGCCAAAAAGCTTAGAAGAATATGTAGGACAAGAACATGTAATTGGAGAAGGCAAAATTTTATATAGAACTATTAAAGCAGATAGATTATCTAGCATAATTTTATTTGGACCTCCAGGATGTGGAAAAACATCTTTAGCAAGAGTAATAAGCGAAACAACAAAATATAAATTTTATAAAATCAATGCTGTAACAAGTGGTGTTGCAGATATTAAGCATGTTATAGAAGAAACACAAAATTTTATGCTAAACCAAACAGGAAAAAGCATATTATTTATAGATGAAATTCATAGATTTAACAAATTACAGCAAGATGCATTATTACCATATGTAGAAAATGGCACAATTATTTTAATAGGGGCTACAACAGAAAATCCATATTTTGAAGTAAATAAAGCTTTAATTTCTAGATCAATGGTTATAAAATTAGAACCTTTAACTCAAGAGCATGTATTTAAAATTTTGAAAAATGCCTTGCAAAGTAAAGAAGGTTTACGGCGAATATAATGTAAAAATAGAAGATGAATCCCTAAGAAAATTAGCAGCTATTTCAAATGGGGATGTTAGAACAGCTTTAAATGGATTGGAAGTAGCAGTATTAACAACAAAAACTGGAGAAGACGGATATATACATATTACAGATGAAGATATAAAGAATAGTATACAAGATAGAAAAGCAATATTTGATAAAAATGGGGAAGCTCATTATGATAATATTAGTGCTTTTATAAAATCGATGAGAGGTTCAGACCCAGATGCAGTATTATTTTATCTTGCAAGAGCTATAGCGGGAGGAGAAGACCCAATGTTTTTAGCAAGAAGAATTGTAATTTGTGCTTCAGAAGATGTTGGATTAGCAAATCCAAATGCATTGGTTATTGCCAATAATGCTATGCAAGCAGTACATATGGTTGGAATGCCAGAAGCTAGAATTATTTTGGCAGAAGCGGCAGTATATGTTGCAAATTCACCAAAATCTAATTCTACATATATGGGAATTGATACGGCATTAGAAGATGTAAAGAATAAAGAAACAGGAGAAGTACCAATGCATTTAAGAAATGCTCCAGCAGAAGGAATGAAGGATTTAGGATATAGTAATGGCTATTTATATCCACACGAATTTCCAGGAAACTATGTAAAACAACAATATTTACCAGACATTATGAATGGTACCAAATATTATAATCCAGGAGAAAATGATCAATTAAAAATAAATCCAAATAAATTAGAAAAAGACACATAAAAAATAAAAAAATGGAAAACCTACAATAAAAAGTAGGTTTTTTATTATGAAAAATATGATTAAAATAATTATTATTGGGTTTGCAGCAGGATTCGTAAGCGGATTTTTTTCAACAGGAGGAGGACTAATTTTAGTTCCAGCATTTATGTACTTGTTAAGTGAGGAATCTAAAAAAGCAAGAGGAACAGCAATTTTTTGCATATTACCAATGGTAATAACTAGTAGTTTCTTTTATTACAAAGGAAACTATATTGATTGGAAGATAGCAATATTATGTGCGATAGGAGGAACAATTGGAGGATATATAGGTGCAAAATTATTAAAAAAATTACCTGACAAAGTGTTAAGGATAGCATTCACAATTTTTATTATATATGTTGCATATAATATGATATTTAAATAAGGAGAAGCAAATGGGTGAAATCATTATTGGTACAATATCAGGAATTATTAGTGGCACTGGAATGGGTGGAGGAACTATCTTAATTTTTCTTTTAACATTTTTATTTCAAATAGAACAGCATGTAGCACAGGCAACAAATCTTATATTTTTTATTCCAACTTCTATTATTGCAATAATTGTAAATATAAAAAACAAAAATATCAATTTAAAATTAGGAACGTTAATTTCTGTATATGGTATTTTAGGCGCTATAATAGGAGCAAATGTGTCAATTAATACAAATGTTAAAGATTTAAGAAAATATTTTGGAATATTTTTAATTGCAATTAGCATAAATGAAATATATTCCATTATAAAACAGTATAAAAAAGAAAAAATTGACAAAAATAAAGATAATATATAAATAGAAAGGAAAGTGATATTATGAAATTTACTAAAGGAGTAATTATTGGTGGACTTTTAGCTACAGGGATGTTAATGATGTATGCAGAAAGTGATATGTTTTCTAAAAATAAGAAAACAATGATGAAAAAGGGAAAACAAATGATGAGAAAATTAGGAAATTGGTAGAAAAAATCAATAAAATATATTGACACAAAACAAAAAAGATAGTATAATATAACACGCTAATCCCAAAGAGGAATAGTAAATAAAACAAGGAGGAGACGTAGCAATGCAAAAAAAACACGTGCTTCATTTGCGGGATCCGACGAGCTAAATGGTTTTATTATTAAGATTCACAAAAAACTAAATAGTTGAATGACCCTTGGCTTTAGTCAAAAAAAAAAAGGTCTCAAAGTAACACGTTAACATTGCAACAGAATTAACTTCCCAAAGGGCTAGAAGTGATATACTTCTAACGGGCGGTAATGTTTATAACATTACCGCCTATTTTATATTAGTCATTGCAAGGTTTTTCTGGCTTTTTTTCTTCAATAAAGCAATCACATTTTTCTTTCTTTTCACCTTTTAAGCAAGAACCTTCATGAAAGCATTTTGCACAAATTTTAATTTTTTTTGTAGCATTTGCCCAAATTTGAATAGCATATTTTTTACCAGGGCAAAGAGGGCCAAAGACAAATTCTCCTTCTTTATCTGTAAAAGTATGACCAATAGGTCTTCTTTCTTCTTTACCACAATCATAAACAACTTCTACTAATTTTACAACAGCATCACATACAGGCTCTTTAAAACAATTTTTTATTACACCATAAATTACATCACGATTATCTTCTGGTAACATTACATCAACGTCAAATTGTTTTCCTCCTGAAATAACACCATCAACGTCTAAATCAGGACAACAAGGTTTGTTATTATCCATTTCCATTTTTTTCATCCTTTCTGATAAACTAAAAAAGTTTATTAGTATATCATATGAAAAAATAAAAAAAATGTCACAAAATGTCATAAATTTGCTAAAATATATAATTTATGATATAATAGATATGTAAAGAAAAGTTGGGAGGGATAAAAATGGTAAGATACAAAAGTATAAATAATAAAATTTTAGATTTTGAAAAAGATGTTAAGGAAAGAGGAAAATCATCTAATTTGCATAAATCAAAAAATTGGAAAAAGATTGCAGCTTATATTATGGCAGGAACCTTAGCAATAGGAATACCTGCTGCAAAAGAAATAAATGAAGTTAAAGATATGAAAAAAATTGAGCAAAATGCTTCAATTGAAACTGCATTTAGAAGATTCAAAAATATAGATAAAAAAAATATGGGAAAATATTTATCAGCTCAAATTGATGTATTATATGAAAAATATCCTGACTTAGATGATTTGATATTTGAAAAAGATGGCAAAACAATGACAGATGAATTTATAAGGGACATGTATACACTTTATAAAGCATTTTTAGTAGATAAATCAGAAAAAGAAATAGAAGATATGAAAGATGTAAGAGTTACAACGGTGGATCAAATAATTATGACGTCAGACAGATTAACAGATGGTGAAAAGAAGCTTATAGAGACTCATAAAGAGCAATATAAACATATAACAAATAAATATATTTCTGCTTACGAAAAAACAAGAGATGGTGCAAGTTTAGCAAATGAAATATATGAATTATTAGCTTCAGAACTTGGATTAGAAGAGCATGCTGTGACTTCTAAGCAAATGGCAAAAGAAATAGAAGAAAAAGGATTTTATTATGATGAACAAAACAATAAATTCTATACTAAAGATGGACCATCAACATTAGTGGCAGATAGTGAACTACAAAAGTCTGAGGAAAAAGAAATAGAAATGGAAAAGTAAAATATAAATAGTATAAAATTACCACTTCTTGCAAACAATATGTGTAAACAAAAATTGCAAGGAGTGGAATTTTTTTGAAAAAAAATAGAAGATTAAAAATCAATGGAACTCTTTTAGAAAAAGAACAATTGAAAAAACATCTTGAAAAAATTGCAGCAAGTCACAGTACGACACAAAAATCAGATAAAGACACATATCCAATTCCTAATCTATTAGAAGATTATGCTGTTATAAAACAAGTGTATCAATTATTGAATAACCACTTGAAACAACATATAAATATACATCCAGCAGGTGAGTGGCTATTAGATAATTTCTATATCATAGAAGAAACTGTTAAACAAATACAAAAAGAGTTGACAAAAAAGAAATATAAGAATTTCGTAGGGCTTACAAATGGTGAATATGCAGGCTTTAGTAGAGTTTATGTATTGGCATCAGAGATTGTTGCTTATACAGAAAATAAAATAGAAAAAGAAAATTTAGAAGAGTATTTAAAAAGTTATCAAATCAATAAGACATTAAGTATGGATGAAATCTGGAACATTGGAATAATGATTCAAATTGCTATTATTCAAAATATCCGTGTAATTTGTGAAAAAATTGCAAGTGCACAAATACAAAAAAGTAGAGCAGAAAATATAGCAAAATCACTTATTGAAAATAAAGGCAAGATTAATATTGGGTATAGACAAAATAGACAAGATATGAAGTACTCTTTTATTGAATATATGTCATACATTTTGAAACGATATGGAAAAAAAGGAATAGTTTATCAAAATATTTTAGAAGAGATTGTAGAAAAACTAGGCTTAACTGTTGATGAAGTTATTCAAAAGGAACACTTTGACATTGCCATTCAAAAAGTAAGAATGGGAAATAGTATAACTAGTTTAAAAACAGTGCAAAGAATAAATTTTTTGGAAATTTTTGAAAAAATCAATGGTGTAGAAGAGATTTTAAAACAAGATCCTACTAATACCTATTCGTATATGGACTATAAAACAAAAGAATACTATAGAAATAAAATAAAAGAAATATCTAGAAAAACAAAAATATCTGAAATATATATTGCAAAAAAGGTATTGGAAATAGCAAAAACAGGAGAAGGTAAAAAAGCACATATAGGATATTATCTTATTGATGAAGGAATTGCCACTTTATATCAAGAATTAAAATATAAAAATAAAATATATACAAAACCGGAAATAAAAGTAAAACAATATATATCTTTAATCATTATGCTAACTTTTATTTTTTCTTTAGTTATGACGGCAATTATAAAAGCAGATTGGATTTTTAAAATTATATTTTTTGTACTACTTTTTATTCCTTGTAGTGAGATAAGTATACAAATTATTCAATATATTTTAAACAAAACTGTAAAGCCAAAACTAATTCCAAAGATGGACTATCAAAACGGAATACCAGAAGATAGAGCGACAATGGTTATTATACCAACGGTTATAAAAAGCAAAGAAAAAGTAATAGAATTGATGCACAAATTAGAAGTGTATTATGTTGGAAATGAATCTCCTAATATATATTTCACATTACTTGGAGATTGCTCTGAAAGCAGTAAAAAGGAAGAACCATATGACAAAGAAATTATAGAAGAAGGAAAAAAGCAAGTAGAAATATTAAATCAAAAATATAAAAGCAATTTTCCTATTTTTCATTTTTTGTATAGAAAAAGGGAATGGAATCCAAAGGAACAAAGCTACTTAGGATGGGAAAGAAAAAGAGGAATGCTAAATCAATTTAATGAATTTTTACTTGGAAATATTGAGAGCCCTTTTCTATATAACACTTTAGAAGGAATGAAAATCCCAAAAATTAAATATATAATTACATTAGATGCAGATACAGACCTTATTTTAAATACTGCATTTGAACTTGTAGGAGCTATGTCACATATTTTAAATAAGCCAGTTATTAGTGAAAAAAATGTTGTTGTAGAAGGATATGGAATAATGCAACCTCGTGTAGGCATAAATTTAGACATTAGTTTGAAAACAAATTTCACTAAAATATTTGCAGGTGCAGGTGGTATTGATAGTTATACAAATGCAATATCAGACATTTATCAAGATAATTTTAAAGAAGGAATATTTACAGGAAAAGGAATTTATGATTTAGAAGTTTTTTCAAAAGTATTAAAAAATGAGATACCAGAAAATACAGTGTTAAGTCATGATTTACTAGAAGGGTGCTATCTAAGATGTGGACTTGTATCAGACATATTGCTAATGGATGGATATCCAACAAAATATTTAAGCTTTATGAATAGACTTTCAAGATGGATAAGAGGGGATTGGCAGATTTCTAATTGGCTTAAGAGCGATAAGCTAAATTTACTGTCAAAATATAAAATTTTAGACAACTTAAGAAGAAGCATATTTGATATATCAATTATTATTGGCATATTTGCAACAATTAAAATGAAAGCTTTTACATTGTTTTTTATATTAACAGTTATAATTTCACAAATATTAGAATTACTTAATAAATTGATATTCAAAAAAGAAGGAGAACAAAAACTCAAAACATATACACAAAAAATTACAGGAATAAAAGGAATATTGATTAGAGCAATCCTAACTTTAGGATGTTTGCCATATAAAGCATATATTGAATTAAAATCAATATGTCAAACGATTTATAGAAAAACAGTAACAAGAATGCATCTATTAGAATGGACAACTTCAGAAGAAGCAGAAAAACAGGCTAAAACAGATATTATATCATATTATAGACAAATGATAGTAAACTGTATTTTAGGAATAATTATAATACTGATATGTTTTCCAGATAATATAATAGGACTATTACTTGGGGCTTTATGGATTATTACTCCATATATTATGCAAGTAATTAGTAAAGAAATAATATCAAAACCTGCAAAAGATTCTATAACTACAGAAGAAAGCAATTACTTATTAGAAATTGCAAAACGTACTTGGAAGTATTTTGAAAGCTATTTAATACCAGAAAATAATTATCTTATAACTGATAATTATCAAGAAGATAGAAAACAAAAAATAGTTGGTAGGACATCTTCAACCAATATAGGACTATCACTATTAGCAGTTATTTCAAGCTATGACTTACAGTTTATTTCACTAGAAAAAGCAATTGACTTATTAGATAATATAATAAAAACAATAGGAGAATTAGAAAAGTGGAATGGACATTTATATAATTGGTATGAAATAAAAACAAAAAAGCCATTGAGTCCAAGATATATATCAACAGTCGATAGTGGAAATTTTGTGGGTTATCTATATACTACAAAAGCATTTTTAGAAAACATTTATGAAAAACAGCCAAATTCTAAAATACAAAATATGATTTCATATATAGATACTGCAATTAAGGAAACTGATTTTTCTTTGCTATATAATAAAGAACATCAGATTTTTTCTATTGGATATAATATTGAGGAAAATAAATTAACAGATTCATATTATGACTTATTAGCATCTGAAGCAAGACAAGCTAGCTTTATTGCTATAAGTAAAAGAGACATTTCTGCAAAGCATTGGACTAAGTTAAGTAGAACGTTGACTACACTTGGAAAAAGTAAAGGACTTATTTCATGGTCAGGAACTTCTTTTGAATATCTAATGCCAAATATAAATATACCAAAATATGAGGGAAGTCTTTTAGATGAATCATGTAAATTTATGATAAAAAGTCAGCTAGAATATAGTAAAGAATTGCAAATACCTTGGGGAATAACAGAGGCAGCATTTAATGTAAAAGATTTGCAAGGAAACTATCAATATAAAGCATTTGGAATTCCGTGGCTAGGATTAAAAAGAGGATTAGCAGATGAAATGGTAGTTGCAACATATGGAAGCGTTTTAGCAATTACAGATGTACCAAAAAAAGTAATCAAAAATCTAAAACAACTTGAAGGCTATGGAATGTATGGAAAATATGGCTTTTATGAATCAATTGATTTTACACCAGATAGAATTAATAAAGGGAATAAATCAGGAATTGTAAAAACATATATGGCTCATCACCAAGCACTAATATTATTATCAATAAATAATTTGATAAATAATAATATTTTACAAAAAAGATTTATGCAAAATCCTGAAATAGCAAGTACAGCAATACTTTTACAAGAAACTATGCCAGAGACAGCAATTATTACTAAAGAAACTAAAGAAAAAGTTGAAAAACCAGTATATACAGATTATGAAGACTATAGTGTGGTAACATATACAAAATTAGATAATAGACTTATTAGAGGAAATGTAATATCAGATGATGATTATGTAATTGCTATGAATCAAAAAGGAGAAGGTTTTAGCAAATACAAAGACATCTATATAAATAGATATAAAAAGACAAATGATTATCCACAAGGAATTTTCTTTGCAATTAAAAATATAAGAACAAAAAATATATGGAGTTCGCTTAAACAAACTCAAGAAAATGGATATAAAATAAGTTTTATGCCAGATAAAATAGAACAAGAAATGGAGCAAGATAATATAAGTACAAAAATAGAAACCATAATTAGTCCAGATGATGCTACAGAAATTAGAAGATTAACCTTAGAAAATAGAGGACTAGAAGAAGAAGTATTAGAAGTAAATGCATATTTTGAGCCAATACTTTCAAGAAAAGCACAAGATGATGCACATCCTGTTTTTAATAATTTATTTTTAGTATTTGATTATGATGAACAAACCAATAGCATAGTTATAAAAAGAAAAAAAAGAGAAAAAAATGAAAATGAAATATATTTGGTAACAAGCTTATTAAGCAATGATAGTGAAACTGTTGGAAAACTAGAGTATGAAATAGACAAAGAAAAATTTGTAGGTAGAGGAAATATAAAAATACCTGAAATGATACAAAATTCAACACCATTATCGCAAAAAATAGGATTAGTAACAGAAGGAATGATTGCATTAAAAAGAACAATAAAATTAAAGCCACAAGATAAAATAGAATTAAATTTGATTTTATCTGTAGGGGAAAATAAAGAACTGTTGTTGGAAAATATTAAAAAATATAAAACAAAAGAGACAGTTGAAAAAGCTTTTGAAATATCAAAAGCTAAGATAGAAGCACAAAGCAGATATTTACGTATTAAAGCACCACAATTGGAACAATATCAAAAGATACTTTCATATATTCTTTTTTCAAATCCATGTAAAAAAACTAATTTAAAAAATTTACCTAAACAAATTTATAAGCAAAGTGAGCTATGGAAATATGGAATTTCTGGTGATTTACCAATTATATTAGTAAAAATACAAAATACAAATGATATAGACTGTGTAAATGAAATACTAAAAGCATATGAATTTTTTAGAGTAAAGAAAATACAAGTAGAATTAGTATTGATTGATGAAGAAAAACATAGTTATCAAAACTATGTAAGAGAAGAAATTGAAAATCTTATTTTTAATTTAAATATGGCATATCTAAAAAATGTACGAGGTGGAATTTTTGAATTAAATAAAAATGAAATAACAAAAAAAGATATGGAATTATTAACATTTGTAGCAACTGTCATTATTGATAGTGATAAAGGTAGTATAAAAAATGTTATGAATGAAATAGAAGAAGAATATCTAGATAAAAATAAAATGATTGATGATGAAGAGCAAACACCAATAATTTTAGAAGAAACTGAAATAGATAAAGACATATTAGGAGAAATGATAGATTTAAAATATAATAATGAATATGGAGCATTTTCAAGTGATGGAAGAGAATATATTATAAGAATGAATAAAGAAAGTAGATTACCAACTGTATGGTCTCATATAATGGCAAATGAAAAGTTTGGAACACTAGTTACAGAAAATATGGGTGGATATACTTGGTATAAAAATAGTAGATTAAATAGAATTACATCTTGGGCAAATATGCCAAATTATGATATTCCGTCAGAAGTAATTTATTTAAAAGATATTGAAACAAAAAAAGCATGGTCATTAGGTCTAAATCCTATGCCAGATAATAATTACTATAATGTAATATATGGTTTTGGATATTGTATTTATAAGCACAAAAGTGATGGATTAGAGCAAGAACTAGAAGTTTTTGTGCCAAAGGAAGATAGCATCAAGGTACAAATTCTTACACTGAAAAATACAACACCAAACAGGAAAAAATTAAAAATCTATTATTATACAAAACCTGTTTTGGGAGAGGATGAACAAAAAATTTCAGAATATATAAATTTACAATTTGATAAAAATAGTAATACAATTTTAGCACAAAATTTATATAATAGTGAATTTCCAAATGTAACTTATGTCTCAAGCAGTGAACCAATAAAATCATATACAGGCGATAAAAATTTCTTTCTTGGACAAGGAGGAATATCAAATCCGGATGGAATAAAAAAAGCAATTCTTAATAATGAAAATAGTCTAGGAACCAGCGGTTGTATAGCATATGAAATAGAAGTAGAAGTTGAAAGTTTTGGACAAAAAGAAATTACTATATTATTAGGAACAGAAGAAAATATACTAGATAGTAAAAACAATAGCTATAAATATAGTAAAATTCAAAATTGTAAGCAAGAATTGGAACGAGTAAAAACTGAATGGAGGGGAAAATTAGAAAGGATTCAAGTATCTACTCCAATTGAATCTATAAATATACTATTAAATGGATGGATAGTTTATCAAACAATCACAAGTAGATTAATTGCTAAAACGGGATATTACCAGTCAGGTGGAGCTTTTGGATTTAGAGATCAATTGCAAGATACAATAGGACTAAAATATATTGATCCGCAATATTTAAAAAATCAAATCCTAAAACATAGCAAGCATCAATTTGAAGAAGGAGATGTTGAACATTGGTGGCATGAAGAAACTGGAAGAGGAATTAGAACTAGATTTTCAGATGATTTATTATGGCTTGTATATGTTACGCTAGAATACATTGCTTTTACAGGTGATGAAGAAATTCTAGAAATTCAAACACCATATTTAACAGGTGAGACATTAAAAGAAGGACAAGACGAAAAATATGATGAATATAGAGAGGGAGAAGAAACAGGAACAATTTATGAACATTGTATAAAAGCAATTGAAAAAAGTTTAGTTTTTGGAGAAAATGGTTTGCCAAAAATAGGTTCTGGTGACTGGAACGACGGAATGAACGAAGTAGGAAATAAGGGAAAAGGAGAAAGTATATGGCTAGGATTTTTCTTATACAACATTTTAAATAAATTTATACCAATTATGCAAAAAAGAGGAGATACAGAAGATGCGGAAAAATATGAAAAAATAAAACAGAATTTAAAGAAAGCACTTAATACTAATGGATGGGATGGTAGATGGTATAAGAGGGCATATACAGATGATGGCAAAATTTTAGGAAGTATGGAAAACGAAGAATGCAGAATTGACAGTATTGCACAAAGCTGGGCAACAATTTCAGAAGCAGGAGATAATGATAAAAAATATATTTCTTTAGAAAGTCTAGAAAATCATTTAGTAGATAGAGAAAATGGTATTATCAAATTATTAGATCCACCATTTGAAAAAGGAAAATTAGAGCCTGGATATATAAAAGCATATCTACCCCGGAGTTAGAGAAAATGGAGGACAATACACACATGTATGTTGTTGTTACCACCAGTTTTTGAAAAATATTGATACTCTTAAATGCATAGGATGATTACGAAAAAATTCCGTAAACGGAAAAAATTCGTAATGAATAACAAAAAATGTGAAACAAAATCAATAAAAAAATACAAAAATGTTTCACATTTTTATAATTTTGTGGTATAATATAAATGTGAAACAAAATCAATAAAAAAATACAAAAAAGTTTCACATTTTAAAGGAGAGATATATTATGGAAGAAAAGATTGAAATTATGAGTCTTCTTCAAAATAAACAATTACTTGAACATGAATTACAATCGATTGCTTATGGTTCGGTTGAAATAAGAGAAAAAGATTCAAACAAATATATATATGTACATTATAGAGAAGATGGAGTAGCTTTAACAAAATATGTTGGGGAATACTCAGAAGAATTATATAATTTAATATTAAACAATAGCATTAAGGCCAAAGAGTTAAAAAAACAAATAAGAGAAATAAACAAAAAATTAAAACAATTAAATTATGTAGAAGAAGAACTTTCTGAAAAAGTAGAACAAAATATAGATTTTGCCAAAAGGCATTTAGTAGATACAATTTATAAACAAGCTATATTAGAAGGTGTTGCAACTACATTTGCAGATACAGAAAGTATTATTGAAGGTGGAAAAGTAAATAATATGACATCTGAAGATATAATGAAAATAGTAAATTTAAAACATGCATGGGAATTCATACTAAATAAAAATGTTATTCTAAGTGATACTAACTTTGCATTATTGTGTGAAATTAATAAAATGGTGGAAGAAGGATTTTACTATTCAGCAGGAAAGGTTAGAAATGTCCCAGTAACAATAGGTGGAACAACATGGAAACCAGATTTACCAATTGAAAGCATTATAAAAGAAGAATTAGAACAAATTTTTAACCAAAAATTAGATGATGTTGACAGAGCTATAGAACTTTTATTATACACAATGAAAAAGCAGATATTTATAGATGGAAATAAAAGAACATCAGTAATTTATAGCAATCATTATCTGATTTCAAAAGGAAAAGGAATTATAGCAATCCCAGCAGAATTAACAGAAGAATTTAAAGATTTACTTATTCCATATTATGAAGGAAAAGATGAAAAGCAAATAAAGAAATTTATAAAAGAAAAATGTTATATGAAAATATAGAATAAAGTCAATAGTCCGGTTTTGTAAAATAAGTTATATATTTGGAGCTGTTCACATCTGTTCAGAGCTGTTCACTTTTGTAAACAGCAATTAAAAAAAGGAGTAAATATGCGAGAATAAATGTATCAAAAGACACAATGCTATTTGTAGTAAATAGTATATTTAATCAAGATATTAAAGAAAATTTTATAAGTAGAATAATAAGGAGATAAAAATATGGTTAGATTATCGAAAATAATAGAAAGTTTAGAAATGGTAGATAATGAAATAGATTGTTATTATAATCTAGAAAATGATGAGATTTTTCTATCAAATATTGGAGAATACGAAAATTTAAATGAAGATGAATTGGACGAATTATTTGAAAAATCTATAATACTTCCAACACAATATGAAATAAATGAATATCAAATAATGGTCGATTTTATAGATACAATAAATGATTTTGAAATAAGAAATAATTTACATAGATTAATACAAGGAAAAGGAGCTTTTAGAAGATTTAAAGATTATTGCTTTGAAGTGAATATAATTCAAGATTGGTATAATTATAGAGAAGAAAAATATAAAGAAATAGCAATTAATTGGTGTAAAGAAAATGATGTAAAATATAAAGAATAAATCTCTCGGAGAGCAAAAAAGGTTTTAGGAGATTTTCTTCTAAACAGCAAAAAGGGTGTCAAAACACCACGCTGGCGAATATTGGGCATAAGATTTTGCCAAAGTATTTGGAACAAAAATTGAAGCTTTAATAGCTTCTTTTTTTCTACCCTTTTTTCTTTTTATGTACCCCTTTAAAATAAAAGATAATATATGTAGTAAAATGTATTACAGATGCAAGTATAGTATTTGCCACAAAGAATAAAAATACAGAAATTGGAAATACTTACTATTAGAGGAGTGAGCGTAATGCAAGAGGATAACATAGAAAGAAGAAAATATAAAAAGAAAAATGATTTTAAAATAAATATAATATTTAATGAAAATGGAGAAAAATTAGAAACGATTATAGAAAGAGCATTTAGTAATTATATATTAAGAAATAATAGTACAAATTAGTAAAATCAATAGCAAAACAAGAGATAATATGATATAATATTTAACAAGAGTATCAATATTATCTCATTTTTATTTTAGCGGGAAGGAGGAAAAGTGAAGCTTAATATAATGAATAATATTGAATATAAAGTAGGCATATATATAAGACTTTCAAGAGAAGATGAAGAAAAAGAAAAATATCAAGAAAGCGAAAGCATTGGAAACCAAAGGACTTTGCTAATGCAATATATTAAAGAAAACAAACTAAACTTTATTGCAGAATATGTAGATGATGGTGTAAGTGGTACAAGTTTTGATAGACCAGGATTTAATAGAATGATAGCAGATATTGAAAACGGCAAAATAAATATGGTAGTAACTAAAGACTTATCAAGACTTGGAAGAAACTATGTACAATCAGGTCTGTATATCGAAGATTACTTCCCAGAACATAATGTTAGATTTATAGCTATTTTGGACAATATAGATACTGCTTATGATACATCAAATAATGATATTGCACCATTTAAGTCTATATTAAATGAAATGTATGCCAAAGATACATCTAAAAAAATAAATAGTGTTTTAGGGGCGAAAAGAAAGCTTGGAGAATATTTAGGAACAGCACCTTACGGATATAAAAAAGATCCAGAAAACAAATACCATTTAATAATAGATGAAGAAGCAGCAAATGTTGTAAAACTAATATATGAAAAATATTTAGCAGGTTTTGGTACAATGCAAATTGCAGATTACTTAAGTAAAAAGAAAATTCCAATTCCATCAGATTATAATAAAAGAAATAGAGGAACAAAATCTTTAACTTATGGATTATGGCAACAATCTACAATACGATTTATTCTTTCAAACGAAATATATACTGGAACAGTTATACAGGGAAAGAGAAAAAAGGTAAGCTTCAAATCAAAGAAATTTATAAATTTACCTGAAGAGGATTGGGTAAAAGTAGAAAATATGCACGAAGCCATTATAAGTAAAGAAGATTTTGAAAGAGCAAAGAAAGTAATTGGAGCAACAAAAGGTTCAAGAGTAGTTCAAAATGATTATTTATTTAAAGGATTACTTAGATGTTATGACTGTGGAGGATATATTGGAATAAGAAGTCCAGATAAAAACGGAAATATCTATGGTAGATGTCAAAGATATGGAAGGTTTGGAAAATTTGATGTATGTTCACCACA
>CANQWU010000026.1 GCA_947627605.1 uncultured Clostridia bacterium
TGCTCTTTTCATTATCAATGTACTAAAAAAATCTAAAATATTTTTAAAATTTATCTTGACATATTACCAGATGTCTTCCATATTTACCTTATTTATTTTTATTTATTAGTTTAAACAACTCTTCTTTCAAAATTTTCTCTTTTTCTTCAGTCATTTTTGTTAGAGGCAATCTAGGTATTCCAAAGTCATATCCTAATAAATTTAATGCTGCTTTTACTGGAATTGGATTTACCTCACTAAACAAGCTATTGATTAAAGGAATTGCATCTAGTTGCATTTTTGTTGCTAGTTTTATATCCCCTTCAAAGAAATTTTTTGTAATATTATGTGTATATTCTGGCATTACATTTGATAATACAGAAATAACTCCTATACCACCTAGTGATAAGATTGGAAGAATTTGGTCATCATTTCCAGAATATATATTTAAATTTTCTCCACATAAATTAGCTATTTGTGCTATTTGTGAAAGATTTCCACTTGCTTCTTTTATTGCTACAATATTTTCTATTTTCGAAAGCTCATAACATGTTTTTGGTTCAATATTAACACCAGTTCTACTTGGCACACTATATAGTATAATTGGTGAATTTACGTTTTCACTAATTGTTTTATAATGTTCAATTAAGCCTTTTTGAGTACATTTATTATAATATGGTGTTACAATAAGTAATCCATCTGCACCTAAATTTTCAGCCATTTTTGAATTTTCAATAACTTGTTTTGTATTATTTCCACCTGTTCCAACAATTATTGGAATTCTCCCATTCGAAGTTTTTATTGCAGTTTTTATTGCTTCTGCTTTTTCTTCTTGTGTCATAGTAACTGACTCTCCTGTTGTCCCACATACAATAATTGCATCTACATTATTTTGAATTTGATTTTCTACTAATTTTTCAAATTCTTTAATATTTACACCATTTTCATCAAATGGTGTTGCTATAGCTGTTCCACAGCCTTTAAATAAAACCTTTTTCATAAAATATCTACTCCTCCTCTACATCTAATAAAGAAAAAATGTCATTATCTTGATTTAATTCCTTTATATTCATAACAACACCTTTTCCTACAATATTGCCACCTAAATTTTCTATTGCTTTACTTATTGCCTTTATTGTATTTCCTGTTGCATATATATCGTCTATTATATAAAAATTTTTATTTTCATATGTTGCATTTACTAATTTGGGTAATTCTAGCTTATCTTTTCCATATTCTTTTTCATAATCAAATACTGTTTCTACTGCTGTTGGAGGTAATTTTCCTTTTTTTCTAACTGGTATACATCCTATTCCTAATTGTTCTGCAATAGCTACCCCAAATAGAAAGCCTCTTGCTTCCGGTGCTACAATATAGTCAATTTTTTTATTTTTCAATTCTTCTTTAAATTTTTGGATAATTTCTTTTGTTGTCTCTTTTTGTATAATAAGTGGTGTTATATCAATAAACTCTATTCCTTGAATTGGAAAATTTTTTTCAGTTCGTATATTTAAATCACTTTTTAGTTTGTTTTTTAATATCTTCATAATTTACCTCCTTTTAATTGCATTATATCATAAACTTACTAAATGTAAATATTAGCAAAAAATTTTTCTAAGAATAAAATATTAAGAGGTTATAATTATGAATTTTATAAAAGAGCAAATTAAGGCAATAAAAAGAAATGATCCAGCAATATCTTGTACTTTAGAGGTACTTTTATATCCATGCTTCAAAGCTTGCATATATTATAAAATTTCTCATTATTTTTATGTAAAAAAACACTTTTTTATTGCTAGATATATTAGTGAGAAAGCTAAAAGGAAAACTGGAATTGAAATACATCCTGGTGCAATAATCGGTAAAGGATTATTTATTGACCATGGAACTGGAGTTGTAATTGGAGAAACTGCGATTATTGGAGATAATGTTACTATGTTCCACGGAGTAACACTCGGTGGAACAGGTAAGCAAAAAGGAAAACGCCATCCAACTATTGGAAATAATGTGTTTATTGGTTGTGGTGCAAAAATTCTTGGAAATATTACTATTGGAGATTATTCAAAAATAGGTGCAAATGCTGTTATATTAAAAGATGTACCTGCAAATAGTACAGTTGTTGGTATTCCTGGAAGAATTGTTAAAAAATAGATTTAATTTTATATATTTATAGTGTTTTCATACATTTCATAATCTGGTTGATATTTAGCTATTAGCTCATAAAATCCTTTGCAATGATTTTTATATTTCAAATGACAATATTGGTGTAATACAGTATATTCAATTACCTCTCTAGAATATTTCACAATTTCTGGATTTATTGTAATTTTTTGATTTTGGCATTTTCCAAGACTGTCTTTTATTTTTTTAATTTCAAAATCTTCTGGAGCAAATCCTAACATAATTCTTATTTTTTCCATTGCATTTTCTACTTCTACTTTTGCAATTTGCTCATACATTTTTTCTATTGCTGTATCTAAAATTGTTTTACTACTTTCCTTTTTATATTTATTTGGAAGTGAAATTTTGATAGTTGTATTTTCTACATCAAGCTCTGCTATTTTTATATTTTTATATATAATTTTCATTCTGTAATCTATGCCTAAAACTGGAACTGGATGTCTCTCTATTGCTTTTGTTTCTATATTTTTAAGTTTCAAATTTCTTCTTACTTTTATCATTTTTATCACTCCTTAGCAAATTTTCGTTTTGCAAAATATTGTTCGCTTTTGTTATTCTTATTTTATATCCTTTTTTATTTCTTGTCAATACTTTTTTTAAAAAAATATAAAATTTTTGTTCGTATTTTTTATACTCTTAGAGTCTCTAATAAAAAAAATTATCAACTAATTTATAGCTGATAATTCTTTATTTTTATTTCATTGCTTCTTCAACTGCTACTGCTACTGCAACAGAAGCACCTACCATTGGGTTATTTCCCATTCCAATTAGCCCCATCATTTCTACATGTGCTGGTACTGACGAACTTCCTGCAAATTGAGCATCTGAATGCATTCTTCCCATTGTATCTGTCATACCATAAGATGCTGGTCCAGCAGCCATATTATCTGGGTGTAATGTTCTTCCTGTTCCTCCACCTGATGCAACTGAGAAATATTTTCTACCTGCTTCTATTCTTTCCTTTTTATATGTGCCTGCAACTGGATGTTGAAATCTTGTTGGGTTTGTTGAATTTCCTGTGATTGAAACATCCACATCTTCTAGCCACATAATTGCTACTCCTTCTCTTACGTCATTTGCACCATAACATTTTACTTTTGCTCTTTCGCCATCAGAATATGGTATTTCTTCCACAACTTTTACCTTTCCTGTGAAAAAGTCAAATTCAGTTTTTACATATGTAAATCCATTAATTCTTGAAATTACTTGTGCTGCATCTTTGCCAAGTCCATTTAATATAACTCGTAATGGTTCTTTTCTTACTTTATTAGCTGATTTTGCAATACCAATTGCTCCTTCAGCAGCTGCAAAACTTTCATGTCCTGCTAAAAATGCAAAACATTTTGTATCTTCTGATAATAGCATAGATGCTAAATTTCCATGTCCTAATCCAACTTTTCTATCATCAGCAACAGAACCTGGAATACAAAAAGCTTGTAGACCTTCTCCTATTGCTTTTGCTGCATCTGCTGCTTTTTTGCAACCTTTTTTTATAGCGATTGCTGCTCCTAAAGTATATGCCCAAGCTGCGTTTTCAAAGCAAATTGGTTGTACTCCCTTTACTATTTCATAAGGATTAAATCCTTTTTCTTTGCATATCTCTAATGCATCTTCGAAATCTTTTATTCCGTATTTTTCCATTACTGGTTTGATTTGATCTATTCTTCTTTCATAACTTTCAAATGTTACTGCCATTTTCTTACCTCCTAAAAATTTTCTAATATATTTTCTAAATTGTCTATAATTTCATAAATATCTGTATATGGTATTACTTTTATTCTTTCATTACCCCTTATCATTGTAGTTATTCTTTGTACAACATTTTTATCATAAATACCTATTATTTTTTTATTATGACTATCTGCATATCCTAATTCATATCCTACCCCTAATGAAGGTACTGTTAGCTCTGCAAAAATTATATCTGCTTGATTTAATTTTTGCTCTAGCTTTTTAAATATGCTTTCATCTGTTACATCATTTTCTTTTTCAATTACTTGTGAATCTGCTACCTCTGGGTCTAATACTTCTCCATATTTTTCTAATTCCTTCACTAGTATTTCATAAGTTTGTAATTTTTGTCTCCCACCATATATTGAACCTGAAAAATATATTTTCATAGATTACTCCTTCCTTGGGTCTATCTTTTTAACTGCTTCATCAAATCTACCATATGTACCAGAAGCTTTTTCAATTGCTTCCATTGCATCTATTCCTTTTTTGATATTTTCCATCATTTTTCCTAAATGCACATATTTGTAACCTATAATCTGGTCATCTTTATCTAATCCTAATTCTACAATATATCCTTCTGTTAAATTTAAGTATCTTGGTCCTTTTAATGAACTTGAATATATTGTTCCTACTTGACTTGTATGTCCTTTTCCTAAATCTTCAAGTCCTGCTCCTACTGGTAATCCACCTTCTGAAAAAGCTGTTTGAGTTCTTCCATATACAATTTGTAAGAATAATTCTCTCATTGCAGTATTTATAGCGTCACAAACCAAGTCTGTATTTAATGCCTCTAAAATTGTTTTTCCTGTTAAAATTTCTGCTGCCATTGCTGCTGAGTGTGTCATTCCTGAACATCCTATAGTTTCCACTAATGCTTCTTGGATTACTCCATCTTTTACATTTAATGTTAATTTACATGCTCCTTGTTGTGGTGCGCACCAACCTATTCCATGAGTTAAACCTGATATATCTTTAATTTCTTTTGCTTTTACCCATTTTCCTTCTTCTGGAATTGGTGCTGGTCCATGGTCTACTCCTTTTGCTACTTTACACATTTCTTCTAATTCTTTTGAATAAATCATTTTTTTTGCTCCTTTCTATTTATGAACTGGAATAAATCCATATTTATAGGAATCACTTCCTAAAATAAATAACTAATTCTGTGATTTTTGAGTATCATAATCTACTGTATTTTCAATATCTTTTATATAAATACCTGTATTATATCTTTCTGTTCTAACTAAAATCTTAGGTCCTGTTGCATATCTTTTCAAGATTTCTTTTTCTTCTTTTGTTAATTGATCTAGTGTTATACCTAAATATTTACATCTCCATATTACATGTCTTTCATAGCTTGATAAAGGGGATTGCTTTAAATCTTCATAATTATATTCTACTAAAAAACGTGAATTATCTATTATTAAAGTTAAATTGCTCCAAGTTTCTCCCAATTCTAGTTTTTTAAACTCCTGTCTTAATAATTTAATTTTTTCATATAATCCTTCAACTAATTTTAAATATTCTGCTTCATCAATATTAAATTTTGAAGGAATTTCATAAACATTGACTGGTTTTTTTCTCAATATTCCTTTTGGAACATAGTAGAAAAATAATTCACCGACTTCTTGGTTTTTATCTTCTTCAACAACAGAAGAATATAGATAAAGACTCTCCCATTTTTCAGGTATCATATAAAAGATGGTTTTTTGAATGTCTTCATACAATTCTTTTATTTTTTGTGTATGTTTTAACATAATTACCTCTTCTACTTTTATTTTTCTAACAAACTTTCACCTGTCATTTCCTTTGGTTTCTTTATGCCCATTAAATCTAACATTGTTGGTGCTAAATCCGCTAATTTTCCATTTTCTTTTAGTTTATATTCTTTATTATCTGTTACTAATATTATTGGAACTGGATTTGTTGTATGTGCTGTATGTGGTTCTCCAGTTGTATAATCAATCATTTGCTCTGCATTACCATGATCTGCTGTTATAATTAAATTTCCTTTTTTCTCTTCAATTATTTCAACAATTTTTCCAACACATTCATCAACTGCTTCAACCGCTTTAATTGCTGCTTCTAAGCTTCCTGTATGTCCTACCATATCAGTATTTGCAAAGTTAAGTATTACAACATCATATTTATCATTTTTTAATGCTTCTACTACTTTATCTGTTACCTCATATGCACTCATCTCTGGTTTTAAATCATATGTTTCTACTTTTGGTGATGGAACTAATATCCTGTCTTCACCTTTGTATTGTTTTTCTTCTCCACCATTGAAGAAAAATGTAACATGTGCATATTTTTCTGTTTCTGCAATTCTTAATTGTGTTAGATTATTTTTACTTACAATTTCACCAAATGTATTTTCTAATAATTCTTTTTTGAATGCAATTTTAACATTTGGCATTGTTTCATCATAGTTTGTGAAACATACATAGTATAAATTTAGTGGTTTTGTTTCAAATTCTTTAAAATCTTTATCAACAATCGCTCTTGTAATTTCTCTTGCTCTATCTGGTCTAAAATTAAAGAAAATTACAGAATCTCCATCTTCAATAGTTGCTACTGGTGTTTCACCATTACATATAACTGTTGGCTCAATAAATTCGTCAAATACTTCTTTTTGATAAGAATCCTCTATTGCTTTAATTGGAGATGTTGCTTTAACTCCTTCTCCATTTACCATCGCATCATAACATTTTTGAATCCTTTGCCATCTTTTATCCCTATCCATTGCGTAAAATCTTCCTGAAATTGTAGCAATTTTTCCAATTTCTTTTTCCTTCATTTTATCTTGTAATTGCATAATATAGCTTTCTCCTGATGCTGGTGGTGTATCCCTTCCATCTAAAAAGCAGTGAACATATACATCTTCAAAATCTCTTCTCTTTGCCATTTCTAATAAACCATATAAATGGCGAATATGGCTGTGTACTCCTCCATCAGATACTAGTCCTAGGATGTGAAGTTTAGAATTATTTTTCTTACAATTATCTATTGCATTGATAAATTCTTGATTTGTAAAAAATTCTCCTTCTTCGATTGATTTTGTAATTCTTGTTAATTCCTGATATACAATTCTTCCTGCTCCTATATTTGTATGTCCTACTTCTGAATTTCCCATTTGTCCTTCTGGTAATCCAACATGTAAACCACTTGTAAATATATCTGTATGTGGATATTTTTTCATTAGTTTATCAATATTAGGTGTTTTGGCAAGTTTAATTGCATTTCCATCTTTATGTGGGTTATCCCCAAATCCATCTAATATCATTAGCATTGTTACTTTATCTTTCATATCAACCATCCTTCTTTACTTTTTCCTATTGCTATTTATTGTAATTGACGATTTTAGAAAATTCTTCTGCATCTAAACTTGCTCCTCCAACAAGTCCCCCGTCAATATCTGACATAGTAAATAGTTCTTGACAATTTGTAGATTTCACACTACCGCCATACTGTATTATAATGCTTTCTGACACATTTTGTCCATATATTTGACAAATTTTGTTACGAATTGCTTTTATTGAACAATTTGCATCTTCACTTGTAGCAGTTTTTCCTGTTCCAATTGCCCAGATTGGCTCATAAGCAATTATTATATCTTTAACCTGTTCATTTGTCAATCCCTCTAAAGCAAGAGCAGTTTGTGTTGTAATAATTTCTTCTGTTTTACCTGCTTCTCGCTCTTCTAAAGTTTCTCCTACACATACAATTGGTTTTAATCCATTTGTAAGTGCTGCTTTTACTTTTTTATTTACACTTTCATCTGTTTCGTTAAAATATTGTCTTCTTTCTGAGTGTCCTATTATGACATATTGTACTCCAATTGATTTTAACATATTTGGTGATACTTCTCCTGTATATGCCCCTTTTTCCTCAAAATGCATATTTTGTGCACCTATTTTTATATTTGTACTTTGTGCTGTAAGTAAACTATAGAATAAATCAGTATATGGTACACATAGTATTACTTCATTTTCAGTATCTTTTACAAGTGGTGTTAATTCTTCAATAAATTGTATTGCTTCATTTGGTAGTTTATTCATTTTCCAGTTTCCTGCAATAACTTTTCTCCTCATTTTTACCTCCTTAATTTTTATCCATTAAAGCTTCTATTCCTGGTAATTTCTTTCCTTCTAGAAATTCTAGTGATGCACCACCACCAGTAGAAATATGTGTTATTTTATCTTGTACTCCTGCCTTTTTTATAGCAGATATTGAATCTCCTCCACCAACAATTGTTGTAGCATCTGCTTCTGCAACAGCTTTTGCTATTTCATTTGTTCCTATTGCAAATTGATTAACTTCAAATAATCCTAATGGTCCATTCCATACTATTGTTTTTGCTTTTTTTATTTCCTCCTTAAATTCTTTTATTGTTTCTTCTCCTACATCAAATCCTTCCCAGTCTGCCGGAATTTCTGTGCATTTAACTGTTTTACTTTCAGCATCTTCAGTTGCTTCTTTAGCAACTTTTGTATCTATTGGTAATAATAATTTTACTCCTTTTTCTTTTGCTTTTTCTATTAAGTGATTTGCTAATTCTAGTTTATCTAATTCACAAATTGAATTTCCAACCTCATATCCTTGTGCTTTAATAAAAGTATATGCCATTCCTCCTCCAATTAGTAAGGTATCTACTTTATCTAATAAGTTCTCTATAACCCCTATTTTATCTGAAACTTTAGCTCCACCTAAAATAGCTATAAATGGTCTTTCAGGATTTTCTATTGCATTTCCTAAAAATTGTATTTCTTTTTCCATTAGAAATCCTGATACTGCTGGAAGATATTCAGCAATTCCTGTTGTAGAACTGTGTGCTCTATGTGCTGTCCCAAATGCATCATTTACAAAAAGCTCTGCCATAGAAGCTAATTTTTTAGAAAATTCTGGGTCATTTTCTGTTTCTTCCTTATGAAATCTAACATTTTCTAATAGTAAAATTTCTCCTTCTTTTAAATTTTGTGCTTTTTGCATTGCATCTTCACCTATAACGTCTTCTGCCATTATAACTGTTTTTCCTAATAAATTTGATAATTCTTTAGCTACTGGTTTTAAAGAAAATTCTGGTTTAAATTCTTCCTTTGGTCTTCCTAAATGTGATGATAAAATAATTTTACAGTTTTGTTCTAACAAATATTGAATTGTTGGTAATGCTGCAACAATTCTAGTGTTATTTGTGATATTTTGATTTTCATCCATTGGTACATTAAAATCACATCTCACAAATACTTTCTTTCCTTTTAAATCAACATCTTTTATAGTTTTTTTATTCATATTTATTCCTCCTTATGTTTATTATTTCCCAAATACTTTTAGCAATTCTATTTTATACCAAAAAAGAATACTTTTCAAGTATTCTTTTAGTGTTTTTTTACATTTTTACTTTGCTGCTAAAACTGCTCTAAATCCCAAATTGTATGCAGCTGATCCATCATTTTTTTCATAATTAAAAATTCCTGCATTTTCAGCTTCAGACCAGTTTCCTCCTCTGCTAAAAAATGGTTCATTTCCTTGAGGATATATTGAAGCATCATTAAACCAACTTGTATAATTGCCTGATTCTTTTGAAGTTTCAGCAATTGCATCTCCATATACCTTTGAGTTTGCTGAATAATTACTCTTTCCATTACTTTCTCCACTTGCATATGCTTTTACACGTTGAGAACTTTTTCCACTAGCAAAATTTGTTCCATTTTCTGATAATGAACGATTATTATTTGCAACATAACTTGCTACTTTTTCAGCTAGTCCTCCATTTAAATCATAAATTCCATATATTGTTCCTGTTGAACTTGCTTCTTGTCCTGTTTTTTGATTCCATGTATATACGCGTTCTATACTTGGTGTATTGCCTGTTGTATTATTAATATTTACAATGTTTGCCTCTAGTTCATTTCCATTTCCGTGTTCCTGCTGTAACTCCTGTTACTGCATATACACTTTCTACACCTGTTTGTCCTTTGTTTGAAGTTCTTGTACTTCCCCCACTATTTAATGTAATATTATTGATATACACATTTGCCTTGTTTGAACCATATTCACTTTGACTTAAATATGCAACTGCTCCCCATTCACTGTTTTTCATCAAATGGCTATTTGTATTAGATGTTAATCCATAAATATTTCCATCTTGTGTAAGTTCTTGCGAAATAAAGTATGCATCTTCTGTATTAATATAGTTCATTGCATATGTGACACCTTGAAATGTTGGATATTTTATATTAGTTTTATTTCCTCCATATACACCATCTAACCAATTTCTTGCTGAATTGGTATCTCCTTCTGTTATTTCTGTTTGACCCAATATCATTGTTGATTTACTATATGTTAGTTTACTATCTTTTATAGGTGCATTATTATTTCCACCTGCATATCCAGCTTCAAATTTTGCTACCCATATTCCTGTTAATTCTTTATCTCCACCACCGTTTATATAATCGTTATCCGTTTCTTTTGTAAATGCTGGATGTACTGTATAGTCTGATTCTGTTATCTCCCTTTTTGCTTTTTTAATACTTCCATCATCATCATAATATTCGTCAGTATCACCTATTAAAAATTTAATTTTAATGCTTCCTCCTTCTTTTGTAACACCACTAGTATATTCTGGTTTTTCTTCTATTTTATATGCAAATCTTGGTATCCATACCCACATACTTCCATCTTCTGTCTGTGCATTTGCCCATTTTCCTTTTTTATACGAATACCAATTATTTTCATCAAAGTCTGCTTCTCCTTCTTGTACCACTTCACCTTTCTTTTCTTCTGTTGGTTCTGTAAACATTATTTTTTTCATTCCCCCCAACATTTCAGGTGGATTTAATCGTTCTGTTTGTCCATTAAGTATTTTATCATAAAGTTCTTGCATTTCTTCTTCACTCATATTATATGCTTCTTGTATTTTTCTAACTGCTTCTTTTTCTGTTCTACTTTTATTTGTTGAAGCTACATATATGCTAACAAGAATAAGTAAGATAATAAACATACTTGATAACACTAGAACAGTTACAGATCCATTTTCTTCTTTGATTTTCTTTTGCATATTTCATTCCTTCTTTTTTTTAATTTTATATGTTTATTCTATACTATTCATACATTTTTTGTCAATATTTTGATTTGGTTATTTATAAATTATTTTATTTACTTTTAGTTTGAATTCAATAGTTTTAGTTTGTTTTATTTCTTTTACTTTCATTATACAATATTTCGTAGAATGAGGTGAATTAAATGGATGAATTAAATTATGTAGAGATCGGCAAAAGAATAAAAATTAAAAGAAAAGAAATTGGTATTACTCAAGAAAAATTATCAGAGTTGATTGATGTTTGTCCTTCTTATATTAGTGAAATTGAAAGAGGTTATAGTATTCCTAGTTTATCAACAGTTTGTAAAATATCAAACATACTAAAATGTAGTTTAGATTATCTTATTTTTGGAATCACAACAAAAAATGCAGATAAAACCTTTGTTGAGATTCTAAAAGGTATTCCTCAAAAAAATCATTCTTTGTTTATTGATTTGTGTATGAATATTTCAAATAGTTTAAAATAATTTATATATCTGTTTCTTGATACCTGCAAATTCTGACCATTTGCAGGTCATCAAATTTAATTAAAAAGCATTCTTCTTCTCCTTTTACAATTTTCATTATTTGATACTTATTAAATATTATTTTCTCGTCTTCATTATGCTGATTTACTACTGTAATATCTTCTTGTGTAATTATTGTTTTTATATGTTCTATTTTTACTTCTGTTGATACTACTCCTGTTAAATCAAACATAATCGTTTCATTTTCCCATTGGTTTAATTTTTTTTCTAATTCCTCTATTGTCATTTGTTCCATTATAATCACTCCTATATCTTTAGTATATTCTTTTTATTATTTTTTATCCATTATAAAATATATATCATTTTGGATATTATATGTCAAATTTTATTCTGTAGTAAAATTTAGATTTATCTTTTTTATTTTCCATTTTTCATATTAATTCTTTTTTTAGCTTACTCTTTTAATATCAAAAAAGAGATAGTTTACCCATCTCTTTTCACTATTTTTTGTATTATGTTCTATTTTTGGCTTGCAATATAACAAGCTAGGTCTACTAATTTATTTGAATATCCCCATTCATTATCATACCATGCTACTAATTTTACAAATGTGTCTGTTAACATTATTCCTGCTGTTGCGTCAAATATAGATGTATGGCTATCATGGATAAAGTCTGAAGATACAACTGCCTCATCTGTATATTCAATAATTCCTTTCATTTCATTTTCTGATGCTTTTTTCATTACTGCACAGATTTCTTCATATGTTGTTGGTTTTTCTAAGTTACATGTTAAGTCTACAACTGATACATCAACTGTTGGAACTCTAAATGCCATTCCCGTTAATTTTCCATTTAATGATGGTATAACTTTTCCTACTGCTTTTGCTGCTCCTGTTGAAGATGGTATGATATTAGCTGCTGCTGCTCTTCCACCTCTCCAATCTTTCTTTGATGCTCCATCTACTGTTTTTTGTGTTGCTGTTGTACTGTGTACTGTTGTCATTAAACCTTCTTTAATTCCAAAATTATCATTTATAACTTTTGCTAAAGGTGCTAAACAGTTTGTTGTGCATGATGCATTTGATACAATGTTCATTTCTGGTTTATATTCTGTATTATTTACTCCCATAACAAACATTGGAGCATCTTTTGATGGTGCACTAATTACAACTTGTTTTGCTCCTGCGTCAATATGTGCTTGGGCTTTTTCTAAAGTAGTAAATACTCCTGAACATTCTAATACATATTCTACTCCTAGTTCACCCCATGGTATATTGTGTGGGTCCATTTCATTATATACTTTTATTTCTTTTCCATTTGCAACTAGATTTCCGTCCTTTTCATATACTTCCCCTGCAAATTTTCCGTGTACTGTATCAAATTTTGTCATATATGCCATATAATCTGCAGTAATAAATGGGTCATTTATTGCTACTACTTCAACTCCTTCTCTTTCTAAAGCTGCTTGAAATGATAAATTTCCAATTCTTCCAAATCCATTGATTCCTAATTTTATTGACATTTTAATTCCTCCTCATCCTTGCCTTTTAGGCTATGTATATTTTACCCAAATTTCTTTAGGCAATACCATTCTATATCAAAAAAGAATACTTTGCAAGTATTCTTTTTAATTTTTTCTTATCATTTTCCTAATAATTTTTCTAATACAATAACAAACATTGCATGTGACCATCCAAGTCCTATTACCCAATCTGGTTTCATTGTACTATTATCAATTTGTTCTCCTAAAAAGCAATGTTTTCCTGCTGTTTTTATTACAAATTCGAATGCTTCTCTTGCTTTTTTCTTTTCTCCTGATTCTAAGTAATACAATGCCATCCAAAGATTAGCTATTGGCCATGGATTTCCATTTCTATAATGATCTTGCTCAAATCTTTGATATCCTCCAGTATATGTTCTTAATGACATATTTATTCTTTCTACTGTATTCTGTATTTTCTTTTCTTTTGGTTTAAATACATGAAATGGTACTACTGCACCTAACAAACTTATATCCATTTTTTTATCTTCTGGATTTCTTACATAGCATTTCTTTTCATTATCATATAAATTATTATTTATGTATTGCTTTATAACATTCAATTGTCTTTCTATTTCTCTTTTGTTTTTCTCTATCTTTTCTTCTTTCAAACGATTATGTTCAAAGTCTGATACATTTTTTCCTAAAATACGATATATTTGTAATATGGTTTCAAATGCTGCAAAAATGCTTGCTAAAGAATAAAAATGAATTCCTTCACACATTTCCCATAAGTCATAGCTTATATGATATTTATGCTCTGCCTCTTGTTCTTTTTCTAACCAGTCTTGCACATATCTTTTTAAGAAATCTATTGCTCTTTCACACATAGGTAATAATTCTTTTAAGAATTTTTCATTTTTTGTAACTAGATAATGCTCATATACACCATATACTACACTCGCTGTTTCATCCACTTGGTATCCCCAACATGGTGCTAATTTTCCATCTGTATAAAAACGTTGTTCCCACATACCATTTTTGCTTTGTGTTTTTTTGCAGAAAATTTTATAAAATTTTTCTGTTTCTTTTTCCATTTTTAAAATGTCCATTGCTTTTGTAATAAATACTGCATCTCTTGGCCAACAATATGCATATCTACCACATTGTGTAAAGTTTTCGTCTACTTCTGGTGATGCTATTATTCCACCTGTTTCTTGGTTAGTTAATAGTGGGAATAATAAAATACTTCTTTTATATATTTCAAATGCTTTTTCTTCATATGCATTTTTTGCTTCCTTTAAATTTAAGCCATTATGGTCTTTTACATATTTTCTCCAATATGCTTTTACATTATTGTATTCCTTTGCATAATCAATTCTCTTTATTCTGTCAATTTCGTCTTCCATTTTTGATACATTTGTATTTTCTCCAACAGTACAAAGAATATATATTTCATTTTTTTGTCCTGGTTTTAGAACTCCAATGTCATAACATACACTTCCTTCTGCTGACATACCTATATAGTCTTTATCATAAATCTCTCCTCTTTTTATTGTATCTCCGTATATTATGGATTTGATGCTTTATTGTTTTATATCCTTTTGCAAATGTTGCTATTGTGTAATCATGTGCATATTGTAACATTCCACCATCTACCATTTTGCAACTCATCATATTGTTATTATCTGTAACAAGACCTGAATGAATATAAAATTGAATATTTAAATCAATTTTTGCTTCGTTCATAAAAATATATTTTTTTACTAATATATTTTCTTTCATTAAAATAAAGTCTGTTTGCAACATTTTTAAGTTGAAATATGTGTTTATAATTTCTGTATTTAATATATTTGTATCTGTATCATAATATTGTTTATACACATTATTTACATCATCATGTAAATAAATTACATCAGAATTATTTACTTTAACTCCTGTATGAAAAAAGTTAATATATTGCTTCTGATCTTTACAAGGAAAATATAATCTTTGTAATTCTCCTTTTTCTGTATATGTTGCTAACATATTTCTATTTCCAATAATTGCATCATTTAAGTATTTGTTTTCCATTTTTATCCCTCTATTACATTTAAAATTTGTTTTTCTAAATCTTTCATCTTTTCGTTAATCCTAAACACATCTTCATCTTTAATTTCTTTGTTTTCCATATCTTCACGCACATAATCTTCCATATCTTTGATTTCGTCTTTTAGCTTTTCTAATCTGCTCATTACTTCGCGTTTTAAACTCATTTGTGGAACTCTTCTTTCTATCTTGTCTGTCATCTTTACTTCTTCTGCTAATTCAAAGGTTTCACCAAACTCTGGAATAGTTATTGGAAGATTAGTTTCCTCTTCTATTTTTTGTTTCAATACATTTTTAGCTTCATCTTCTCCATGAACTAAAAAGATATGTTTTGGTTTGTCAATAAATGAATATATAAAATTCATTAGTCCTTCTTGGTCTGCGTGACCAGAATATCCTTCAATGTATTCAATGCGGGCATTTACTGCTATTTCTTCTCCAAAAATTTTTACACTTTTTGCTCCATTTACAATATTATATCCTAGTGTTCCTGGTGCCTGGTATCCAACAAATAAGATTGTGCTATTTGGATTCCATAAATTATGTTTTAAGTGATGTTTTATTCTACCAACTTCACACATACCACTTGCTGAAATAATAATACAAGGCTTAGGGTCTTCGTTTAATGCTTTTGATTCTTCTGTTGTCATTGTAAATTTTAATCCTGGAAATTCTAGTGGATTATCCCCTTTTTGCATTTCAGCTTGAGTTTCTTCATCAAATAAATCCATATTTTCTCTAAATACTTCTGTTGCAGATATTGCCAATGGGCTATCTACAAAAACTGGTGCCTTCATCAATGTTTGATATTGTCTTTGAAATTCTTCGTCTTTTCTTATATCTTTTAATTTATTTATTTCATATAAAATTTCTTGTGTTCTACCAACTGCAAATGAAGGAATTACAACTGTCCCTTGTTTATCCAATGTTTCTGATACTATCTTTAAGAATAATTCTGCCTTTTCGTCATTACGAATATGCAATCTACTTCCATATGTTGATTCCATTATTAAATAATCTGCATTATCTATCATGGTTGGTGAACTTAGTAATGGAATATCATTATTTCCTAAATCTCCTGTAAAAACTGTTTTTGTTGTTTTTCCATCTTCATCCACCCATAATTCAATAATACTTGATCCTAGCATATGTCCTGCATCATTAAAACGTACATGTATATTTTCTGTTATATCAATGATTTCATCATATTTAACAGGTTCAAAAATTTCTAGTGATTTTGCTGCATCTTCTGCTGTATAAATTGGTTCTCTTGGCTCTTCTCCTTTACGCATTCTTTTTCTATTTTTCCATTCACTTTCCATTTCTTGAATATGTCCACTATCTGGTAACATCAATGCACATAGGTCACATGTTGCTTTATGTGCATATATTTTGTTTCTAAATCCTTCATTATATAATTTTGGTATTCTACCTGAATGATCGATGTGTGCATGTGTTAATAGCATAAAATCAATTTCTTTTGGATCAAACTCGAATTCTTGAAAATTCAAATCTTCATATTCAGCTCTTCCTTGCCATAATCCGCAATCTACTAAGAATTTTTTACCAGCTGCTTCGACCAAAAAATTTGAGCCTGTAACAGTTTCTGTTGCTCCTAAAAAAGTAATTTTCATTATTTTTCCTCCTAGCTATTCGAAAATTTTTATCTTTTTATTTAATTTTAAATCCATTTTTTCTTGGCTATTTGCCAATGTTATCTTTTCCTCAAAAATGTTTTCATCAAAAATTTGTAAACTATATTGTTCTTTATCTTTTGTTAATTTTATTGATAAATCTTCTAATTTTATTGCTCTTATCGTAAAAATATATTTCCAAATATTATATCTTATTTCTTCATCATTACTTATTTTTTGAATTATTTTTAATTCTTCTGCTTTATCTAATAATTTTTCTATTACAGGTTTTAGCCATTTTTGAGGTATTGACTCAGATATTTGTTTTTCACGATTTATTGGCAATAGCAAATAGTATCGCATTTGATATATCAAAGAAATTATTTCTTGTTTTGTTTTTGCTTCTTCTATTTGTATAAAAAAACATGATAAAAATATTTTTTGGAATTTTATTAAATTGTTTCCGTATTTCTTTTTCTAAATTTTTGACATCTAATAGCTTTAAATATTGATATTGTTCTTCTAAATCTTTTTTATGTTTTACAAAATTTTTTGGGTTTAAATTATAGTTTAAGTTTTGTATTCTTTGGTATATTTCTTCTCTTTCTCTTATCATAATATCTGATAATACACGCATACTGAATATTTTATTATCTAATGATACATTTTCATTTCTTTTTATATATTCTTTTTTTAACAATTCTTTATTATTTAAAATTTTATCAATTTCTTTAATTTTTTTAGTTAACTCTACTTTTTCTTTTGTTATTGTCTCTGTATATTTTTGTTTATCCTGCATATTATCTAATTCTAATTTAATTCTATCTTTATCTTTTATATATTTTTTCATTTTTTCTGGATTAAATTTTTGTTCTGATAATATAGCAATTGTTATTAATGTGTTTATAAGCTTGTCTGTTAATTTTTGTCCATATTTTTCTTTAAGTTTTCCTTTAAATAAATCATAATAATCAATGATTGCTTCCTGGTTTGATATCCAGTTATTTAGAAATTTATTTCCTACCAGCATACGTAAATTTTGATAAATTAAGCAATGTTCTATGCTTTCAATCTCTGTAAATAGTGTAGTCCAAGAATAACCATTAAAATCTCTTAATGGTTCTACTAAATCAATTGTGTTTCCTACATTTAAAAAATCAGAAAGAGCTCTATCAATAAAAAAATAATCACTTTTAATGATACGCTCTTTTTTTCCCATTTTCCAAATAGCGTATAACATTTTTCTTTCAATTGGATAACATTCTAATTCTTTATTTTTATTATCAATAAAAAATGTTCCATGTTCTGGAATTCGTGAAATTTCTGAATTCATGCGAATTGTTTTTATTGATTTACATTGATTCTGTATTGTCCATATCAATTTTTCGATATATTCTTCTTTTGAAAAAATATCTTGTTTTACAGTTTCAATATCTTTATACGCTGTTTCTATTTTATATAAAATGTTAAGGAGTGTGCTTTTAACATTTTCTTCAAATGCTTTCTGCTCTAAAACACTTTCTAATTCATTGTTAAAATCTTTTTTTACAATTTTATTAATTAGATTTTCTTTCTTCGTTTGCAAATTAACACTCCTTTCTTTTGTTATTCTTGTTTTACCTCTGCTTCATTTTTTCCCATCTTCAATTCAGCTAGTTTTTCTAAAGTCATAAGAACTTCCCTTGGTTTGTTTCTTTCGTATCCTGAAATTACTCCTCTTTCTTCCATTTGGTCTATAATTCTTCCTGCTCTTGCATATCCTACTTTAAATCTTCTTTGTATAAATGATGTTGATGCTTGACCTGTTTCCACAACTGTTTGGATTGCATCCATTAATAAGTCATCTGCTCCATCATCTGTTCCACTTGTTTCAGTTATTTCTTTATCCTCTTTGTTACTATTTTCAATGCTTTCTAATATTGCTTCACTATATGTTGCTGTACCATTTTGCTTTACAAAATCTACTATTTTTTCTACTTCCTCATCTGAAACAAATGCTCCTTGTACTCTTACTGGTTTTGGAGCTCCTGATGGGAAGAATAGCATATCTCCTTTTCCTAATAGCTTTTCTGCTCCTACGCTATCTAGAATTGTTCTAGAATCTACTTGTGAAGATACTGCAAACGCAATTCTTGATGGTACATTAGCTTTAATTAGTCCTGTTATAACATCTACTGAAGGTCTCTGTGTTGCAATTACTAAGTGCATTCCTGCTGCCCTTGCTTTTTGAGCTAAACGGCAAATTGATTCTTCTACATCTTTTGCTGCTACCATCATTAAATCTGCAAGCTCATCTACTATAATTACGATTTGTGGAAGTTTTCCTGCTCCTTCTTCTTTTTCAATAGCTTTATTATATCCTTTTAAATCTCTTACGCCTTTTCCGTGCAAATAAATTATATCTATTATCCATTTCTTGTACAGCCCAAGCTAATGCACCAGCTGCCTTTTTAGGATCTGTTACTACTGGAATTAATAAATGTGGTATTCCATTATATACGGAAAGCTCAACTACTTTTGGATCTACCATTACAAGTTTTACTTCACTTGGTTTACTCTTATATATGATGCTCGTAATAATTGTATTTATACATACACTTTTTCCAGACCCAGTTGAACCAGCAATTAGCACATGTGGCATTTTTGCAATGTCTGCTAATTGTATACTTCCTGCAACATCTCTACCTAAAGCGACTGTTAGCTTTGATTCACTATCTTGGAATTCATCGCTTTCAATAACTTCTCTTAAGTTAACTGATTGTTTTTCTTTGTTTGGTACTTCTATTCCTACTGCCTGTTTTCCTGGAATTGGCGCTTCTATACGAATCGTCTCTGCTGCTAAATTTAAAGCAATATCATCTGCTAAATTAGCAATTTTACTTACTCTTACTCCTTCTGCTGGTTTTAATTCATAACGTGTAATTGCAGGCCCTACTGAAACATGTTCTACTTTTGCTGAGACTCCAAAGCTATATAATGTCTTTTGTAATTTTGATGCTGTTTCTGTTAATGCTTTAGCCCCACCTTTTAACGTTTTTTGTTTTGGTATTGCTAATAATTCTACTGGCGGATATTCATAGTGTTCATCTTCTACAACTACTGCATGTTCTAATTGTAATACTTCTTTTGTTTTATCTTCTTTTTGCTGTTCTTCTTGTTTAAATAAATTATTTTCAATAACTTCCTGTTGTGTTTCTTGTGGTTTTGTTTCTATTTCAGATTTTTGTACTTTTTGATTCAATCCAAATATTCCGCTTTTTTTAGTTTCTTCTGTTAGTGGAATTAATTCATCATTACTATGATCGTATTTTTTCAAATTATTATTAGTATTTTCTTCAACAATTCTTCCCCCAAAGTTGATTTTAATTTGTTCTCCTGATGCTTCTTGTTCAATCTGCTTTGATAGTTGTCTATTTTGTTGATGCTCTTCTTTTTGCATTTGCCTTGCTTCATATCGTGCTTGTTTACGTTCTTCCTTACGTGCTTGTGAATTTTCTATGATTTTCTGTATAATTTCTTTAGTATTAATTCCAAACATAAACACTATAAGTGAGACAGCAACTCCTATGCTTAAAATAATTGTTCCAAATGTTCCTAATAGATTAACAAGAGGCACTGCAATTGCACTACCAATTGCTCCTCCACCAACTCCTTTAGTTCCTATGCTATATGCATCTTTTACTACTTCTGTTATTTCCTTAGATGAGATTATATCTCCCTTTGAAATCTGAAATGTTGCCATCAAAGTAGCTATTGTAACTAAGAATATTAAATATTGTACTAATTTATATGTTAATTCATAACTATCTTCACAAGCAATTTTAATTGCTAATGCAAAAATTCCCATAGGAATAACATAGCGGATAATTCCCATTAGTCCACCTAGTACTTCTGTTAATTTAACACCAACAATTCCTGATTTCGTATAGATTAAAACAGCAGAAAGAATACTTAAAATAAACAAGATAACAATTGCCATATCTATTTTAGATGCTTGTTTTCTAGTTGTTCTTTTTGCTGTTTTCTTTCCTGATTGATTTCTATTATATGTTCTTTTTTTGGCCATTTTCTATTTCAACTCTTTTCTACTATTTTGTATTGTTTTAATGTTTTCTTCCATAGAAAGTTGCATTAAATTCAATGCTTGACTCATATTTTCTTCTAATTTTGCTAATGTATTAGTTAAAACAGATTCTGTATCTCCAAGTAAATTATCAGCATAGTCTTTTGTTCCTTTTGTAATTTCACGAGACATTTCATTTGCAGTCTCAATAATTTCTGCTTTTTGGTCATATGCTTTTTTAGTAATTTCATGTTCATCTATCATTGCAATAATTCTATTTTCTGCTTCTTTTACTATATCATCAGCTTCTTTTTGTGCTTCTACTAGAATTCTTTCTCTTTCTTCTTTTACCCATTTTGCTTGCTTTAATTCGTCTGGAAGTTTAATACGAATTTCTTTGATTAAGTCTAACATTTCTTCTTTGTCTACTATAACTTTAGAAGAAAATGGTAATCCTCTTCCATTTTCTAGTAAGTCCTCCAATGTATCTAATAATGTAAAAATCTCCATGGTTTTACCCCTTTCTAATTTAAGCTGTCTCTTATAAAAACTAAGCTGGCTCTTCCATACTTTTTCGTTTTTTCTATTACCACTGAATTTATTTTTTGTATCTGTGACAAAATTTCCTTTTCTCTATCTGTCTCTATTATAATAATTGTCGTAGGCTTTATTTTGTTTTGTTCTTTTAATATTTTAATAGCATTTATAGCATATTCTGTTTTATATGGTGGATCTAAATAAATAATATCTGGTTTTTCTTTTAATCTTGTTGATATTAAATCTACATAATCTCCTTCATATAATACTATTTTGTCTTCTAAGTGTGTTTTTTCTATATTTTTCTTGATTATTTCTATTGCTTTAGGAGATTTTTCACATAAAATTGCTTTTTTGGCTCCCCTACTTACCGCTTCTAGTCCAATAGCTCCACTTCCAGAAAATAAATCTAAAAAAATACTGTCTGTAATCTCATTTTGCATAATATTAAATAATGATTCTTTTACTCTATCTAATGTAGGTCTTGTTTCTATTCCTTCTAGTGTATATAGTTTTGTTCCTCTAGCCTTTCCCGAAATAATTCTCATAGACACTTCTCCTATGCTATTATTTTATCGTAATTTATAATAAAGTCAAGAGTATTTACGTAATTGTAATATACATTTAATAGTTTTGTAATATTTTTCCTCTATTACGTCAAAAAAACAGTTAAAATATAAAATTTCAACTGTTTTCCTTTGTTTATAATTCTTCATCTTCATTTTTATTTATTTCTTTAAGCAATTCACCTTGTGATACTATTAGTGATTCCATTTTTCTTCTATATATATCAAATTGTCTTTTTAAGTCATCATATTCTTTTTGTTTTAGCATAATTTGGGTATCTAATTCATCTACTTGTTTTTTTGCATTTCCTTTTGCTTCTTCTATCATTTGGTCTGCTTTTTTCTTAGCAACATTTTTTAGTTCTTCTGCTGTTGTCTGTGCTACAACAAGTGTATTTTGTAATGTATCTTCCATTGTTTTATATTGCACTAGACTTTTATTTAATTCTTCTACTTGTGCACGTAGTTCTGTTACTTCTTTATAGTTTTTTGTGTATTCTATTGTTAAATCATCTAAAAAGTCATCTACTTCTTCTACACTATAACCATTCATCATTTGTTTTGAAAATTTTTTGTTTTCAAGATCTAATGGTGTTATCATTTTAATCCTCCCATATGACTAATTAATATTGTTGTTTTTTAGCCAAGATACAGAAAGTTTGCTTTTCATTTCTTCTCTTGCCATTTCATTTGTAATTTCATAGTTTGATGGTGCAACTAAAAAGATAGAGTTTGATATTTTTTGAATATATCCATCTAATGCATAAACTCCTCCACTAATAAAGTCTACTATTCTTCTAGCGACATCTTTATTAACATATTCTAAATTAACAATTACAGATTTTCTTTCTTTTAAAAGCGCACAAATTTCATCTGATTGCTCAAAGGTTGTTGGTTGAGAAATAACCATTTTTACAGATTGACCTGCTTGTGGCATATTTACAACTTTACCTTTTCTACCAAATAATTTTCTATCTTCTACTACTTCTTCCTCTTCTGGTTCATCTTGATAACCATATCCATTTTCTTCATCAAATTCATCCTCTTCTGGCTCTGCTGAGTCCATTCCAAATAAATCCCAAACTTTATTCATCAATGCTGACATAAAAAACCTCCTATATAAATCCTTAGTATTTGATATTAGTATCTAATTTTTTTACAAGATTGTCAATAGTTTTTTGGAATGTCATATTTATTTAACATTGTTGTAATATTATTGTAACATTATTTTACTTTTGACAAGTCCGGATTAAGTACAATTTCATCATAAATACTAATATTTCTCATATTGGTAATTTGAGTACTAGTATATCCCAATTCGGAAGTTTGACAGTAAATTAAATAAAAAAACTTTGTAAGCATTAAAAATGCTTAATTTTTTTGTCAAATTT
>CANQWU010000027.1 GCA_947627605.1 uncultured Clostridia bacterium
CCTACCTCATGTCTTGGTAATTCTGCTCATATATGCGATGAGAGTTGTGGATACAGCTCACAAGCATCTATCGAAGCAAGGCATGAGTTAGAGGGTGAAGCGGGGGATTACTGTGATCAAATTTTGAAAGGTCGACTAGATTACTCAATAAAAGCTAGATTTGTTTTACAATGTTCCCACAAATACAATGATACAACTATACACTCATCAGGACAAAATAGAGGACTATTCTTGGGAGCAAAAGTTGATAATACACCATCAATAAAGATTGTAAAACAGGATGAAAATGATTCAAATAAAAAATTATCAGGTGCAAGATATACAATTTATAAATTAAATCAAAATGGAAACAGAGTTGGAGATCCTATAGCAACTAATTTAAAAACAAACAAAAATGGAGAAGTTACTTTTCGTGAAGGGTTGAAGGTAGGTACTACATATGAAATAGTAGAAACAAAAGCTCCAACTGGATATACGCTAGCATCATTATCGCAAAAAAAGACACTGGAAAAAGGAGTAAATAAAGTTACCTTTAAAAATACAAAAGATAATATACCTATTATAAGTTTAGTTAAAGTAGACAAGGATACAGGAAAAGGTGTGCAGGGAGCTAAATTTGCAGTATTTAGATATGAAAAAACTGATAATGGTAGATATATGTTATTAAATGGAAATTTTGTCGAAGTTTCTGATTCAAATAAACCCAATAATCAAAAAGCAGAGCCAACGAATGCAAAGGTTCCTACAAGGAAGAATAAGATGGATTTTGTTACAGGTTCCCCTTCGACAAATACATATACGTATTCACCAGATTATTATGATAATATAACTTCTAGAAGTAATTGGAAAACTAAAGACGGAAGTAACTATGTATTTAGAAATAATACAAATGACTATCCAGACGGCAAAATTCCTGATCCATATGTGTATGCAACAGTATATTATTATCAACGTGTACAAAATTATCAAGGCGAGTGGAAGACGAATGCCAATGGCAAGTACGTGTTAGAAAAGGAAGACGAAAATCCATCTACTGTACTTATAAAAGTAAAAGATAGAAATCTGGGAGAGAATTATTGGAGATCTCACTATGAACCATGTTTCTATAATCAAAATACAAAAGTATTTGACCGAAAATTACTGAGTGAAATATCAGGAGTTGCAGATTATTATCTAGAAACAAACGCGTTGGGAGACATTAATATAACAAGCGACGTAACAAAAAACAAGAGACATTTTGGAGTTGAATTAGTAGCACCTCCGGGCTATCAAAAATTGTATATGGACGGAGCACCATTTGAAATAGGAGCACCAAAAGATGGAGAACTAGTAAAAGAAATTGTAGTTGAAAATGAATGGCCAAGAGGTAATCTTACTCTGAAAAAAGTAAATAGCGACAAACCTGAACAAGTATTAAATGGTATAGGCTTTAGATTTAAGAATAAAGAATGTGGATGGGTTGTAAGATCAGGTGGAGAAATAACATTTACTGATCAGCAGGCTGATGCAACCGTATTCTATACAGGTACTGATGGAATTTCTGCAACTAAAAATGATGGATGCATATATATTACAAACCTGAGAGCAGGGCAATACGAATATCATGAAGATATAGCATCACTGAATAGAACATATCCTAATTTTGGTGCAATAAATTCTGGAATTGGAGAAATAACTGTACCTCAAAATGCCACTTGTGAATTTACAGTAACAAATGAGCCACTATATATTTCTTTATCAGGAGATATATGGCTGGATGGCAGAACCTTTAAAGATGGTAGCAATGATTGCTTATATGACCCATTAGGAAAAGGTGCAAATGGAGAGGACAAAAAATTAAGCGAAGAGCAATTAAAGAAAATATCTGTAGAACTTATTGTTGAGCGCCCTGGTGCTGGTAATAATATGGTTATAGACTACGATAGATGTCAATTTGCAGCCATTGATGCAAATGGACATTGGACAATTAGTGGAGTAGAAATTGGATTGATAAATGGTGAGGACTGCTCAAATATAGATGCATATGAAAACATCAATTTTAGCAATTGGAATTACTATATCATATTCTCATATGATGGATTTACATATGAAGCAGTAACACCAGAATATGAGATTGATAATTCACCAGAACTTTTATCAAATATTAAAGATCCAACATATAATGGTAATAAACCAAATGTAGACCAATGGCTTAAAAGTGTAAAAAATGAAAAAGGCTCTAAAGCAAAGGAAAATGCAACACAAAGAGCTACACTAAACAATAATTTTGCAAGAGTAGAAGGAGTTGCAGGTAGCAACAATAAAGTACAAGCTAAAGATAGCAACAACAATGCAACATCAGTAGTTACATATAATTTAAATGGAACTGGTAAAGCAACTGTAGCAGATGTAACTAATGCAACCGTTACAGCAAAAACTCTGGACAAATCATTAAGATATAATAGAACAACTGATACATCATATGAGATTAAACATATAAATTTAGGACTAAAAGAGAGAGGACACATAGATCTTGCAATATTACAAGATGTAAAAGAAGTAGATGTTGGTATAAAAGGTGAACATCATATTTATGACTATGATTTAGTAGAAGAAAAATTGAAAGAAGATCAAAAAATAGCAGATGACAAAAATGCAGGAAAAGAGAAGTATGAATGGGTATCAGCCGAACTTTGGGATAATGTAGGAGTATCATTTGGAGGACGATTTACTGATGATACCGGTAAAGAAACAACATACACACAACCTGTATATAGAGCAGATTTTGAATATAATGAAAATCAAGAAAGAAACTTAGAAATAATAGTAACATATAAGATCAAATTGACAAATAAAACAGGATATACGGCAACAATTCATAGTATAGCTGATTACTTCGATAGTAGATATCAGTTATATAAAATAGGAACAGGATTAAATGAGAATCACAAAATGACGGGTGAACTAATAGGTATTATGCCTACACCAACAGCTGTTTCTACAGCAGGAAACAGAATCTATAACAGAATAGATATCGATTTAGACAAACTAGGAAACAATACATTAAATGCATATGATACTAAAGAAATATATATTCAATTCAAATTTAACCAAGATGCTGTAAAATCGGCAATAAGTGAAGACACACAAAAACCAGGTGCAACTATTAACGGCTATCAAGACCTAAAAAATATTGCAGAAATAACATCATATACAACATTTGAGAATGGAGCACCTTATGCAACAGCTGATAAGAATTCTGTTCTTGACAATACAACTATTGATGATGAAAAAACATATGAAGATGATACAAGAAGAGCATTAGGAATTGGACTTTTCCTTAAAGAACCTAGAGAAATAACAGGATATGTATTTGAAGACCAAAATGATGAAAATATATTAAAGACTAGTAATATCCGCCAAGGTAATGGTATATATGATAGTGGAGAAAAAGCAATCTCTGGAGTAAAAGTAGAACTATGGGAATGTAATAATAATAATGAGCCTTATAGAATAGTAGCGACAGACAAAGTGACAAACTCAGATGGTAAATATACTATATCAGGATTTACACCAGGTAATTACATAGTTAGATTTAACTGGGGTGGAGAAAATGGAACAAAGGTTGGCGATAAAGAAATAAGCCCTGTAGACTATAAAGCAACAGTATATGATGAAGGCAGATATAATATTGATAGTACATATACAGATTACTACAAGAAAACATATGGAAATACACCTGAAGAAGAAACACGTAAAAGCTTTTATGTAGGATTAGCTGATAGCGGTATAGATGCAACAAAACTAACATATGCACTAGACAACTGGGAGACAAGACAGAAAATAGATAACAAGTTAAACATAAAAGATCGGCGGAAATATTTGTAACTTTAGCAGTGATAAAAACTACGATCTGAATACAATTAAAAACACAGAAATGGAATCAGACACACCATTAATGAAGTTCAAAATAGAATATGACGATTATGATATTGAAACTTTAAATATCAAGACTAATGCAAGAGGAGAGACATTAGCTAAATTTACAACCGATGGAATGAACTTTGGTATTATAGAAAGACCAAGACAAAGTATAAGTATGGAAAAACGTATACAAAATGTAAAATTAAAATATTCTTCAGGGGAAACCGTAGTAAATGCTGATATTGTTGAAAAAACAGGCCCAGATGGAAATATAACAACTACATTAGAAGGACAAACAGATTATACATCATATATTGGCTCATATAGAGATCGTAGAAATTCATTAATAAGAATAGAAGCAGACAGCGAAATATTACAAAATACATCAGTAGAAGCTATTTATGAATACATTATAAGAAATGAAAGTGAAAAAGATTATAACAACGAAGACTTCTATAATTTTGGTAAGATACCAAATAGTGATGCTGGACTTGTTACAATAACACCATTAAAAGTAATGGATTATTTGAGCAATGAAGCTACAATTAAAGCAGACAGTGAAATAAATCAAACAAATGGATGGGACTTAAAAACTTTAGATGAAGCTAAAGAATTAGTAGATACAGGAGTTGAAAAAGGTAATGTTAAATTTGTAGATGCAGTTAAAAAACTATATATGTACTTAGCAGAAAAAACAGATAAATTAAAAGAATTAAAACCAAAAGAAAATACAACAATGCAAATGGAAATAAATAAAAGATTATCAGCAAACGATGAAGATAAAGAAAACATTACTAACCAAGTAGAAATAGTGGAAATTAAAAAATCATATGGAAGAAGAATAGCAGAAACCACTGATGAAAGTACAGGAATATCTATAAAATCTACAATACCAGGTAACTATGTACCAAATATGTCATCACAGGAAATAGATGATTCAACTGCAGAAGAAATTGCTATTATATCAAGTACAGGTGCAAATAGAGATTATGCATTAAAAGTTACAATTAGTATAATTATTCTAACTGTAATTGCAGGAGGAATATACTATATTCTTAAGAAAAAGAATAAAAAATAATATAGCAATATGAAATTCATACAAAAAGGGCGTCCCCAATAGATACGCCCTTTTGTTATGCTATTGTAATAAAAACTTCATATAAAAGAAACAATTTGACAAAAAATGCTTTCCGTAGCAAAAAAACACGATAATTTTACATAAAAAGTTAAAAAAATCCAAAAAATACTTGAAAAAGTTTAAAATAGTATGTATAATGTAATATAGAGGTATTATGTAATTTAAAAACATGGGAGGTATTATCATGAGAAACAAAATATTAAAAATGCTAATTTCTATCTTATTGCTTATCACATTGACATCAGCAAATTTTATTTTGTTAGGTGTAACTAGTGTGACATATGCAGTAGATCAATTATCATTAGATAGTAACACAAACCATAAAAATATTTCTTTTATGGCATATTTTAAGGAAGGAGAAAATAAAGAAGAAAAGCATTCTATAAAAGCAGATGCAACAGAAGTAATGTTATACTTACAAATATCTGTAAAGCAAGAAGGATATTTTAATGGATCAATATCATTAGCAAATAGTAACTTTAAATTTAAAAAAGATACAAAACATGAAAGGATTCAAAGTATAACAGAAGATACAATAAATTTAAATCAAATAGTATCAGGAGAAACAATAGAAATACCTGTTGGAATTAATCTTTTAAAAGATACTAATTTTGATGTATCTTTATTAACTGCTGAAAGCAAACTTAAATTGCAAGGAACATATACATATGGAACTAGACCAGATACAAAGAAAATTACAGGAGAGAGAACAGTACAATTAAAATTAATAAGTCCATATGAAAGCGGAAAAGAAGGAATATTTTTAAATCAAACTGTTTTGACAAACAAAGTATTTCAATTAGGTAATGGAGTTAATGCAATAGGAATAACACCAAGTGACATAGAAGTGCCAAAAGGAACAACACCAAGTGATATAGAGGTGCCAAAAGGAACAACACCAAGTGACATAAAAGTTCCAGAATCTACAAATACAAAAGCTAGTAGAATTATTCAATTACAAGTAGAAACAGGTATGCAAGATAATTTATATCCAATAAAAACAGAGAAAGTAGAACTACAAGCACCAAAACTAAATTCAGCATATCCAACAAGTGTATTAGTACAAACTCCAAACGCACTAGCAATGAATGGAAGAAAAATACAAGAAAATGAATATAAATATAATGCAGAAACAGGAACTTTAACAATAGAAGTAAATAATGAAGAAAAAGATGGAAAAGTCGTATGGAATAAAACAGGTACAGATAAATATATAGTTACATATATATTTGCTGGAACAGAAGAGATAGAACAACAAGATTTGTCAGCAAAATCAGAAATATCTTTATACGATGCAAATAAAACAGTGGCAAGATATACAAGAACAACAACACTATCAACAAAAGAACTTGATAGTTCTATTACAGTATCTCTAAGTAATACCGAAAATGAAATATATAAAGGTGCTATATATGAAGGCATTGAAAGAGAAATAACACAAAATATAAATGTTAATATAAATTTAGTAGGAAATATGGATAAAATTCAAATAAGAGAAGAACTTCCAATTTCAACTATTAAAAACATCCAAACAAAATCTGTAACAGTAAATCTTGATAATTTAATTGATATGTTAGGAGAAGATGGAAGCATTTCAGTTGTAAACAAAGCAACAAATGAAGTGTTAAATAAAGTTACAGGAAAAACACAATTACAAGAGGGAACACGAAATGCAGTATTAGAATTACCAAGAGGAACACAAGAAATTTTAATTGAGACTTCAAAACCACAAAAATCAGGAATATTATCAATTAGTACAACAAAAATAATTCCAGAGCAAGATTTTGAAACAAAACAAAGTCTAACAGAGATAAGAGCAGTAGTAAGTGCAAACTATACATTAGGCGGATTAAAAAGTGAAGACGTAAATGCAAATTCAGTTGTTACATTAAAAGAAACTCAAACTTATGCTACACTTGAATTAAGTAGAACAGAATTCTCAACAATGAGAACAAATGAAAACGTAGAAATGAGAATTACATTACATAGTAATAATGAAAAATATGAATTATATAAAAATCCACATATAAAATTAACATTCCCAGAAGAATTTGCAAAAGTTGATAACGGAATTAATATAACATCAATGAATTTGCTAAATGAAGAAGAACTAAAAATTAAAGATGCAGCAATAAATGGAAATTCTTTAGATATAGAATTAATAGGAGAACAAACAGCATATAAAGGTGTAGGAATTGATGGAGCAACAATTTTAATTGTAGCAAATTTAACTGCAGATAGAAAACAAAAAAATGTTAATACACAATTTGTTTTAGAATATGAAAATGAAAAAGCATTACACTATGCAGATGATGCACAAAAAGGAACACAAGTAGTAAATTCACAAATTGTATCTTATGCAGGTATTATTGCAACAAATGCTATTTCAGAATATGGAATAGAAACAATTAATAATGAAGGAAATGATACAGCAAAATTACAATTATCAACAGAGCAAAAATCAGCAAATGTTTTAGCACAAGTAATAAACAATTATGAAACAGCAATTGAAGGAGTATCTATTTTAGGTACATTCCCAACAGAAAAAGCTATGGAAGAAAACAATATAAAAATAGCAGTAGGCAACCTACAATTAAGTGGTATAGATAGTAGTAGAATAAAAGTGTATTATTCAGAAAACGAAAAAGTAACAGCAGATACTAATAATCCATCAAATAATTGGAAAGATAATATTTCAAATGCAATGGCAGTAAAAAAATATTTAATAGTAATAGATAAATTAAATTCAGCTGAAGAAATTGATTTTTCATATGCTATTAATATTCCAGAAGGATTAGAATATAACAAAGTAGCTTCTGAAGAATATGCTGTAAACTATAACAAAGATACTTTAAAAGGACAAATAATGCAAGCCCATAAATTAAGATTGGAAACAGGAATTGGACCAGAGTTAACAACAACAGTAGAAACATATGTAGGAAACGAAAAAGCAAAAGTTGCCAAAGAAGGAGAAAAAATTGAATATGTAATTACTACAAAAAATACAGGTTCAGTAACAGTAGAAAATATACAACTAAAAGGATTAATTCCAGAAGGAACAATATATATGGAAGAAATACCTGTTAAAGGAGACGTAGGTGATGCTATACAAGAAGAAATATTCAAAGAAGATTCAAATAAGAAAGAAGTAACATTTGAAGGAATTAAATTAGCACCAGGAGAAGAAATAACAAAAACATATATCGTAAAAGTACAAAAAGGAACAGTAGGAAAAGTATTAAAAAATATAATAGGTACTAATTATGCAGAAATTAATAAAAATTCTGATGCAATTGAAACAACAATTGAAACAGGTAAAGTAGAAGTAGACTTTGGAAAAGGAATATATGCATTTGACAATATGATATCAGGTAAAACAGGTAGATTTAGGGCATTTGTAAAAAACATATCTGATAAAGATTTAAAAAATATAAATCTAAAAGTAAATATAGAAAATGCAAAAATAGTAGATATTTCATATTTAAAAGACAAAAGTGAAAATTCAGAAGTAGAAATTTTAAAAGATGTAGATAATGTAACAATACCAGAAATATTAAAAGGAGAAAGAATAGAAATAGATTTTTCTATCCAAATTAATTATTTTACAGAACCAGGAAGAAAACAAGTCACAATACAACCTGTAGCAATAGTTGATAAAGAAGAGTACAAAGCAAATCGTGAAATTATTGATGTAGATCCACTATTAGTAAGAATGAGTAATACATCTCAAAATGAAAATCAATATGTTAAAGCAGGAGAAAATATTACATATAAAATAGATGTTACAAATATAGGAACAACTACTATAAATGAAATGTTAGTTAGAGATAGAATTTCGCCAGAAGAAGTAATTAACTCAGTAAAAATAAATGAAAAAGAATTGAAAAATGATGAATATTCAACATCAAGCTCATTAGAAGATGGCGGAACATATATTAATATTGTAGAACCAATTAAATCAGGAGAAACAAGAACATATATGATAACAACTGAAGTTGATGCTGCATTAGACAACAGTAAAGCAGTTGAAATTGACAACACAGCAGATATATATGCAGAAAGTACACAATTAGCAACAGCTATGGTATCACATATTATCGAACCAAGTGATGCACAAGTAGAAGGCGATATTTCACTAGACGATATAGAAGACGGTAATAATGATGAAGTGGAAAATCCAACAGATTCAACAAATCCTGAAGGCTCTAATGGTCAAAACACAGGGACATTACCAGGTGGAAATGGACAAAGTGGTCAAAACGGAGAAAATAACTCAAATGCAATAGCAACTTCAACAAAATTAATTTCAGGTTATGCTTGGCTAGACAAAAACGAAAATGGACAAAGAGATAGTGAAGAAACACTATTAGATGGAATAACAGTAAAATTATTTAATACAGAAACAAATGAGTTACAAAAGAATTCAGAAGGAAACTTAATCCAAACAACTACAAATTCTACAGGAATGTATACATTATCAGAAGTACCTCAAGGAACATATTTAGTAGTATTCGAATTTAACAATTCAAAATACGCATTGACAACATATGAAAAACAAGGAGTTTCTTCAGAAAAGAATTCAAAAGTAATTAGTAGAGAAATGACAATAGACGGAGAACCAAAAACAGTAGCAGTTTCAGAAGCAATTACAGTAACAGATGAACATATTTCATATATCAACATGGGATTAAAAGAACGTAAAGTATATGATATGAAACTAGAAAAAATGATTACAAGAGTTATAGTACAAAATTCAGAAGGAACTGAAACAACACAATTCCAAGATACAACACTTGCAAAAGTAGATATTCATGCAAAACAATTAAGCAGTTCAAATGTCGTTGTAGACTATAAAATTAGAGTAACAAATGAAGGAGAAACAGAAGGATATATTAAAAATATAGTTGACTATGTTTCACCAGACTTTAAATTTAGTTCAGAATTAAATAAAGATTGGTATCAATCAGGATCAAATATATATAATAGTAGTTTAGCAAATACAAAATTGTTACCAGGTGAAAGCAAAGAAGTGACATTAACATTAACAAAACAAATGACAGAAAACAATACAGGAACAATTGCTAATACAGCTGAGATTATTCAAAGCTATAATGAGCAAGGATTAAAAGATTCAGACTCTGTAGAAGGAAATAAGGCTAAAGGAGAAGATGATATGTCACAAGCAGACTTAATCATAAGTATAAAAACAGGTGAAATTGTAGCAACAGTAGCAGTAATTATAACTATAATTGTAGTACTTGCAATTGGAAGCTTTATAATTATCAAAAAAGTTATGAAACCAATAGGAATATAGAGGGAAGGAGGAATAAAAATGAGTAAAATAAAAAAATATATAACAATAGTTATAGGTTTTCTTATAGCAATGTGTATATTCTTACCAACAATATCAAAAGCTGAGGCTTATACAGTAGATACTGTTAGAACTGCACCACATGAAGGAGCAACAGTATATTGCGGACTCAATGAATTAGTATCAAGATCATTTATGTATTGTTTGCAACATCCTGATGGTCCATTGTTTGGTGGACCATATGAATATACAGTAACAAACTATATCGAAATTACAGGTAATACTGCTAGAAATACTTCTGGAAAGACAACGACAAATGTGCAAAATGGTACAATGGCTTATATCATTGCTAATGGCTCTGGTTACGGTGCTGTTGGTGCTAAAACAGCCTCACAATATGCAATGTGGTATTATAAGCAAGACTGGTGTACAGCAAATGCTAGTTTGGGTAATTTTGGATTATTTAATTATAGAAGTGAAGGAACAAAGAATTATTTAGTAACAAATGGAGAACAATATGCAGAAAGAATTGGTAATTCAGGAAGTAATCAACAAACAAAAGATGAAACAGATAAGGATAATTTGAAAAAAAGATTATTCAAAAAAGGCGACGAATACTATATAGAAGTAGGACCATACAAATACACCTTTCCAGGCAAAATAAGTAACATAAAAGTGGTTAACCAAAATGGTAATAATATAAATAGTGATAATTTCGAATTTTTTGTAAAACATAGAGAAAACGGAAAAATAAAAAGAGAAACAATTAATGGTACTGATATTAAAAGCGGACAACAATTCTATATAGGAGTAAAAGCAGGATCAGGAGTAAAGAAGATTTTAAAAGTAACAGGAAAAGTAACTCAAGAAAGTGTGTATACTGCAAAAATGTGGTTTATAACACATTCACAAGTACAAAATCTATTAATAACAGATCATGGAAGTTTCACACCTGATCCAATCGAGTTTGAATTTCCTTATGATACTCCATTAACTGGACCATTAGAGGTAATAAAAGTAAATGAAAAATATCAAGAGAAAGTATTAGAAAAAAGAGTTGGATTTAAAATATTCAATAGAGAACTTGGCAAATATGTAAAACAGGAAGATGGAACAACATCATATATACAATCTAAGGACTCAGCTACAATTTTCTATACTGGTTCTGACGGAAAATTAAAAGTTGATGATTTATTATTAGGACGTTATTATTGCTATGAAGTAGTAAATGAAAATCCAGGATATGTACCAGAGCCTGATAAGGCAATACCAGTTAAAGTAAATGGAAAAACAGGAACATATCAGAAGATAGGAAATTTACCTAAATATGGACAAATTCATATAGATAAATGTGATGAAGACATTCCTGAATATAAATTAGGAGGAGTAGGTTTTATAGTAGAACAAGTAGATTCTAATGGAAAAGTAGGAAATGGATTTGTTACAGGAGGAGGAAGTGCAATAGGAGATATTGCAACATATGGAGAAAACGGAGAAAAAGGTACAAGAGAAAATGCAAAAGTATTTTATACAAGTTCAGAACAAGCAGATTTAGGACAACTTACAGTTTATGAATTAGAAATTGGATACACATATTACTTCTATGAAGTAGAAAATAATCATCCAGGATATGCACCAGATCCATATAAACCATATGAGGCTACAATTACACAAGATAATATTGACGAAAATCGTACTACATATGAACAATATGGAAATAAACGTATATATGTAGATTTAGCTGGATTTGTATGGGAAGATGCGAAATTCACAAAACAAAATCAGTTAAACAATGTATATCAAGCATCTACAAGTGACTCAGAGGATAAAAAAGACACAATAGTAGATGGAAGTGTTAAAGTTAGATTAATGAGAAAATCTACAGGACAACAAGTAATTTATACAGATGAGAAAACTGGAATTGAGACACGAAAAGAAGCAGTAACGGTAAATGGAGATTATGTAATAAAACAAGTACTTATAGACGAACTTTCAGACTACTATATTGAATTCGAATATGATGGACTAATTTATCAAAGTGTTATAAGATATGATCAACTAGGGGATTCTAGTATTAAATGGGATCCAAGTAATCCAAGTTCAGAAACTTTAAAAGATACTATGATAAAGCTTGCAATTGAAGAGAAAGTCATAGGACAAGGCGGAAAAGACTTAACAGAAGCTGAAAAACAAACATTACCAGAATCATATCCAGAAAACTATTTAGTACAAGCTGATAAAGATGCTTGGTTTGAAAGAACTATTAAAGAAAGAGGATCTAAGGCAACTGAAAAATCAGAAGATCGTGACAAGCTAAATAACAGTTTTGCAAAAGTAGAAGGAATTGAAATGAATTCTAATACAGTATCTGTAAAAGATGAAAATGGCATAGAAACTGGAAACGTTACATATAAGCTAAGAGAAGGTGGAGCAGATATAGAATCAAGTGGTAATTTAGGAATAATGACAGCAAATACAATAAATGACAATCCAGAAATAAGCATTATATATGATAGAACAGACCCAGAGTTAATAGAAAAAGGAGTCATAGATGGATTTAATCTAGGATTGTATAGAAGAGCGCAAATAGACATTCAATTATCACAAGGATTAGAAGAAGTTCAAGCATCAATAAAAGGAACAACAACTACATACAAAAAAGGAGCAAAAAATAAAACAACAGATATGTTGGTTGAAGAACAAAAAACTGCACAGGCAAACAATCAAGAATATAATATAGAAGATCATATAGGAGAATTTATTAATAATGTATGGACTAATGTAGGTGTAAGCAGATTTGATTTAGAATATATAGATGAAGACAAAGCATTTACATACAGTCAACCAGTATATAGAGCAGACTATATGTATACAAATACTGAAGATAGTGACAAAGAATTAAAAATGTACTTCCTATATAAAATAGCACTACAAAATCAATCTGGATTTACAAATAGAATTCATGAAGTAGTAGAATATTTTGACTCAAGATTTAGTACAAGTAAAGAAGATGGATTTGAAATATATATAGGAAAAAATGCAAAAGGTGAGAAAGATGACAATACGAATATTATAACAAATATTAAATCAGAACAAGAAAAAGTGTCTAATGGAAAGAGAAAATTCTATATTACTTTAACAGGATTGGACTTAGGAGGTTATGAAACTAAATATCTATACATTAAGTTCCCATTAAACAGAGATAAAATAGCAGAAACTCTAAATGCTGATAAACCAGAAAATGATGATTCGTATAAATTCTCTAGTGTAGCAGAAATAACATCATATACAACATTTGAGAATGGAAAATATTACGCAGCAGTAGATAGAGATGCAGTAGCAAATAACGTAAATGTTGCAACAGAAGAAGGAGTCATAAATGTTACGGATCCTGATAGATATGAAGACGATTCAGACAAAGCAGCAGATGCTAAACTTTATATAGCAGAAGCAAGAAAAATAGAAGGTTTTGCATTTGAAGACAAGGCGCTTCAAGCACAGCTAGATAAAAATATCAGAGAAGGTAATGGAGCATATGATAGTGATGAAACTCTAATTCCAGATATGAAAGTAGAACTATATGAAGTAAAAAGAGATGCTAATGGAAATATTATAAAAGACCAAGATGGAAATGTCACAGTAGAAGACAATCCAGCACAGTTAATAACAGATGAGAAAGATGATAATAACTGGACATCTGCAGTAAAAGAAAATTTGAATGATGGCGAAATAGGAAAATATTCATTTGAAGGATTCACACCAGGTACATATATTGTAAGATTTACTTGGGGAGGAGAAAATAGTGACTATAAAGTAACAGACTACAAAGCAACAATAGTAGATGAGACAGAATATAATGCAGGAGAATATTTCTATAGAGGCATAACAGACAAAACAAATAAATCACGTGCAACAGATGATACTAATATAAGACGCGAAATAGATGAAGGATTAAGAACACACGAAGAAACAACTGCTGAGGAAACCAAAACTGTTGAAGGAACTAATTATGCTACAAAAGTAGGAGACTTAGAAAAGGAAATAATGAAATCAAATACACAACCAATGACATTTGATGTTGAGTGGAAAGGTACAGATATTCCGTTATTTGATTTAACAGAAGATAAAAAATTACAATTTGTTGTAAGCGGTATGAATTTAGGTATTATAAGAAGACCAATACAAAGCATTGAGATAGAAAAACGTGTTTCTAATGTAACAGTAAAATATTCATCAGAAGAAGCAATTATAAATGCAGATATTGATGAAGACGGAAATATAACAGGAGAGCACAATAACATAGCATATATAGGAACATCAGCAAATCGTAGACAAGCACAACTTAAGGTGGAATTAGATAATGAAGTATTAGGAAATTCAGGTGTAGATGTAACCTATGAATTCATAATAAAGAATACAAGTGAGCAAGACTATACAAGTATTAACTTCCAAAGATTTGGTACTTTGACAGCAAATGATAAAGGAGAACTAGTAAAATTAACACCATCTAAGATTATGGACTATATGGGAAATGAGGCTACTTGTAAAGTCTGCAAAGAAAACACTGACAATGGATGGAAACTAGTAACAGCAAAACAAGAAGAAGTATCAGAAACATCAGAATTTATTGGAAACTTAGTATCAGATGATGTAAAAAATTCAGAAAAAATCAAAGAAACTAAGATGTATAAAACAGAAAATTTAGCGAATACAGCGATGAGTCCAGAAGAAACAACGACATTAAAAATGGTAGTAGAAAAACGTTTAACATCAACAGAAGATTCAAATAATATAACAAACCAAGTAGAAATCATACAAGTAAATAAGCCAAAAGAATACAACTCAGGTAGCCCAGTTACAACTGAAGATGGTAGTGTAGATATTACATTTGGTAACTATGTACCAGCAACTACTATAGAAGATATATCAAATGTAGATATGATTAATGCATTAGAACCAGATGACAGTATGGCAGAAACAGTAATAATCATGCCAAGTACAGGTGGAGACAGAAACTATATTCCAGAAATAGCAATAGGATTAACAGTATTAGTTGCACTAGCAGGAGGAATATACTTCATAAAGAAAATAGTAACAAAATAAATATAGGCTATTAAAAGGACATCCGTAAGGATGTTCTTTTTTTGAAAATTTCTTGCTTTTTTATAGAAAATATAATACAATAAAGTTGAAAAAATAAAAAAGGTAAAAAAAAGCATCACTTTTTGTAGAAAACTTTTTTAAGTGAAGTGACGAAAAAAGACAAAAAATACAAAGGACCAGTAGTAAAATAGGCATATAAAAAAGTTCTAGAGGTGGTAAGGATGTTTCAAAATATAAGAGAAGAATATATAGAGCAAACTGCTCAAGAAGTAAAAAAGGAAAAGAAAACAACTATTTTTTCTAATGTATTTTCATTACAATACATTCCTTTATATGTTATTTCATTTATGATATCAATGGTAGGAATTGGTGGACAAGTATCTCCATTTAGTATTAGTATGATGGCTGGAGCAATGTCAAATACCATTCCCATTTTGGGAGTTATAGTTACAGGTCTAATAGGAAACACAATTGCATTTGGATTAGAAGGAGCACTTAGCTATTTACTAATTTCACTAGTATTGATAGTATCTACATTTGTTATAAAGCCAATGTATCAAGAGCAAGAAAAAAACGAAAAAATGCGCTTATCAAAGCACATTTTTATATCAACAATAATAATAGGTATTGCAAAAATAGGGTTTGGTAGTTTCACAATATATGACATTTTATCAATAATTTCCTTTGCAGTTATATCAGTAGTATTTTATAAAATATTTGTAAATGCAATAGGAGTTATACGGAAGCATAGGAGAGCATAAAGCATTTTCTATAGAAGAAGTGCTTGGAGCAAGCTTATTACTTGCAATAAGCTTTACATGTTTTGGAGAATTTAATATCTTAGGATTTTCAATTAGAAACATCTTAAGCATACTAATAATATTAATTTTAGGCTGGAAAAATGGAGTATTAGTAGGAACAACAGCAGGAGTAACAATAGGAGTTACTTTAGGAGTAATCACATCTGCAGACCCAATGATGGTAGCAGCATATGCAATATCAGGACTATTTGCAGGAATATTAAATCGCTTTGGAAAACTAGGAGTAATAATTGGATTTTGTTTAGGAAATGTTGTATTAGCATATGTATCTAATGGATATACAGTAGAATTAATATATTTTAAAGAAATTCTAATTGCATCTATAGGATTACTTGCAGTACCAAAATCAATACAAATCAACATAGAAGAATTCTTTGGAAACTCTAGATGTTTGCCAACTTCTCCAGCGGGAACACTTACACAAACAAAACAAACGGCAGAAAAATTAAACAATGTATCACAAACGATAGAGCAAATGGCAAAATCATATAGCGAAGAAAAAACGCCAGAAGGATGCAATTTACAAATATTTGTAACAGAATTGACAGACAACTTAAGAGGATATGAACAAAATATGCTATATGATGACATTAGCAACACAGAAGGAAAAATTGTAGAAGAAATATTTGAGGTTTTAATAGATAAACAGGAAATTACAAAAGAAGATTTATTAAAAATTTTTGCAGACTGTAATAGTTATATAGTCGGATTTGATGATAAGCAAATAAGTGAATTTTTAGACGATAATATTACACAAATGGTTAGGGTTATAAATATGTCATACAAAATTAGTAAATCAAGTTTTGTTTGGCAAAAGAAGATGGAAGAAAACAAAAAGCATATGCAAAATCAACTAAATGGTGTATCAAAAGCAATCTCAAATTTAGCACAAAATATAGAAGAAGAAATCTCAAAGGAAGGACAATTTGAAAAAGAAAAAATAAAAATAATAGAGGAATTAAAACAAAAGGAAATTGCTTTGCAAGAAATATCAATAAAAAGGCAAGAACGTTATCTAATTGAAATATATATAGAAGAAATACATAAAAATAAAATAGATGTTATTGAAAAAATACTAAGTAATGTATTAGGCGAAACAATAACTTTAAATGAAGAAGAAAGCTTAGGAAATAGATTAAAATTTTTATCAGATGACAAATTTGTTATGGCAATAGGAACAGCAGACACCGTAAAAAATAAAAGTGAAATATCACGGAGACAGCATATTAAATATTAGATTAAAAGATGGAAAATATCTACTTGCAATTAGTGATGGTATGGGTTCTGGAAAAAATGCAAAAGAAAGCAGTAGTAAATCCTTAAAAATGTTAGAAAATTTGCTATTAGCTGGATTTCAAAAAGAGACCTCAATAGAACTCATAAATAGCAGTTTAATGAATCAAAACAAAGAAATTTTCGCAACACTAGATATAGCGATTATAGACTTATACAAAGGAAATATTGAATTTATAAAAAGTGGAGCATGTCCAACATACATTAAAAATGGAAAAAAAGTGCAAATCATAAAAGCAAACACATTACCAGCAGGAATTGTACCAAATGGAAACTTGCAAATATATGATAAAGATATAACAACTGGTGATATTATGCTAATGTGTTCAGATGGAGTATTAGACTCAAATGTAGAATATAAAAATAAAGAACTATGGCTAAGATATGTATTAGAAGATATAGAAACATCTAATACAAAGAAAATTGCAGATTTAGTATTAAATGAAGCAATAGATAATAATTATGGAATCGCTAAAGACGATATGAGTATATTAGTATGTAAGTTCTTAGAGAAGTAGATTTTAGGAGGAGCAAATGGGTAATAAAGGAAGAAGATATGATGCAAAGCCAAAGTTAAATATTAAGAAAGTAATAGCGGTAATAATTGCAATTATAATTATTGTAATGTTTATATATTTTCTAAAAGGACTATTTTCACAAAACAAACCTAATACAGTAATAACAAGTACATCATATTTCCCAATTTATCAGGATGAAAAGTGGGGAGTTATAAACAGTAATGGAGATATGGTTATAAATCCATCATATGAGGAAATGGTAATTATTCCAGACCCAAAAACAGATATCTTTTTATGCACCTATGATGTAGACTATAATACAGGTAGTTATAAAACAAAAGCAATAAATGCGAAAAATGAAGAAATACTAACACAATATGAAAATATAGAAGCACTTGCAAATAAAGACAGTAATCATTTATGGTATGAGCAAAATGTTATAAAAGTGGGAAATGGAGAAAAATTTGGAACAATAAACTATGTAGGAAAAGAATTATTGCCATTAGAATATGAAGAAATTACTCCTATTTTAGGAATTGAAGATTCTCTACTTATAAAAAAAGATGGAAAATATGGAGTAGCTACAAATGATGGTAAAATAATAATAGAGCCAAAATATGCTGAAATTTCAGCACTAGGCAAAAATAAAATTGCAGGATATATTGTAAAAGATGAAACAGGAAAATACGGAATTATTGGATATTCTGCAAACACAATACTTCCAAATAAATATGAAGGAATAACACGGAGTTTATGGAAATGACTTATATGTGGTAATACAAAATCAAAAGCAAATCTTAGTAAATAAAGATGGAGCAGAAGTATTATCAAAAGACTTTGACAAAATAACTCAAATTTTAAAATCTGAAGACAATGGGGTTATATTCCAAAAAGGCAATAAATATGGCGTAATGAAAACAACAGGAGAAGTAATAATAGATGCAAAATATGATGCATTAGAAGAAGCAAAATCAGAAATTTTAATATATAAGCAAAATGATAAATATGGAATAATTGACATTACAGGACAACAAAAAGTAGAAGCAAAATATACCAATATAACATATGAAGAAACAGCAGATATATATATTGCAGAAAAGGAAGACTATGAAGCAGATATATTAGATAATACCTTTACACCAAAACTATCTGGAATGGTGTTAGAATGTAACACAGAAGCAGGATATATAAAAATATTAGAGGATGATCAAACAAAATACTATACATTCCATTTTGAGGAAAAACAAGAAAAAGATATTTTCCCAAATAGAACACTATTTGTTAGTAAACAAAATGAAAAATATGGCTTTGTAGATAAAGAAGGCAATGTAGTTGTAGACTATCAATATGATGAAGTCACAGAACAAAATGATTATGGATATGCAGGTATAAAAAAAGATACAAATTGGGGATCAGTAAATAGTGAGGGTAAGGTTATACAAGAACCAAAATACAACCTAGAGGATTATCTATTAGTAAACTTCATAGGCAAATGGCATTTAGGACAAGATGTTTATATGAATTACTATAACCAAGAATAAGGAAGAAAATCAAAATGAAAATTTATTGTGGAACAGATATTATAGAAATAGAAAGAATAAGACAATCCATAGAGGATATGGAAAATAAATTTTTAGAAAAAATATATACTAAAAAAGAGATAGAATATTGCGAATCAAAAAAAGCACAAAAATATCAACATTATGCAGCACGTTTTGCAGCAAAAGAAGCGGCTTTTAAAGCGATTTCTCCAATATTAAAGGATAAATCAAGAATTACTTGGAAAAGCTTTGAAGTAGAAAATGACAAAGAAGGAAAACCTCATATATACATATATGATATTGATAACACAGTATTTGAAAGTATAGACATTAGTATTTCGCATTGCAAAAATTATGCAGTTGCATATGTAGTGGCAGTTGGAAAGTAGAAAGGAAAATAAAATGATATTTGATAGTCATGCACATTTAGATGACGAAAAATTTGACCAGGATAGAGAAAATATAATAGAAGAGATAAAAAAAGCAGGTATTACAAAAGTAATATCTGCTGGTTATAATTTAGAAGCATCTAAAAAAGCAGTTGAAATTGCGAAAAAATATGATTGGATCTATGCAACAGTAGGAATTTCTCCAAATGATATTCCACAAACAGAAGAAGAATTGTGGAAAAACATATCTCAAATAGAAAAAATTGTGAATGAAAATAAAGAAAAAATTGTAGCAATTGGAGAAATAGGACTAGACTATTATTGGGAAAAAGATGAAGCAAGAAGGAAGTTACAAAAAAACGCTTTTATTAAGCAAATAGAACTATCAAATAAATTAGAATTACCTATTGTTATACACACAAGAGATGCAGCAGTAGATACAATTGAAATATTAAAAGCAAATCCAGTAAATAAAAAAGGAGTATTTCACTGCTGTCCTCAAAATCAAGAATTGATAAAACAAGCCTTAAATTTAGGTTTCTATATTTCTTTTGCAGGACCGATTACCTTTAAAAATTCAAAAAATGCAGAAGAAATAATAAAATTAGTACCAAATGAAAAAATATTAATTGAAACAGATAGCCCATACTTAGCACCAGAACCGGTAAGAGGAACAAGAAATGACCCAAGAAATGTAAAATACATAGCACAAAAAATTGCTGAAACTAAAGAAATGCAAGTAGAAGAACTAGAAAAAATAACTTTTGAAAATACTTGTAAAATTTTTAAAATTTAAGCATATCTGCTATTTTTAAAACATATAGTATAGTAAGAATCCGTAAACGCAAATGGGACAAGAAGTACCAAAATTTGACAAATTGTCCAATATGTAGTATAATAATAAATGTATTGCCAAAGGAGGTAAGAAAAGATATGAAAAATCAAGAGAACGCTTCACTGTCAATCATCAAGATTATATGTGTGAGCATTATCTTAATCTTAATATCAGGAATTAGTGTTTTAGCAGTAAATACAAATTTAGCAGATGTCAAGATTACATTACAAAATGGATATGAATTAACAGCATTAACAAGTAAAAAAACAGTAGCCGAAGTATTAGAAGAAAATCATATTATTATAGAGGACACACAAAAGACAATACCTGCATTAGAAGAACAAATAGAAAATGGAACAGAAATTAAGATTACAGACAAATCATATAATGAAATAAAAATAGCAGAAGTATCAGAACAAGGAGTGCAAACATCTTTAGATGAGTTAATGCAAAATTATGCACCAATTACAGAAAAAATTGTAAAAGAACAAGTAGCAATACCATATGAAACAATCACAAAAAATATAGCAGAAACAGATAAAGACGTAGAAAACAAAGTAATACAAAAAGGTGAAGAAGGATTAAAAGAAGTTACTTATAAAGTAAAATATCAAAATGATATAGAAATTGAAAAAACAGTTTTATCTGAAATAGTTATAAAAGAACCAGTAAATAAAATTGTTCAAGTAAACAAAAAAATAACAACAAGAGGTGCCACATCTTCAAGAACATCAGCAGTATCATATGGCGGTGGAAAATGGTCATATTCTGCAAGTGATTTTGACTTATTATGTGCTATAACAGCACAAGAAAGTAGTAGAAGCTATGATGGGGCTTTAGCAGTAATTAGTTGTGCATGTAATAGAGCAGAAAGTACAAAATGGAGAAAAAATGGGTCAGACCCATTAAGTCAATATAAAGCAAAAGGACAATTCTGTTATTCGATAGATAGCCATTGGAAAAAACGTTTAAATGGAAATTATGCATCATATGTAAAACAAGCAGTAACAGATGCATTAAATGGAAAAAGAAATCACAACTATTTATCATTTAGAGCAGCTGGAACACATTCAGGACAATATATAGGAGGAAACGTATTCTTCTAAAATAAAATAAAAGGAGTTGGTAATAATTATCAGCTCCTTTTATAGTACATTGAAAACAGCAAGAACAATAAATGAAATAATTATCTGAGTAATATGATAGAAAGAGACAACAAAAAAGAACAAAAATTCGCAAAAAATATTGAAAAATTTTTAGGAATGTGATATAACCTGAGTTTGACATTAAAAAGAGATAAAAAATAGCCTTAAAGCTAGTAGTATCAATAGCTTTGAGGTTTGATTTT
>CANQWU010000028.1 GCA_947627605.1 uncultured Clostridia bacterium
ATGTAACTTCAAAACCATTTGAAAGTCTAACTCTGGCTACTTTTCTCAATGCAGAGTTTGGCTTCTTAGGTGTAACTGTTTTTACAACTGTACAAACACCTCTTTTTTGTGGTGCTCTATTGTTTGTTACTCTTTTATTTTTTGAGTTATATCCATGTTGTAATGCTGGTGCAGTTGATTTTGTAACACCTGTTTTTCTTCCTTTTCTAACTAATTGATTAATTGTTGGCACTTAAATTTCACCTCCTACTTTAATTTATTTTTTATTACGGAACTGCATATTTCATACAATTTATCATAACGGTTTATATTTTATCACTTTTGCCCTTGAAAGTCAATAAAAACTTGGAATTTTTTCCAAGTTTTTATGTTCCCTTTTTTGATTATTCATTTTCTTCTCTTGTATTATCTTCTACTGGTTTCCATTTTCCGTCTAATATATCCTCTTCTTGTTCTTTTTCTGCATATTGTCTTGTGATTTTTTCCATTTCTTGCTTTTGTTCTTCTGTTGCTTTTATATTTGAGTCAAATTCTTGCTTTTGCTCATCATATCTCAAATCAGCTAATGTTTTAATATTAGATGCTTCCTCTTTTAGTTGTTTTTGACGTTTTTGTGCAGATAAGCATTTTTTTAAAATATAGCTTTTTATGAAATATTTAAGTTTTCCAAGTCTTCCTACTGGTCCTAATATCTCTATTCCTTTTATTGCTTTTGCATTCTTTAATATCTTGTTTATGATTTTTTTTGCATGTTTTTCTGGTTGTATTAAAGCTTCTTTATTACTATTTAATGATTTTTTCTGAATTTCGTTTATTTCTGGCATTTCACTTATATTGTCATAAAGTATTTTACTAAATTCAGATCCCATATTGCTATATTCTACTCCATCTGCATATTTTACTATTTTTTTATTTATTTCACCTATTGAAAATTCCTCTTTTGAATTCTTGAAATAGTTATTTCTAATGCACATAGCAGATGATAATGCATCTATTAAGGTAATGTCTGGTTGATGCGTCATAGCTCTAATATCTTTCATTTGAGACATCCATTCATTTTGTAAATCTCTCATTTTTCTTTTATCCATAAAGTGCGATTGATTGATACTTATAGCTGTTCCATCTGAAAATGTAAAATGATATAAGCCTGCTTTTGCAAAAAATGTTATTTTTTCTAAGTCTATTTTTTCTGTCTTTTGATCTTTTCCAGTGTTTCTAATTGTAGTAGATATTTTTTTAGCAGTAGTAGGTATTCTAAAAAGTCTTGCTTCTATTAAGATATTGTTATATTTATCTATTAACTTATCCTTTTCTTCTCCATCTTCTTTTTCTTCTATTTGTTTTCTCATACTGTTTATAGCATCGTTTGCTACCATTAAAACTACTGCATCACTTTCAAAATATTTCTGCAAATTATAAAAGCTTTCATTAATTACTTTTGAATCAAATTCTGGATTGTCTGTGTCTCGAAGAATTTGTGTATAATTATTTTTGTATTTGTTTACCCTTTCTAGCATTTGTGTTCTTAATTCACTTGTATCTTCCTCATCATAGCCATATCCTATAAAATATTCATTTATTCTATTTTGATAGTTATTTACTAAATTAGTCACATCTTTTTCGTCAAAAATCCATCTTTTTATTTCTTGAACTTCTGACATCTTTTGTGCAGTTTGTGGTGCTTTTTTTTCAACTTTTTTATATGCATCATTTCGAATGCTAAAATCTGGTACTGGTGTTGCATTTTTCGTCATTTTCTCCGTATTATTTGATTTTTCTTCTAAAAACTTAAATTTATTATTAATTGGTATTCTCATTTTTTTGGCTTCCATTAAAAAATCATTATATACTTTAATTTGTTTTTCATTCGCTACTTTATTGGGTAGTAGGTCTTCCAAATATATATCTATTACATATTCTCCTATTAGCTTTTCGTCTCTAAATATTTCGTGAATTCCTTCTACAAATTCTCTGGACTCGTCAATAATGTCTTTTGCAGAAATATTTCCTTCTTTAATTTTTGACATAAGTTCTACTTGTGTTTCATCCATATCTGTAAAAATTCTATTTTTTATAACACTATCTGTAGTTCCTTTTTTTGCAAAAAATTCATTCATCACATTTTTTGCTTCTTGAACATGCTGTTTTAATTCTTCTTCAGCAAATTTTATGTTTTTCTCTTGTTGTTCTTGTTCTTCTTGCTTTTCTTCTAATGTATCTTTTTGAGCTTGTGCTCCTTTTCTTTCATCTTTTTCATATTCATCATTTAAAAATCTAAAATCCGGTACTGGTGTTTGCTCTTCTTTTAATGTATTTTCTACAACTTCTGCTTCTTCTCTTTCATCTTTATAAAGTTTAAAGCTATCACTAATTGGTATTTGCAATTTTTTTGCTTCTAGTAAAAAATCATTGTATTCTTTAGTTACTTTTTCAAGGACTTTTTTATCAAATTCTATATATATTGGTACTCTTAGTTCCTGCAAATATGCATCTATAAATTCCCCTAATTTCTTTTCATCCTTAAATGTTTCGTCAATTTCTTTTGTAGATTTTTTTAATTCTCCAAATGTTTCATTGAAATCTTTTATAGTTAAGTTTAAATCACTTTCTCCTTTAAGTATTTTTATAAATTCTTTCTGATTAATGTCAATGTCTTCAAAAATTTTAGTCATTATAACACTATCAGTAATTCCTTTTTCTGTAAAAAATCTATTTATCACGTTTTTTTGTTCTTGAATAACCTGTTTTAATTCCTCTTCTGTAAAATTGATTTTTTCTTCTTGCTGTTCTTGTTTTATTTCTAAATTTGGTATCTCTTCTTTTTCCTCAGTTTGTTTTTCTTGTCTTTCAACCATAATTCCTAATTGTTCAGCTGTTTTGAATAGCTCTTCTTTATTTTCAAACTCTTCTTGTAAATGTAATACATCTTTTACTATATCATTGATATCTAATTCTTTATATCTTTTAAATTCCTTAGCCATATTTTCTATTTGTTTTTTTGAAGATTTTGGATTATTTAGCACTTTATCAAAAAGCATATATTGGTTTTCTATTCTTTTATATATCTTATTCTCTAGTTCTGTTCCTACCTCAATTCCTCTAGTTTTAAAATTTTCTCTTATTTTATCTTTTAGGCTTTTGGTTTCGTTTTCTAAACTTTCTGCCGTATATCCAAGTATTGATTCTTTTTCTCTTTGTGCTTTTTGATTTTCTTTTTTGCCTTCCTCTTGTTGTTCTTGTTCTGTTTGTTGTTCTTGTGTTTCTGAATTTATTTCAGTTTTTTCTTCATCTTTTTCCATTTCTATATTTAAAGAATATTTAGCAATAAGTTCTTCTGTCTCTTTCATTACATTTTCTGTATTTTTTTCAGCTTGTTGTCTATTTTTATATGCTTCATTATATTTTTCCCATAATTTTGTCCTACTTCTTGCAAAATTTTTTAGCCTGCGCATCTCACTTTTTTTTGCCTTTAATATTTGTTTTTTTGCTTCGTCTACATTGCTACCTTCAATTTTATTTAAGCTGTCTAATGATAGTTTTAAATTTTCTATATTTTTCTTAGTTCTTCTAATTTGTTTATTTTTTTCACGGAATTTTTTATATGCTTCTTCTTCTATTTTTTTTGCATTTTCTTCTTCTTGTTTTGACTCTTCTCTATTTTGTTCTATGGCTTCTAATAATCGATTTTTTATAGTTGATATACTTTCTAATATATTTTCTCTTTTTGCTTCATTTGCGATTTCCTCTTGCTTTCTTTCTTCTTCTAATTGATTTTTTCTATTTTGATAGTTTTCTTCCGCACTTTTTATTCCTTGCTTTACTTCTTCGATTTTTTTATCTACTTCCTCATTATTAGCATTAACGTCATCTATTTCTTCTTCAGTGCTTCCTTCTGGTACATTTTGCTTCATACCCTCTAATCTTTGAATTTCAGAATTTAAGTCTATTACATTTGAATTATATTGAACTTCTAACTCAGATAATTTACTATTATATTCGCTTTCTATGTTCGATTTTTCTTCTAATTCTTGTTGTTTAGATAATAAGTCATTTTCTATTTCATTTAAATTTAACATAATTTTCCCCTTTCGAACTAAAATTCTAGAAAATTTTACCTTATTAATCATTATTATAGCAGATTTCAACATAAAGTGCAATAATTTTATGTAAATTTTGTGTTTTTTAGTGTATTTTTACAATATTATGGTAATAAATTAAGCTACTAGTAGCTTAAAATTCATTTAAACTTCTAGTAGCATATTTTGAATATCTTTGTTTTTTATCTTTAATTTTCGTTCCCTCAAACTCTGGTAATATTCCAAAATTAGCATTCATTGGTTGAAATTTAGAGTTTGGAGTTGATATATATTTAGCTAATGCTCCTATTACTGTATTTTCAGAAAATATCACTTTTTCTTTTTTGTTTTTTAATTGATTTATTGCATTTAATGCTGCCACCATTCCAGAGGATATTGATTCTACATATCCTTCTACTCCCGTTATTTGTCCAGCAAAATATATATGTGAGTTACTTTTTAGTTTATAGGTTTCGTCTAATAAATTTGGTGAATTCAAGTATGTGTTTCTGTGCATTACTCCATATTTTATAAACTCTGCATTTTCTAGTCCTGGTATCATAGAGAATACTCTTTTTTGTTCTCCAAATTTTAAATTAGTTTGAAATCCTACTAAATTATATAAACTTGCCTGCTTATCATCTTGTCTCAATTGAACTACTGCATATGGTCTTTTTGCAGTTCTTGGATCATCAAAGCCTACTGGTTTTAAAGGTCCATATCTTAAGGTATCTATGCCTCTTTTAGCCATTATTTCTATTGGCATACAGCCTTCAAAAATTTCTTGCTTTTCAAATTCATGTAATGTTACAACCTCAGCATTTATTAAAGCATTAAAGAATTCTTCATATTCTTTTTGAGAAAATGGTAAATTTATATAACTGTTTTCCACATTTTCTAACCTATTGTTAATATCTATTCTTTTTTTCCATTCTTCTACTGTTTCATTTTTTTGTTTTTCTTGCACATATCTATCGCCATAAAATGCAATATCAAAATTTATACTTTCTTTGCTTACAATTGGTGCTGCCGCATCATAAAAATATAATTTGTCTTGTCCTGTTATTTCTTGGATTTCTTTTGTAAGTGCTTCAGATGTGAGTGGCCCTGTACAAATAATTGTGATAGTATCCTTAGCTAATTTTTTTATAGACATATCTTTTCCTACTTCACAAGGAATTATTTCTATCATTTTTTCTTTTTTTAATTCCTCTGTTACTCTTTTAGAAAAAATTTCTCTATCTACTGCTAAGGCTTGTCCTGCTGGTACCTTAGTTTCATCAGCTATTCTAATTAGCAAAGAATCTAGTCTTCTTAGTTCCTCTTTTAATAGTCCACATGCATTTGTTAATAAATTTGATTTAAAAGAATTACTGCATACTATTTCTGCTAGGTTTTCGTTAGTATGAGCAGGAGAAAATTTCTTTGGTTTCATTTCATATAGTTTTACTTTTATGTTTTGTTTTGCAATTTGATATGCTGCTTCACAGCCAGCTAAACCTCCACCGATAATGTTTATATAATCATTCATTTTCTATCTTTCCTTTATTTTAAGTAGTGAGCAGGAATCTCCTGCTCACCGTAACTATTTGTCAATCTTTGCTCTCTTTTTCACAGCTCTGATTTCCAACTGTGCAAGAAGTTTTGCATGCCGACTGACAGGAGGTCTGGCACTCACCACAACCACCTTTTTTGAGCGTCTGAGAGAATTTTTTGCTCGTCAGTGTTGTTACATGTTTCATATTGCTCCTCCTCTCGCTAAAAAATAGTTACGATTTCTGCTTAGAAATCATAACTATTATATCATATATATTTACTTTGTTCAAATCGATTTATTTAAATAAGTTCATTATTTCTTCTTTTGTTAGTTTATTAATGAATGTAGTATTTGTATTTAGTATATTATCTATAAGTTCTTCTTTTTTCATTTGTAATTCATAAATTTTTTCTTCAATTGAATTTTTAGTAATCAATTTATATACTTGTACATTGTTTTTCTGTCCAATTCTATATGCTCTATCTGTTGCTTGATTTTCTGCTGATAAGTTCCACCAAGGGTCATAATGTATTACCATGTCCGCCCCTGTTAAATTTAATCCTGTCCCTCCAGCTTTTAAAGATATTAAGAATATTTTTATATTTGGATTTTCATTAAATTCGTCTACCATTTTTATTCTTTCGTCTACTTTTGTTGCTCCTGTTAATTTATAGTATGATATATTTCTTGCTTTTAATTCTTGCTCTATAATTTCAAACATTGATGTATATGTAGAAAATATCAATATTTTGTGTTCTGATGCTATTGCATCTTCTACTATTTCCATGCATTGTTCTAGTTTACTACTAGTTCCATTATAGTTTTCTAAAAATAATTTTGGATGACAACAAATTTGGCGCAATCTAGTTAAAAGTGCTAATATTTTCATTTGACTTTTTTCAAATCCATTTATATTAATTTCACTTGTTAATTCTTCTTTAGCTTGTGCTAAATATGTCAAATATATATTTTGTTGTTCTTCTTCCATTTCATTGTTTAATATTGTTACCGTTTTTTCTGGTAATTCTGTTAATACTTCTTTTTTAGTTCTTCTCAATACAAATGGTTCTATTAACATTTTTAGCTTTTTCATAGCCCTTTCATCATTGTCTTTCACTATTGGTGTTTCATATGTATTCTTAAAGTTTTTATATCCAAATAAATATCCTGGCATAATAAAATCAAAAATTGACCAAATTTCCGCTAATGAATTTTCTATTGGTGTTCCCGTTAAAGCAAATCTCGCTTGTGCTTTTATTTGTTTTATTGCTTTTGCATTTTGTGTATTACTATTTTTTAAATATTGTGCTTCATCTGCTACTGCATATCTAAATTGATAATCATATTCTTTATATATTTCAATATCTCTTTTTAATAAGTCATAAGATGTGATAACCAAGTCATAATTTGGTATTTTTTCTACTTGTCTTTTTCTTTCATATGCCGTTCCCCTTATAACCTGCACTTTTATATCTGGTGCAAATTTACGTATTTCATTTAGCCAGTTTAATGTTAAAGAGCTTGGTGATATTACAATACTTGGTTTTACTCTATTCCCTTCTTTTTTTGCGTATTCTACATATGATAAGATAACTGCTAAAATTTGTATGGTTTTTCCTAGTCCCATGTCATCTGCTAATATTCCACCAAATTGATAATTATCTAATATTTTTAGCCAATTAAATCCTATTTTTTGATAGTAGCGTAATTGTGCTTTTAAATTTTGTGGCAAATCAAATTCTTCTAGTAATAATTCTTGGTTAAAATTATTTATTATTTCTTTGTATTCTTGATTTTTTACTATTTCTGTTCCTTTAAGTGATTTTAATAATTGATTGAGATATAAACTTCTATTTGTAGGAAGTTTTACTTGTCCTTGTTTTATGTCTTTATAGCTTACTCCCATCCCTGTAATTAGTTGATCTAAGAATGCTACCTCTTGATTATTTTCTAATTCCAAAAATTTGCCATCTTTTAACCTATGATATTTCTTTTTTAATCTATATTTGCTTATAATATCTTGCAATTCTTCTATATTGAAATCTATTTTACTAAAGTCTATTGTTAATAAATCATTTTCAAGCTTAACTCCTAAAGCACCTATTTTTGGTTTTGTAATTTGTTTAGTTTTAAAGTTGTCTGTTACCATTACTTCAAATTTTTGCATATAGTATGCAATATCATTTGTTAAAAATTCATAAATTTTATCATTATCTGGTAAAATAAAGCGAATATTTTTAACATCAAACATAAATCCCGTTTGTCTAAAAACATTCAATGCTTTTGCTTCCTCTACTATGTTTCTTGGGATTTCAATTTTTTTCTTTTCGTCTAACGGGTTAAATTCAAATGTGTCATAACAAAATTTTATATCTGCAACTATATAATCATTTTCATCAAAGTCTAAAAATACTTTTATTCCAAGTTCCTTTGGTTTTAAATTTTCTATTTCACTTTCTTCTATATTTCCCATTTTTATTGCATTTTTTACTTTTGGTATCACGATAGAAAATAGTTGTATTAAATCTTTTTTTTGCAAGTACAATTCTGATACATAATTTTCTCTAAAGCTTTGCCATAGTCTGAAATTTGTATTGATATATTCAGGTGTCATTCGATATAAACTGTTTTCTTGTAATATGTATTTATGTTTTTTTCCTCTAAGCACATTCATATGAAATATATCTACATTGGGTGTAATTGTGTATTCTTCTTTTTCTATTTTATTTAATGTAAATTCTAACTTTGGATCTTCATCTATAAATGTAACTTCAGTTTCTGCTGTGTCTTTTTTCATTTTTACAGTTTTACCATTTAATATATCAAATAAGTCATCAAGCCCTGTATTGCTTAACATAATGCTCGTTTCGCTTAATGTTTGTCCATAGTATTTATATTGATTATTTGAATTAGAGTTTGCATATTTTATTATTTCTGCATATTTTAATATAAATTCTAGTAACTTCTGGCTTTGTTCATTAAAGGCATTTTTAGTGTGTATAAATTGAAGTTTGTCTCCATATCGGTAAAAACTATTGTTTAACATCCTATCATAAAATTCTGATAGGTCTTTTATTTTATACATCCTTTTGTCTCCAATTCTGAATTCTACTTTCATATCATTGGAAAATTTATCATATATAAGATAAGGCTCAATATTTATATTTCCTTTATTTTTTATCTGTATTTCTTCTTGGTTTATACCTTCTAATTCTTCGTTATAAAAATTATTTACAATTTGTCTAAAGTTTTTGTATCTAGCTTCTTTTTTACTTATTTTTTTGCTTTGTTCTATTGAATTGTCCATAATTTTTTCCTTTCGGTTTTTTTATATTTCTGGCTAAGTATTATATCATACTTTTTTCATATTGGCAAGTATTCATAAATCATAAAAAAAGTATCCTAGTTTATAAACTAGAATACTTTGATTTTGGGGAAGAGTTACTTTTTTATCACTTCTTTATTAGTTTTATAATATTGGGCTATAAGCTCGTCCAACTCAATACTTAACTGATAGATAATAGAATAGTCGTCTCCTGATTCTATGCTTTTGTTCAATTTATCTCTTAATTTACAAATTTCATCATTTAACATATACACCTCTCCTTTTTCTATCATTTTATCCTTTGCTTACTTATAAATTACCATATTTTTCCTTTTTAGTCAAGCAAATTTCTTCTTTTTTCACAACTTTCGTATGACGTTTGTCGACCGTTTTCGACCGTTTTCGACATCAAAATTTAAAATAAAACGGTATAAATCATAAAATAAGATTTATACCTAATTTTCTACATTGCAATAATTGATAAAACCATTTTATTTTCGTCGAAAACTTCATTTAAAACTTGGTGTGCATATTTTGAATTAACGGTCATAATTTGTTCTATATAGTCGAAGCTGTTAATTCCTTTGAAATAGTCTGCTAAAAACATCCTTGCAATATCTGTTACATCATTATATTCCTTTATATAATTTCCGTATAAAGTTTTGCGGATTCTAGTAAAATCTTCTTCATTTATTCCATTTTCTTTCATTTCTTTTATTTGTTCTTTTAAGGTTTGATATACTCTTTCTGGTTCGTTAGATTGTCCAGATATTAAAATATGTGCATATCCTCTTGAAAATTCGTAATCCATACTAGGTGATGCAGAAATTGTTCCATCATTATATAATGTTTTATATAAATTTGAACTTTCTCCTAGAAGTAATTGTAATAGAATTTCAATCGCTATATGTTTTTTTACAATTTCTTCTTTGTCATTTCCTTGGCAAGTATCTATTGGTTTATCTTTTATCCCAATTGTATATAGTGGTCTGCTTACTTCCATTTTTTGAGTTACTTTTTCTTTTACTATTTTTTCTGGTTCTTCTGGATATATTCTTTTTATCTCTCCATTTGCCTTTGTATCTAGTAGTCTTTTCTTGACTTCCTGTAAAATTTCTTCTGGATTAAAGTCTCCACAAATTACCATTGCTATATTAGATGGATTATAGAAAGTATTGTAGCATTTATATAATATGTCTTTATCAATTTTACTTATAGTTTCTATTGTTCCTACTGTATCCAAACGTACAGGAAATTTATGATACATAGCTTGTAATGCATTTAAATATACTTTCCAGTCTGGGTAATCATCATACATCATTATTTCTTGTCCAATAATTCCCTTTTCTTTTTCTACATTTTCGTCAGTAAAATATGGATGTTGTACATAATCCATAAATTCATCTAATGCTTCAAAAAAATGGTCTGTGCATTCATATAGATAAGCTGTGTGGTCATTTGTTGTATATGCATTTGCATTTACTCCTATTTCTGTTAATACATCTAAACTATTTTTTCCATTTTCTTGTTCAAACATTTTATGCTCTAGAAAATGTGCTACACCATCTGGTACTGTTGTGACTTCTGTTTCACCTGGCACGATAAATGAACTTTCGTTAGATCCATAGTTTGTTCCCCATATAATATATTTTTTTTGCATTCCTTTTTTAGGAATTATCATAACAGTTAGTCCATTTTCTAGCTTTTCAGTATATAACTTTTCTTTTACTTTTAGATTTTCAATTACTTGCATATGCTTCTCCTTTCTTTTTTATGCTAATGCATTAATTAATTTTTTAGAAAGTAAATTGTATCTATTTGTACTTTTTTTGCAATTTCCAATACAGCTTCTTTTGTTACTTTTTGTATTCTGTTAATATATTGCTCAATATCTAATTTGTTATCACAAAACTCTTGTCCGAAAAAATACATAATTTCTGTATCTTGTTCATCATCAATTGTCTGAACTGCATCTATCATTCCTTTTTTGGCTACTTCTATGTCATTGTCTGTAAATTCACCCTGTTTCATTTGTTCTAGTTGCTCTTTTACTATTTTTAGTGCTTTTTCATAATTTTCAATTTCAATTCCACAATTTATGAATATGTTATTTTTTGCTTTTAAATAACTTGAGCTTGCTACATATGCTAAGCTTGCTTTTTCTCTTACATTTTGGAATAGTTTTGAATTTGCACTTCCTCCTAAAATACTGTTATATATTAGTGCATCATATTGCATATCTTGATTGTCTAAAGCAACATTTAGTCCTAATATAAGTTTTCCTTGAGTTACGTCCATTGATTCTTGTACAACTTGTTCATTATTTTTTGGTATAATTTCTAATGTCATTTTTTCATATTTAGGCTCTCTATCTTTTAATTTTTGTATCTCATTTGATTTACAAACAGTATCATATACATTGTCTTCTATTATTCCAGAAACAAAGATATCTATTTTGCAATTTTTTAATAATTCTTGATAATATTTATATAATTCTATTCTGTCTAAACTTTCTAAGTCTTCAATATATCCATATTTATATAACGCAAATGGATAATTTTTATACATTTCTTCTATGCATCTATCTATTGCATATCTTGCTTTATTATCTATTTTTCCTTCTATTGCTTGTTTTATATTGTTTTTTTCTTGTTCTAAATATTCTTCTTTAAATCCATTATTTTCTACTATTGGATTAAATATAATATCTAATAGTTTTTCGATTGTTTTATATAATATTTTTTCTTCTCCTTCTGGTAAGAATGCATCATTTATACTTTCCATATAAAATTTTAGAACTTGGTTATCTCCTCTTTTATCAATTCCACAGTTAAAAGATGCCCCGTACATTTCTTCTAATTCCCTGCTAATATCTTCTTGAGTTGGCATATTTTTAGATCCTCTTCTTAGAATTGCTGGTATTATTGCATTTTTTGTAACATTTTCTCTAGTTAATTGTGTTGTTAAAAATACAGATACCAAATTCGTTTTAAATTTATCATTATGAATCAAATGAAGATTGATTCCTTTTTTTATTTCTTTTACTTGATATTCCATAAGTTTCCCTTTCTTTCATAAATTATTTTTATTCTATCCATCTTTTAGTACTTTATACTATAAAATCGCAAAAAGGGAAGTATTTTATTATACATACTTCCCAATTTTTCTTAAAATTTTCTTTTTCTTGCAGCCTCTGACTTTTTCTTTCTCTTAACACTTGGTTTCTCATAATGCTCTCTTTTTCGTACTTCTTGCATAACTCCATTTCTTGCACATTGTCTTTTAAACCTTTTTAAGGCTTCTTCTATATTTCCATTATTTACTTTAATCTCTGACATTTACAATTTCCCTCCTTCCAGCGATACGAATCTGTATGTGGGATAACCCTATAACTTTATTTATTATACATTAAAGATAGAGGCTTGTCAATAGATAATTTGCCATTTTTTGTATTTTTGTATGTTTTACTTAATATCTGTTTTTACAGCTTTTTTTAATTCATTTAATTCCTCTGGTTTTATATTTGTTAATTCTATTATCACATTTTCACCAATTTGTTTCTTTAACATTTGCATAATTATTTCATATGTTCTTTTTTTCTTTCCTTCTTTTATTCCTTCTTTTTTTCCTTCTTCTATTCCTTCTTTTTTTCCTTCTTGTCTCCCTTCTTCTAATCCTTCTCTTCTTGCCTCGTCCTTCCATTTTTGTTTTTCCTCTAATAGTATATCAATAAAACTCATATTTTTTTCACCTTCCTCCCATTCTTCAAATTTTTTCTTTATTTTTTCATTTTCCAAAACAGTATCATATACGTAATATGCAATTTCTTTTAAAATTCTAATATTTTGTTCATCCTTTTCTGTATACAATATATATTGAAATATATTATCTAATTCTTCTTTGTTTCTTGCCTTTTCTAGTCCTAATATTCTTAGAGTAAAAAGATTATTGTGTAAAAGTTTTTGAGTATCAAACGTGTTAATGTCTAATATATTGTATTGTCCTATTTTTGGATTTAAATAGCTATTGAATTTTGGCTGCATTGCTTCAATACTTTGTGCTGCATCCCATCTAGCTTTATTATTTGTATAGATAACAATTGGTATAACAAGTGGTACTATTATATTTTTTCTGTTTTCATTTTTTGGATTTTCTAATTTTATAATTTCAATTTGATATTCTGCAATTCTTTGTGCCATATTATAATCTATGCGAGATTGATGCTCTATTAAAAAGAAAACGTTGGTATTTTTCATTTTATATAAAATATCTGATTCTCTATTTTGAAATTGCAAATTTACAAATTTGCAAGTATATCTTTCTATGTCTTCTTCGGTCAATTTATTCTTTAAAAGAAAATATTGGTTAATTAGCTCAGTAGCATGAGTTTTACTAAATAATACCTTTCTATATATTTTATCATATGGTTGATATGTTTTTGTCATAAATTTGCTTTACTTCTCCTTTCATATTTTACATTATCTTTTCTTATATGTCAATTTTAATCTTATGGTAAATATTTGCTATTTCTTAATAACCCTCCTTTTTTTACTATTTTTTCTTGTTTTTGGAAACTTTTTCGAATAAAAATGAAATAAATAAATTTTTGAATTATAATAATTTAATAATAACATAAAAAGTCGAATTTTTCAATACTTTACGATATACTTTTCATCGCAAGTTTTGACAAATTTCGACTTTGTTTCTTATCTCATTCTATATTTTTATTTTTTATATAGCTTCCTGTAAATTCACTTGATAAAATATCCATAGAAATAATATCATAATATTTTCCATTTATAAACCTACATTCTCTTATCCTTCCTGTTTCCTTAAATCCGCATTTTTGATAGCATTTTAATGCTCTTTGATTAAAGCTCATTAAATGTAATTGTATACAATGTAAATTTAAGTAATTAAATCCATAATCTAAAATTAATCTTATGGCTTCTGTACCATATCCTTTATTCCAATATTTTTTATTTCCTATAAATATTCCCAATGTTCCTACTCTATGTATATGGTTTATACGTTCTAATGATATTGAACCTATCATTTCGTCCTTTTCTAAATCTATAATTGCAAATGAAGCTTCTGCATCTTGATTTTCTTCTAAATATTGCTTTTCTTTATCTAATGAACATACCGTATTACTTCTTCCTAAATAATCTGTTATATCAAAATCATTTAGCCATTCTGTAAATTTTTCTACATCTTCATTATTTCGTGGCGATAAATAAATTCTTTCCCCTACTAATTTTTTAAAATACTTCATTTATATCCCTCCTAAATTCAAAAAATCTTGCAAAGGAATCTTTTAAGACTCCTTGCAAGATTTAATCTTACTATAAGTGTAAGTAACATTTCTATTTTGTTACCCTTTACCGCTCAAACAATAATGTTTTAGGTAAACTCTTAAAATATGTTTTTATTGTACCATATTATTTGTAGTTTGTCAAATATTCAGGCTATTTGATGAATATTCTACCTATCCATTCAAATATTGGATTTTCAAATATAAGTTCTCTTATCCATCCATTAGTAAATGGAATATACCATAAAATAATTCCTAAGGCTACTACTACAATAATAGTTAAGAAAATTGCTAATAAATCTTTTTTAGTCATTTCTTTATATTCTTCCCTTTTAGGTCTATCATTGTATAATACTTTTACAAAATCCACAATGCCACCTATTGTGCCAGTTCTATCATTTTGCTTTTTTGATTGTTCCTGTTTTTGCACATTTTTTACATTTTTTGTTGTTTGTGGTGCATTATAAAAATTCTTCTTCTCTGTACCATAATCTTTTTCGCCATATTTTTTTCTAAATTGTTCTTCTTTCTCTTTTTTCAATTCTACATCATATTGTTCTTTTAGAAATTCATTTGAAAGCACATCATATGCTTCATTTATTTCCTTTAATCTTTTTTCTGTTACTTCTTTTATTTTTGTATCTGCTTGTAAATCAGGATGATATTTTTTTACTAATACTTTATATGCTTTCTCTATAATTTCAGTTGATGCATTTTCATTTACTTGCAATATTTCATAATAATTTTTCATATTAACCTCTATTCAGAAAAAATTGCTTCAAATTCATCTGCTTCTATCTTTTCTTTTTCTAAAAGAATTCCTGCAACTGCATGTAATTTATCTACATGTTCTGTTAGTATTTGTTTTGCACGATTATATTCTTTATCAATAATTTTTTTAACTTCTTCATCAATTATTGCTGCTGTCTCTTCTGAATATTCTTTTGCTTGTGCAAAATCTCTTCCTAGAAATACTTCACTTTGATTTGAGCCTAGCATTAATGCTCCTATTCTATCACTCATTCCATATTTTGTGACCATACTTCTTGCAATCTGTGTAGCTCTTTCAATATCATTACTTGCACCAGTAGATATGTCATTTAAAATTAGTGCTTCTGCTACTCTTCCTCCTAATAATGATACTATGTTTTCTTCCATTTCTGTTCTAGACATGAAGTTCTTATCCTCTGTTGGACGATACATAGTATATCCTCCTGCCATTCCTCTTGGTACAATTGATATTTGATGTACTGGGTCTTGTGTCTCTAAGTAGTGACTTACAACTGCATGACCAGCTTCATGATAAGATACTAATCTATTTTCTTTTTCACTTCTTACTCTTGTTTTCTTCTCTGGTCCCATTGTAACTTTGACCATAGCATCTTCGATTTCTTTCATTCCTATTTCTGATAGATTTCTTCTCGCTGCTAGTAATGCCGCTTCATTTAATACATTCTCTAAATCTGCACCCGCAAATCCTGATGTATTTTTTGCAATTATTCTTAAATCTACGTCATCTGCTAACTTTTTCTTTCTTGAATGTACCTCTAAAATTTGTTCTCTTGCTTTAACATCTGGTGCACCTACCACAATTTGTCTATCAAATCTTCCTGCCCTTAATAGTGCTTTATCTAATACATCTGGTCTATTTGTTGCAGCTAAGACAATAACTCCTTCATTTTCTGAGAAGCCATCCATTTCAACTAATAATTGATTTAATGTTTGTTCTCTTTCATCATGTCCTCCACCAAGTCCTGCTCCTCTTTGGCGACCAACTGCATCAATTTCGTCAATAAATATTATACAAGGTGCGTTTCTCTTTGCTTCCTCAAATAAATCTCTTACACGTGATGCACCCACTCCGACAAACATTTCAACAAAGTCAGAACCACTTATAATGAAAAATGGTACTCCTGCTTCTCCTGCAACTGCTTTTGCTAAAAGTGTTTTTCCTGTACCTGGTTGACCTACTAACAAAACACCTTTTGGTATTCTTGCTCCCATATCTGTAAATTTCTTTGGATTCTTTAAGAATTCTACAATTTCTTGTAATTCTTCTTTTTCCTCGTCTACACCAGCTACATCGTCAAATGTTATTTTGTTTCTTTCTGCTGGTGTCATCATTCTAGCTTTACTTTTTCCAAATGATAGTGTTTTTCCTCCTGGTTGTCCTCCATTTGCACTTCCCATCATAAAAAACCAGAATATGAAGAAAATAATCAATAAGCCAAATGGCGTTAATAAACTTAAAACTGTCACAAAAATAGATTCTGATTTTTCGTCTAACTTGAATGCTCCATTTTTAACAAAATCCTCTGTATAATTCATAAAACTTTCCATATTGGGAATATTTACTTGTTTTACTATTTCATTATCTTTTAATTCAACATTTGCTGTTTTTCCATCTGCTTCTATTTGTATAGATTCTACTTTGCCTTCATTAATTTGTGAAATTAATTCAGAATATAGCATTTTCTTGTTTGAATTTTCCATAACAGATGATAAAACAATAATAAAAATTACTCCTATGATTAGCCACATTGCTAATGTTTTTATGTTACTTTTCAATATAATTCCTCCTCTATGTTTCTCTTGCTAGGTTATACCATATAATATTATCTTTTTCAAGTGTTTTTTATATGTCTTTTTTGTGACAAAATATTGATATTTCTGGTATTTCTACGGATACTTATCTTTGGTCTAAAAAGTGAATTTGTCCATTTTTTACAAAAATTTTTATATTTTGATTTGGTGTCAAAAATTTATTACCAATATTATTCTGACATAGTTTAATTATATCTTCTATATGAATTTTTGCAATTCCCTGACAATTTCCTAAAACCTTTGTTATAGTATATAGTATAAGCCTTGATTTTATGACTGTTTCTTGCTTATTAAACTGTTTTAAATCTAATATAATATGTGGCTCCTCTTGTATCATTATTTTATTATATATATCATTTACTTGTTTTGTTATATAAGCATCTTCTTCTTTTACTAATTCAGATAGTCTATTTAATGTCTCTAAAATATTTGGATTGAATTCTTTTTTTATATACGGAATAACAACATTTCTGACTTTATTTCTTGTATATGAATTATCAAAATTAGTTTTGTCTATTCTAGGCTCTAAATTTTTTTCTTTGCAGTAATTTTCAATTTCCTCTCTTGTGCATTCTAATAATGGTCTAATATATTTTCCATTTTTTATAGGCTCTATTCCTTTTAGTCCTGACAAGCCTGTCCCTCTTAATAAATTCATAATAATTGTTTCAACTTTATCATTTGCATTATGTGCTATTGCAATTTTATTTGCTCCCGTTTTTTTTGCTATTTCATCAAAAAATTCATATCTACTATTTCTTCCTGCTTCTTCTATACCTATTTTTCTATTATGTGCTATCTCTTTTACATCTATACTTTTTGAAAAAAATTTTACTCCTAAATTTTGGCAGTTTTCTTTTACAAATTGTTCATCATCATCCGCTTCTTTTCTAATCATGTGATTTATATGAGCAACTGAAAAGCAAAAATATGTCCCGTTTTCCTTGAATTCTTTTCTGATTTCATCTAGAATATATAACATAGCAATAGAATCTGGTCCTCCAGAAACTCCGAGTACCAGATTATCTCCATTTTGTATTAAATTATATTTTTTTATTGTTTCTTTTACTTTTTGTTTCGTATTAAGTACCTTCCTTTCAAGTTTTGAAACTACTCATCTATATAGTCATGCCTTTTGTCTAAATTCACAAATTTTGTATATGTTCCAAACCATCCTAAATCAACACTTCCTGTTGATCCTCCTCTATGTTTTGCAATAATTACTTCTGCTACACCTTTCTTTTTGCTATCCTCATTATAGTAATCATCACGATATAAGAACATAACGATATCTGCATCTTGCTCTATTGAGCCAGATTCACGTAAATCAGATAACATTGGTTTATGGTCTTGTCTTTGCTCCACAGCTCTTGATAATTGTGATAGCGCAATTACTGGAACATTTAATTCTTTTGCTAAAATTTTTAATGAACGACTAATTTCTGCTATGTCTTGTTCTCTACTTCCAAGTCTTTTACCTGAGCTTTGTATAAGTTGTAAATAGTCAATTACTACCATTCCTATATTTTTTTCTAATTTTAGTTTTCTGCATTTTGCACGAATTTCCGTTATTGAAATTCCTGGTGTATCATCTATATATATTTCTGCTTCTGATAATGGTCCAATTGCCTTTGCTAATGTATCCCAATCTTCTTCGTCTAACTTTCCTGTTCTTACTTTATTGCTATCTACCATTGCTTCACTGCATAAAATACGATTAACTAACTGTTCTTTTGACATTTCTAAGCTAAATATTGCTACTGGTACTTTTGCCCTTACTGCTGCATTTGTTGCAATATTTAATGCGAAAGCTGATTTTCCCATTGCTGGTCTTGCTGCAACTAAAATCAATTCTGATCCATGAAAACCTGCTGTTCTATAATCTAAGTCTATAAATCCACTAGGTACTCCTGTTATATGTTGTTTTCGATTATATAATTCTTCTAATTCTGTAAAACTATCAACTAAAATGTCTTTTAAAGCTGCATATCCTTTTTGATTCTTATTTTGCATCAAGTTGAAAATTCTTTTTTCTGCCCCTTCCATAACATTTTCTACTTCTTCTGTTGGGTCATAGCCTAATTCTATGATTTCATTTGCTGCTTTTATTAGTTTTCTTAATTCTGATTTTTCTTCTATAATTTTTATATATTTATCTGCATTTGCTGTTGTTGGGACTTTTTCTGGTAAGTCTGCTAAATATTCATAGCCTCCTATTTGTTCGAATTTTCCCATTGATTCTAATTCTGATTTCACAGTGATTAAATCAATTGGTTCTCCTTTTGTATATAAATTAGTCATAGCCGTAAAAATATTTTGATTATCTTCACGATAAAAGTCTTCTGCCTTTAAAACTTCCATACTGCTAATGACTGCATCATGATCTGTCAGCATACTTCCAATAACAGCTTGTTCTGCCTCTAAATCATGTGGTGGTACTTTTCCTACTTCCATCTTTATTCTCCTATTACATTAACCTTTAATTCTGCAATAACTCCTTCATATAGCTTGATACGTACTATTTTTGTTCCTAATTCTTTAATAGTATCTTTCATATCGATTTTTTTCTTATCAACTGTTATTTTATGTGTTTTTTGTAAAGTTTCTGCTATTTCTTTTGAAGATATACCTCCAAAAACTTTACCATTTTCTCCTACTTTAACTGGAAGTGTTAACATTATTTTTCCCATTTTTTCTGCTAATTTTTTTGCTTCTTCTTTTTCTTGGTCTTTTTTATATGCATTTGCTTGCTGTTTTGATTTTAGTTTTGCCATATTTTCTGCATTTGCTTCCACTGCTAAATTTTTAGGGAATAAAAAGTTACGGGCATATCCATCAGAAGTATCAATAATTTGGTCTTTTTTTCCAGTTCCTTTTATATCTTGTGTTAATATAATCTTCATATAACCACGCCTTTCTAACTTTGCATTTCTTCAAAATATTCGTGAATCTTTTGTATTAATAATTCTTTTGCTTCTTCCATAGTCATATCTTCTACTTGTGCACCAGCCAATGTAATATGTCCGCCTCCACCAAGTTTTTCCAAAATAACTTGCACATTTATATCACCTATAGAGCGTCCACTAATACATATTTTATCTCCTAAGTTTCCTAGTACAAATGATGCTGTAATATTACTGATTGTTAATAATTCGTCTGCTGCTTTTGCACATACGAGATTGCTATCTTTTTCTTTATCATTGTTTACTGCAACTGCTATTGTTTCATTTACCATTTCTGCTGATTTTACAATTTCTGCTATTTTATTAAAGCTTAATAAATCGCTTTGGAACCATTTTTTTACTCGGATAATATCTACACCACATTTACGTAAATATGCTGCTGCTTCAAATGTTCTGACACCTGTTTTAAATGTAAAATTTTTTGTATCCATCATTATTCCTGCATATAGGCTTTCTGCTTCTATTGTTTTCAATTCTACATTGGTTTCTGCATACTGTAGCAATTCTGTTACTAGTTCTGCTGCTGAAGATGCATATACTTCTTGGAATGTAAGTGTTGCATCTTCTATATAGTCTTCACTTCTTCTATGATGGTCAATTACTACTATCTTTTTTACTTTTTCTAATAGTTCTGGTGCCTCTACAAAGTTTCTTTTATGTGTGTCTACTATTACAAGAAGTGTATTTTCTTCTATGTTTTCTAATGCTACTTCTTTGCTAATTAGAACATCTTCATATTCTGGCTCTTTTTCTAATTCTGTTTTAAAGTTTTCTAGTGCTGTACCTTCTCCATTATTTATAATATATGCATTTTTTTCTAGACTTTTTGCTAAGCGATATATTCCCATACTAGAACCCATTGCATCAATGTCTGGATTTGTATGTCCCATTATCATTACTTTATCAGATTCTTTTATTAAATTTTCTAAAGCTTGTGCAACAATCCTTGCTTTTACTTTTGTACGCTTTTCAACTTCTTGTGCTCTTCCACCAAAGAAACGATAAATATCATTTTCTCTTATAACAGCTTGGTCTCCTCCTCTACCTAATACTAGGTCCATTGCTGTTTGTGCTGATTTATACTTATCTTTATCTGTATCTCCCTCATTTGACACAGCAATACTAAGTGTAAATTGTACTTTTTCACTTGTATTTATTTCTTTTATTTTATCTAATATACTAAATTTGTCTTCTTTCATACTTTCTAAGTATCGTTGCTCAAAGACACATATATATCTGTTATGGTCTGTTTTTATTAGAATTCCATTTGTTTGGTTTGCCCATTCTAATATAGCCTTATCTATTTCAACTACTACTTGTGGTTTTTCCTCTACTTCTAATAATTGCATATTTTCTTCATAATTATCTATGTTTATAATTTCTACACAAGAACGTGTATCTATATATTTTTGCTGTAAAATAACATTTTCTGTTATATCAATAAAATATATCATTACCATATATTCTTTTTTTGCTTTTTTCTCTTTGTTGTTTGAATGTACATATTTTCCTATAATTCTATATATTTTGTCTTGTATTGTGATTTCTTTTTCAATATATTGTGTTGCTTTTGCGTGTCCCTCAATGTTTTTACCGTTTTCAATTTCTTTTTTTATTTCATCTAATATTTCATCAATATATGAATTCATATCTATTTTTTCAAATTCAGAAACAAATATTGAACTTCTCCATATTATATTTCCATCTGTTTCTACAATTAATAGTGGAAATGGTGAGTTTATTAGTGTACTTTTTGCTGCTGAGTCTACACTAATTGTTAAATCTTGCAAGGTTTCTGAAATTTCATTTTTTCTTTTGTTATTTGCAAAATATGTATATCCTACTACTAATACAAATGTTATTATAGATGGAATTATCCATTGTGTATTTTGTACACAAATAGCAATTAGTAAAAGTAGAATTATTACTAGGTATATTTTTGTTCTAGATATTAAATTATCGAAAACTTTTCTATTATTGTTTTGCATATTTTTTATTTATTCCCCCTAAAGTTTTGACTAATTTATTCGTATCTATTTTATAGCATTTATAGGCATTTGTCAAGTCAAGAAGATGTCTTAATATGAATAACTTGTGATAAGATCACCCTATGAAATTAACTTATGAAAAGATCACCCTATGATATAATGGAGGTATGA
>CANQWU010000029.1 GCA_947627605.1 uncultured Clostridia bacterium
TGAGGTAGGAAAGCCTAATCTTTTAAACTCATCGAGATATCTGACGAAAGCCCAGTGTCTTAACATTGCCTTCCAATTAGCCCCATTTCCTGCGCCCTCTGTACTTTTGACAGAACACTTCCATGCATAGTATGCAGCTTGGTATGCTTTTAAAACTGCGTTCTTGTCCTTAGTATTACCTCCGCTATATGTAGTTTTGGTAACTTTAACTGTATTACTATTACCTTCTTTACTATATACAATAACTGTACCTTCACTATCACCTAAAACATCCATAATAACAGCAGTATGTTGATAAGTACATATATCATGAACTTTAACAGCCCAACACAATCCCCCATCCATTTCATGATTATATGCTTCTCCTTGACCATATCCAACATTTAATAGTTTTGAATTTTTAACAAATTTTTCTGCATCAAAATTGAAAAATTTCTCATCTCTATTTGCTGCCCATTGTTGTAACGTGACATATGTTTGCTTATTTATATTTTGCGATACATCTGCAGCTTCTACACTTTGGAAAAAAGTTGAGTAAAACATGCTAAATAAAATTGCAATAATTATATTTATAAAAAATATTTTAATTAGTCTTTTCATGTTTTTCCTCCTTTCTTTTCCAGTATATTATTCCTGATGCTGTTGTCAATGCTAATGCACTTAAGACTATACCAATAGTAATATATACTTCAATACCTGTTCCAATAGAAACTAATAATTCTGCTGTACTAATATCATCTTCTCCGTCTTTTCTATTACCTGGTGTTGAATCATAATCTTGCATTGATGCTTCATTTGTTGCTGATGCAATTTCTGCTATATTTGCAGATGTTCCTACATTATTTTCTGTCATCTTCTTTGTTAAAATCAATGTTAGTTCTTTTGTTTCTCCTGGCTGTATCATATTTTTCTCTAAGCTTACATTATGTAGATTATTATCTTCTCCAATATACCAATCAGGATTTTCTTCTTTTGTAAATTCTAAGTCATTTGGCATATAGTCTACTATATCATTTACTTGTCCTGGAATTTCTCCTTCATTTTTTATTTCAAAATTATATTGAACTGTTACTACACTATTAGCTATTTGTTTTGCATGAATGTCTACTTTTGCTAATTTGGTTTTATTATAGCTTATTTCTCTTGTTCCTGCCGAATTTTGTACTGTTACCTTATTTATTGTTTTATTTATACTAAAATCAAATTTTTGATTTTCTATAAACCCTGCATCTATATTTTCTATGTCTTGATTTTCAATAACTATATTATCTGTTGCTGCTACTATAGTATTATTTAAAGTTTTCTTGATAACATCTGAATTTTCATTCTCAGCTACACCTTCTTTATGATATTGAGTTACATTATATAATGTTGTGTTATATTCAAATGCTACTATATATGTTCCTTGTTCTAATTCATTAAATTTATACATTCCATTTAAATCTGTTGCAGTTGTTTTCGCAGTTTTACCTGTTTGAGTATTAATTAAATTAACGTTCATATTAGGTAAACCTTTTTCTTGATTACCTTTTTCGCCATCTTTATTTGAATCTATAAATGCTACTCCTTCTATTGAGTGTTTTTCCTGTGTTCCAGTACTTCCATTTCCATTTCCACTTCCACTTCCGTTTCCATTTTCCTCGTCATCATTTCCGCCTTGGTTTTCTGAGTCTTTTGTTGGATCATTAGGATCTTTTGTAGGGTTATCTGGATTTGTTCCATCAGCATCTGGGTCTGCTTCATATGATACATCTGCTTCATCCACTGGTAGTGAAATAGTATTTAAATCATATTTTCCTCTTATTGCCCATTCTAAGCTAATTTCACTTTCTATAAAGTCTTCAGCATTTACATCTGGATCTGGATTTTCCCAAGCTTCTACTTGTGCCGTATATTGAGCTGTTTCTCCTGGCTGAATAGTAAATGCCGTATATGCATAGTCTGTATCTATATATTTAGCTTCCTTTTTTTCACTTGGTGCATCTATATATGCGTTTAATATTTTTGCTACTCCACTTGTTACACTATGTTTTAGCATAATTTCTGCAGGTAAACTAGTATCAGTATTTGTTATTTGGGCTGTATATGTAATTTTATCTCCTACTTTTATGACTATGTCCTCAATTCTTTCATTTTCCTTTTGTTTATCAACACTTGCTGTCTGTTCTGCTTGAATTCTTGCAGTTGCTCTTTCAAATTCTCTTTCTGCTGTATTTGAATAATATGTTGTGTTGTTTAGTTCTGCTGTACAATATATTGTGATATTATTTATCACTCTGTTATATGCTTCAGTGTTTTCTTCATCTCTTTCTTTTTGACAGAAGAAAAACCAGTTAATGTGTATTGTTTCTCCAGCTTCTATTATAGGGATTGAAAAAGCAATATAGTTTTTGTCCATTTCGATAAATTTTATTTTTTCATTTTCCATTTCTTTACCTACATATTCTGAAACATCTTGATCTTCATATTGCTCATAATCTGGAGTTGCAACTACCAAATTGTCTGAAGTATTTATTTTGATAATAACATTTTTTTGTTGTGTTTGTGTATAATTTGTAACATCAAATAAATATGTTATCATATTTCCTTCTATTAATTTCATATTTTCATCTGTGTTATTTAAAGTTTCTACTGCAATTTCTGCATCTTTGATTGTGTTTGTTATTGTCTTAATTTCTTGCTCTGGCAATTCATTTGCTGTTATTTTGATTGTTCCTGTGATATCTCTTCCATTTTTCTTTTTTGGTGCAAATTCATATGTAAATGTAGCCGTCTCACCATTTTTTAGTGTTTCCAAATTTCTTGTTATATTTTGTGCAGTTTCATCTTTTCTTGTATATTTTATCATTTCAGGATTTTCTGGGTAGTCTGTAACTGCTCCTGCCTCTTCTTTTGCTACATAGTAAACTGCATTTGTATGTTCTGCTACTAATTGTAAATTATTTAAATCTTTTCCTGTATTATTTGTTGCTTTTATTGTATATTTTATTGGTTGTCCTTCAAATATTTCTTCTCCATCTGTAAGTTCTTTATTTGCACTTATTGCAGTAATCTCTGTTTTTATTCCTTGGTTTTCTGAAATTTCTGCTATTTTGGCTGCAAGTTCTATATTAGATGTTGTTTTTAATTGTTGGTTTTTATAGTTATATTGTACTTGGGCTTCTTCTGATATTTTTTCTCCTGAAACTAGTTCAGCTGGTATATTAAGTTGATATGATATATCTATTCTCTCTGATGGAGCTAATGTACCTTGTTGCTCTATTTTATATGATTTTGCATTCTCCATGCTTTCTTTCCAAGAATTATCTTCTGCTTTTGCATTTTCTTGTTCTGAATAATAAATTTTTACATTTTCTTGTTTTGCAGTGATATTTTGTATTGTTGCATTTCTTCCTGTTAAGTTTCCTATCATTGTAACTTGTTCAATACTTGTATTATAGTTATTTATAAAGCTTTTATTAATTTCGGCTTGTTTTTCAGGTGACTCTAAATCTAATGTTGCTTCTATTGGTTTTTCATCTATTGTTTCAATACTAGAAGTTTCTTCACCATATCCAGATATATTATTGTATAAAACTGCTCCATATTTTGTTGTTAATACTGCCTTTGCCTGTGTTTCATATTGTTGTTGATTTCCATTTTCGTTTTTATATAACATGTTTATTGCTATTTCTTTACTTGGTGTATTTTTTATGAAAGTTAAATCTGCATCAATTACTATTTGTATACCTTCTTCTGTTACTGTTTTAAAATCTTTTTGCTCTCCTTCTAATTGTAGAATTATTGTTTTGGTCTCTGGTATAAATCTAGATTGTGTAAATTTAAATTCATCACCATAGACTTGATTTATTGAATGTATTTTTATTTGTTTCAATTCTTCTGGTAATTTAATTTCTAGATATGGATTTTTGTATAAGTCATATACATTACTATCAGATTTTAGTATTGCAGTAATCTGTACATTCTGATTTACATCACTTGATGAAAATTTTGTTGTGCTTAAAGTAAGCTTTGCATCTGTTATTGTATCTTTTAGTTCTTGTGTACTTTTTACTTCTATTTGTATATCTCCTATAGTTACAATATTTTTGTTTTCCAATTTTGTAAATTCTTTTAGTTGGTCTTTGCTATATCCTGTTTCTCCTTTTATATATTTATCTATAGATATTTTAAATGTTCCTATTTGTATTGGTTTACTTATAATCATTTCAATGTCAGCTAAATTTTTTTCTTCTAATGTTATTTCTATTTTTCCTGATTCATCGCATTCGCTATTTTTATCTATTGTTTTTATTTCATTTCCATTTGTTTCTTGAATCTTTATGTTAAAATCTTCCCCTAATATATTTACCAATTCTGCTTTATCTAATGAAATTTTTTTAATACCAATACCATTATTAACATTATTTTTATTATCTTTTTCATCTAAAAAATTATATTGCATTTGATTTATCTTAATTGTATCTGCATCTTCAAGAGTTATAACTTCTATTTGTATTTCTTCATTGTATTCTGTATTATTTTCTGAATTTGTATATAGATATCCTTTATATATATCTGATTTTATTTTATCTTGAATAGATATTGTATTATTAGTTTTTTCTATTTCTGCTTCTGTAGACTCTTCTTTACTTATTGTTTGTCCTGTATATAACATTGTGTCTAGTTTTGAATTTAAATTTATGGTTTGTTTTTGGAAAGTTGCTGGATAATAGTAAATTAATTTGTATTCTTCATAATTTTCATTAGAATTTATTTCTATTGTTACTTTTTTGTTTTCTTTACTATATGCACTTTGTTCCATATTAGCTTTTTCTCCGTTGATTAATAAATCTACTTTTTCTGGTAGAGTGTTTTGGATTTCTGGAACATCAATTTCTAATCTCTTTTCTTTTACAAGTACATTGTTAATGACTAAAACTCCAATTTTTTGCTCAATCAAAGTTTGATTTTCACTTAAGTCCACCCATTTTTCAATGCCTTGTTCTATAGCAATTTTTTGTTCTTCTGTCCATGTCATGGCTACTGTTCTTTCTGATTGAACAGTTTTATTAGAATATTCCACATTTTTATATGTTCCTGTTAATTTGATATCTGCTGATTGTGACAAATATTCTTTAGTTATCTCTCCATTTCTTGCAAATATAACCGGAATGTCAATTTGTACTTCGTTTCCTGCTATCAATTGATTAAATTCTATTTCATTTTCTGCAGTATTTATATTTTTAATCCATTGATTTTGTACTTCTTTAAGTTTAAAATTTGCATTTTCAATTTTGACTTTGGCATCTCTTAATGTACCTGCATCTTTTACTGCAATTTTTAACGTTAATATATTTCCTTTCTGAATTGACGCTTGTTTTTCATTAAAGTATGCATCAAATTCCACATTTCCTACATTCGTTGTAGAAATAGCACTAACCACGTTATATCCTAGAAATATAACATCTGCCATAGCTATTGTGATAATTAGCATAATTGTTAACATTGTCTTGAAAATTTTTCTTTCCATAATACAACTCTCCTTAAATGACATTTTTTCCTAATTTAAATATTACAACCTTCTTATTCATAAATCAATGGATATTTTTTCCTGTATCTTATTTTGGTTTTTTTGTACTTACGGAAGCTCTTTTCCGTTTTTTTGTTAAAATTTATTAACATTTTAATTACAAATTTGTAACATTGAATATTTACTATTAGGGAATGAGCTTTTCAAGTGTTTTTTTATTATACAAGCATTTTTTATTTTTTTTTTCATATTATATTATAGGTTTATTCTTTACACTTGCATATTCAGGAAAGGGATGAAGATTAAATGGATAATATTGACCAAAATACAATGAATAATATTAAAAATATGGTAGATAGTGGTGATTTAAATGGTGCAATCTCTCAAATTTCACCTGAAATGATACAAAATTTTTCAAAAATGTTTGGAAATACTAATAATGCTAATAATTCCAGCACTCAGAATTCAAATAATCAGATTGATATGAACCAACTTATGAATTTGGCAAATAGTTTTAAGAATCAAAAAAATGACCCTAGAAGTAATTTGTTAAATTCTCTAAAGCCATATTTACGCGATGGAAAAAAAGAAAAATTGGATAATTATATTAACTTACTAAATATGAGTAAAATTGCAGAATTAATGAAAAATAATCAAAATATGGATCAGGGGAATCATAAATAGTTATGCCTTTAATTCCTAATTTTATAGGGCCATTAAGTATTCACCCTGAAGGTTTTACAGATCAAGATAAACCTGTTTTTGAACTTTTTGGAATTTTTCTTTTTCTAGATGATATTATTATAATTTGTCTACTTATTTTTTTATATCAGGAAAAAGTAAATGATGAATTATTATTTATAATTTTGTTTTTATTACTTTTTTCGTAATTATTGTATTTGTATTTCATTGTCAACAACACTTACATATGCTTGATTATGACGAGGTTCTTCGTCTCTATTAATTTCTTTTATTATATTTGCTATGCGAATTTGTGCAGCATCTAAAACACCTGCTGCTATAATTGCACCGTGTATTTCCTTTTGCGCCTGCATGTGCTAGTCCTCTTAATGCTCCTAACACTATTATATTGTCAGATGCAATAACTTCTGCTCCTGAATTTACGTCGCCTAATATTACAAGGCTTCCCTCTTGTTCTATTTTTTGTCCGTGATCGTAGTGATCCTCTATGGAAAGATGTTTCAGAAACTCCAAGTTTTTGTTCAAATGTTCTAGTGATATTTGCTAATCCTAGTGCTTTGGGCATATCAAATTCTATTGGCACATCTATTTTTTCTTGTATTACTCTTTGAATTTCATCTATTTCTTTATTTTTTAATACTTTCCCTGTTACTCGAATTGGAGTTTTTTCATCTTTATATAGCCTTTTTAATTCTGGCAATTTTTTGTTCAAGATTTTTAAAATTTCGTCTTGTTCAGCTGTTTCTGATATTTTAAATAAAGTTTCGTCTTTTTTTATTTGAACACTAATTATATTTTTCATTTATACATCCTTCCTTTATCTAAACATTTCTGTATATGGAATTGCTGTAACGTCTTCAGTTACATTTGTTAAATTCATTCCAAAATATTCTCTCATAATCTGTTTTACAGCATCTGCAGTATAATATCCATGTCCACCATTTTCTGCCATTACTACTACTGCAATCTCTGGGTCATCAAATGGAGCAAATCCTGCAAACCATGCATTTACTTTGTTTCCTGGTGCTTCCGCTGAACCTGTCTTTCCTCCTACTGCAACTTCAAAATTTCTAAAAATACTTGCTGCTGTTCCTTCTTCTGTAACTTCTCTCATTCCTTGCAATACTGTTTGCAAATTTTGTGGATTTATACTTACTTGTGGAGTTTCTTCTTCTGTTAATCCTAATTTTTGATTAATAAAGTTATTTATATTGCTTCTTGATTCTTCTGTACCATCTGCATTTCTTATTGTTTTTATTATACTTACATCAAGTGGCTTTCCTCCATTTGCTAACATACTAATGTATTTTGCCATTTGCACTGGGCTAAATTCATTATCTCCTTGACCTATTGCTGCATTTAATGTATCTCCTGGTGCCCAATATGCTGCTTCTTTATGCAATTTAGCTTTTGATTCTTTGTTTGCTAATACTCCTGCTGTTTCATCTTGTAGTTCTACTCCTGTTTTAGTTCCTAGTCCAAAATATTTTGCATATGATGATAATACATCTATTCCCATTCTATCTGCAGTTTCATAAAAGAAATAGTTGCAAGAATTTTCAATAGCTCCTATAACATTTAAAGGTCCATGTCCTCTATGATAATCTGTATAATACCAGCAATTCATTCTTGTTCCATATTGTTGATATTTAGTGTATACACCTGTATCATTTATTACTGTATTTTTATTTATTACTCCTGATTCAAGCCCAGCAATTGCTGTTACCATTTTGAATATTGAACCCGGAGAATATGATGTTTGTAATGCTTTATTTACTAATGGTTTTGATGCATCATTTATATATTTATTCCAGTTTTCATTACTAATTCCACCTACAAAGTCAGAAGGATTATATCCTGGGCAACTTGCCATTGCTAATATTTCTCCTGTTTTCACATTCATTACAACACAACTTTCTGAAATTGCATTATATACTTTTCCAAAACCTCCTGTACGTATTTTTTGTAAGTTGGCAGCAATTGCATTTTCTGTTACTTGTTGTAAATTAGCATCTATTGTTAATACTATATCTGCTCCTGATATAGCATCCTCTGCTGTATATTCTGCTGTAATTGTTCCATCTACTGCCATATCTACTTGTTTAACACCTTTTTTACCTTTTAGATATTCTTCAAAAACATATTCTATTCCTGTTTTTCCTATTATATCTGTTGGGTCATATGTATTTTTTCTAGTTTCATATTCCTTTTCACTGATTTTTGATGCATATCCTAATATATGTGATGCAAGTGTTCCTTTTGGATATACTCTTTCTGGTGTTACGAAGATGTTAATTCCTGGGAATTTATCTCCGCTCTCTGAAAATTCTGCAACCGCTTCTCTTGGTATATCCTCTGCTATTATAATTGATTTTGTGCTACTATATCCTTCTCTTACAATTTCATATCTTATACACATTATTTTTCTTACTTCATTTATATCTTGCTTTTCTATATCATATTTATCTTTCATAATATAAAAAGCTTGTTCTGCTGTTGCATCTTCAGGTATTTTATTGCTTGTTTTCCATTCCGTTAAATTTTCACCCTCTAATGTATAAGAAAATGGATTAATCTTTATTGGAAAATGATCCGGATAGCTTACTTTATATTTTTCTAATACATTTATAATATTTAGAATTGCATCATTTAAAGTGTTTGTTTCTACTTTAGTTCTATATAGTTCTAATCCAAATTTAACATTAGAGCTGACTAATAGGTTTCCTGATTTATCCATAATAGATCCTCTTGCTGCCTCTATTTTGCTTTCTCTTGTTAATCTGGTATTTGATTGTTCTCTATATTCTGTTCCATGTACTATTTGGAGATTAAATAATTGTATAATTAGTATTATGCCTATGATATAAATAAACATAGTAAGTGTGTTAAATCTTAAGTTGAGGTTTACTAAGTGTTTTTTAGGCGTTTTTCTTATCAATTATTTTCCCTCCTTTTTGCTTATTTATTTTCTAAAAATATCTAGTCAAAATTGTGTTTTCTTTGTATGTGTTTTCCACATAATATCCAATTTTTTGGATAAGTGGATATATTATAACTGTTAAAATAATATTATATATTACTTCTATTGCTAATATTTTTGTAAATGCAAGTATTTCTAAATTTGTTGAGAAAACAATATAACTTGCTATATATGATATTATTTCAAAAAATGCTGTTGCTATTCCTATTATCATCATAACTGTTATACGGCTGTTTTTTGAGAAGTTTTTGTCAAATAGTTTTGCTATAAGTCCAACTGCTCCTAAAGATAATGCTGTTATTCCAACCTTTTGTCTAAATATATAATCTAGCATAAATCCCAATAATATTCCATATGTTACCCCCATAAATTTGTTACCAAATAGTCCTATAAACACAATGTATATAATAAATAGGTTTGGCATCACTCCTGCAATCGTAAACCAATTAAAAAAGTTTGACTGCAAGTAATATACTACGAATAGCATCAATATTAATATGATATGTATGAGTACCTTTCGCATATTTACCTCCTTAGTTGTTTATTACCAATACTGTGTCTAATTTATCGAAGTCTACTGCTGTTTCTATTACTGCATATCTATCTGTAATATTTTTTGGTGAGCTTATATTTTTAACACTTCCTACATGAATTCCTTTTGGGTAAATTCCTCCTATCCCTGAAGTCTCTATGCTATCTCCCTGTATAACATTTGCATCTGTTGGAATATACATTCCTCTCAATTCTGCAGTATTTTCTAAAGTTCCTTTGCAAACTATACTATCCTTGTTTGTACTCATAATACAGCTAATTGCACTTGATGTGTCTATAATTGTTTGCACTTTTGCAGTTGAATCTGTTACAGAAACAATATATCCTACTAGCCCTTTATCTGCGATTACTGTCATTTTTTCTCTTATTCCATCTTTTGTTCCTACATTAATAACTATTGTTTTTGAATAATTGCTTATGTCTTTATTTATTACATATGCTGGTATAGTTTTATATTCTCCATATTTTTGATTAAGAGCCAAATACTCTTTTAGTGTTTCATTTTCTGTCTTGATATTTTCTAATTCTCTTAGGGATTGCTCTAATTGACTATTTTTCGCTTTTAAGTTTTCGTTTTCTTCTTTTAGATTTTTTATATCTGTAAAAAATGAATCATTTCCATTAATTTTATTTTTTAAATATGTTAAGCCATTTTGTATTGGCATTACTAATTTATTTGCTACATTTTCAAAAAAAGATGTATTATTTTCTACATTTGAAAATATTACAATAAATATTAGAATTATTATGGTTATAATGATTCCTAAAATTCCAACTTTATTTTTTTTTAGCATTATAATTTAGCACTCCCTTTCTTGCTTTTTACTATTTACGTTTTCTTGCATTTATCAATACTGCTTTAAGATTTTCTAAATCTTCTAATGTTTTTCCTGTTCCTCTTACTACACAATCAAGAGGCTCTTCTGCAACATATACTGGCATACCTGTTTCAATACTTAATAATTTATCTAGATTTTGGATTAATGCTCCTCCACCTGCTAAGACAATTCCTTTTTCCATAATATCTGCTGCTAATTCTGGTGGTGTTTTTTCTAGTGTTGCTTTTACTATCTCTACAATTTTTTGTATTGATTCACTCATTGCTTCTTGTACCTGTACTGAACTTATTTGTATATTTCGTGGTAATCCGTCTGCTAAATCTCTTCCTCTGATTTCCATACTAGTTTCTGTCATTAATGGCATAGCACAACCTATTTTCATTTTTATTTGTTCTGCTGTTGTTTCTCCTATAGCTAAATTCATTTCTCTTTTTACATAATTTACTATATCTTCATCTAATTCGTCTCCTGCAATTCTTAAAGAGTGGCTAACTACAATTCCTCCTAAAGAAATGACTGCTACTTCTGTTGTTCCTCCTCCAATATCAACTATGATATTTCCAGATGGCTCTGCAATATCTAATGATGCTCCTATTGCTGCGGCCATTGGTTCTTCAATTAGATATACTTCTTTTGCTCCTGCTTGCATAACAGATTCTTCAACTGCTCTTTCTTCTACTTCAGTAATTCCTGATGGGACTCCAACTACCACTCTTGGTCTACCTAATTTATATCTTTTATCTATTTTCTCTATTATATTTTTTAGCATTAGTTGTGTTGCAGTAAAGTCTGCAATAACTCCATCTTTTAGTGGTCTTACTGCTTTTATTTGTTCTGGCGTTCTTCCTAACATTTCCTTTGCTTCTATTCCTGTTGCTACAATATTTCCTGATTTTCTATCAATTGCCACAACTGATGGCTCTTTTAATACTATTCCTCTTCCTTTTAGTGTTACTAATATATTGGCTGTTCCTAAGTCAATACCTACATCTTTTGAACCAAATGTAAAAAATTTCATTTTTATCCCTTTCCTTTCCAAAATATAAAAAATGAGTGTTGCTCTTAATTATTTTAATTTTGTCTTAGTTGTTTCTAGTTGCTTTTTTATATGTTCATATACACTTGCATATTGGTTGTTGTTTCCTATGATAATTGTGTCATATAAGTCAATTTCGAATATTGCTAATGCATTGAAAAGCTTGTCCGTAAATTTTATATCACCTTTACTTGGAATAGCTATTCCACTCGGATGGTTATGTACTAAGATTACTTTTGCCGCTTCTACTTGCATTGCTGATTTTATTATAGTCTTTATTCCTATATCAACAAAATTACTCCCACCTACTGCAATTTCTTCGATTTTTATTATTTTTAGTTTATTATCTAATAAAACAATTTTGGCTATTTCTTTTTTCTGATTTTGAAATTCACCAAAGAACATTTGAGCAACTTCTTTTGAATTTTTTATATAGATTCCTTTGTAATTATCTGGTTTTGACATTCTAACAGCCAGTTCACTTATTGCTTTTATTTGAATAGCTTTAACTTTTCCTATTCCTTTAATTTTTGTTAAGTCTGCAATACTTATGTTTTGAAGAAAAGCTAAGTCATATTCTCCATTTTTTCTAAGTTTTAGTATCCTTTGTGCTACTTGCACAGAGGTTTCATCTTTTGTTCCTGTTTTTATTATAATTGCTAATAGTTCTGCATTTGATAGTGCTTTTTCTCCATATAGCTCTAATTTTTCATATGGACGTTCTGCTTCTGGTAAATCTTTGATTTTTATTGACAAATCAAAATACATTCCTTTCTTGCATCTGTTTGTCCCTTATATTTTTCTATAGCTGAAGATTGCAAGTAACATTCCAATTATACTAGCAACATTAATTTTAAATACTAGTCCAAATGTTAATTTAAAAATACTTAAGTCTAATATTATTGGATTTTCTAATCCAAATTGTTGTTCATATGATAACCACCATAACCATGGTACACTACTTGCTAGTCTTCCTAATAGTCCCCCTATTACTAATCCTGATAAAATAAATACTATTAAAATCCATATACTTTTATCTCTTGTAGCCATTTTTTTTCATTCCTTTCTTCTTTTTTTCTTACGGATGGTCACATTTTTTCATGATATACGTATTATATATTGATTTTGCATTTTTTTCAAGTGATTTACTCGATTTTACTTTATTTTTTTAAAGTTTTGTGATATATTTTGATTATTACCATATTTTGTGTATTCCATTATTTTAAAAAAAGTTGTATAATAAATTTAGTAATATATTTTTAGGAGGCTTTGAATTGAAAATAGAGAGAATAACTGAAAATAAAATTCGTATTATTCTAAAACAAGAGGATTTAAAAGATCCTTCTATGGATTTACATACTATTATGACAAAAGCTGCTGAATCTCATGGTCTTTTTTTAGAAATTTTAGATAAAGCTCAAAAGGAGTTTGGTTTTGATACAGATGGTCGTAAATTGCTGATTGAAGCTTTTTCTTCTCAAGATGAAGTTATGATTTTTACTATTACTAGATATGATATTAAAGAACCTGACATTTCTGATTTTAATCATAATTTTCCTAAAAAGCGTTTGAGAGTAAGACGTAAAGTTGATAATATGCCAATTTCTAATTATTCTATATATCGCTTTGATGATTTTGAACAGTATTGCACTTTTTGTACATCTTTAAAAAATCATACTGAAATGTCAATACGTGCATTGGCACATTCTTCTTTATATGCATATGATAATAACTATTATTTAGTATTAAGTGATATAAATTTAAAACATCATTCAATATTATTGTTTTATCACCTTTTAAGTGAATTTTCGATTTTTTGTACACATTCTTCTGATTTTGAAAATCGTTTGAAGGAATACGGAAAATGTGTTATGAAGAAAAATGCTCTTTCTACAACTTTAAAATTTTTTGATTAAACTATTAAAAAGCCAATTTTGATTTAAACAAAATTGGCTTTTATTATATTTTTTTTAATATACATAGTTTTGAGGGTTATATGCTACTCCATTTACTCTAACTTCTAAGTGTAAGTGAGGACCTGTAGAATTTCCAGTAGAGCCAACTGCTGCAATTGTTTCTCCTTGTGATACTGTTTTTCCTACTGATGCATATAGTTTGCTACAATGTGCGTAATATGTTTGCACTCCATTACTGTGTGTAATTACGAGCATATTACCATATGAGCCTTTTTTTCCTGCAAAAGTTACTGTTCCACTTGCTGCTGCTTTTATCGGTGTTCCAGCTGATGCTGCAATATCTAATCCTGTATGTCTTGATGAACGTATTCTGCTTGATTCACTAAAACGTGATGTTATAATTCCTGAAATTGGTCTTATTAAAGAAATTCCTATATCTACTTTTGTGCTAGAAATTGTTGTTGCTGTGTTGACTGTTCCTGTTGCTTTTTTAGAGTTTGTAGTAGTTGCTACACTTATTGGTTCTTGATATAAAAGTGAAACTGCATTTTCTGTTGTTACAAATTCCTTTCCTTCTGTTTCATATTTTTCTGATATTGCTATTGTATCCATATTAGCGCTATTTTTTTCTTTCAATGTATTTACTACTTGTTCTGCTTCATTAAAACTTGATACATATGCTTTTTCTTCTTGATTTTGTGATATTGCGTAATAGCGATAATATGATGTTCCCAATGATTTTACTTTTTCAAATATTTCTTCGTCATTTGTTACAATACCTTTTTTTAATAAACATAGTTGATATTCAGGTAATTCATCAACTTGAACAAATGCCACATTTTGTCCATCTCCATTTTCTATATAATCACTAATTCTAGTTTGAAGGTCTACTTTATTAGATGTATATCCAATTTGTTCTCCGCCAAGTGTTACCCTATATGTTGGCTTAAAGAAATATGATACTATTCCAATTATTAAAAATACTGCTATTACTACTAATGATATGAATTTTATAGATTTTCTTGTATGTATTAAAATCTTTTTTAACATATGCATTTCCTTCCTTTGTAATTATAATGTAATAATATTGTAATATTAAAAAAATTGCAAGATAAATTTTCACATCTTATCTCATTTTTCTTTTTATTTTTTTTTATTATCTCTTTTTTTTTCTCTTTTTCGTTCTTTTTTTAAAAAAGAAAAAAGACCTTTTCGGTCTTATAAAATGCTTTATTCCCTAGCTTAAATCTGATTTTACGGTGTTAATTTCCGTTACTGTTGCTTTTTGAGCTGGAATATAGTATCCTTTTGCTTGTGCAATTTTGAATAGTTCATATTGAAAGCTTTCGTCATTGTTACGAATTTGTTGAAATGTTTGTCTTAGTCCTACATTTTCTGCTTCTGAAATTGCAGTTTGATATGCTGTTAAATCTGATTTGACACTTGATAAAATGTCATTTACCATTGTTTTTTCGTCCATATTTACCTCCTAATTATTTAAAAATGTCATTAATTTTTGTTTAGTGTTTAGCGCATCTTGTGCTGATTTTGTGAATAATTGCTTTATTTGTGGGTCTACTGCTTGTGCTGAATATGCATTTAATTTTTGATATGCAGTTTCATGTGCACCTATTAAATGTCTTAAATGTTGTAGCTCCATTTGGTTTAAATCTGCCATTTTTATCCTTCCTTTCTTCTCTTTTCTCTGTTTATTATTTCCATTTTTTTTAATTTTATACATTTTTAAATAATATTTTAGGGGATTCCAATGGAATCCCCTATTTTTAGAATGAATTAGTACACCTGATATATGTGAGTATCCCCACGCAATTTTTTCATGGTCTGCTTGGCAATTTCTAATTCGTCTTCTCTATAAAATTTTCGTTCATGTTCTATTGCTCCATAAGCATTCTCTCTACACATATCTAATACATATCTGTAGTTTGAAATAGCTTCTGTTTTTTCTGTTGGCTTTACTTTTTCAACTCGGAAAATGTACTCATCAACAGTTGGAAACCAAGTTACTACTTTATATATGAGCCCCTTATACCTCATATACATAAAGCAATGCCGTTTAGAATTTACCCTGTATCCCAGTAATTTAAATTCTTTTTCAGAATCTGGGATATGATGAGCTGCATCAAATATTGACACAGTCTCGCCAAGTTTTTTTGCAAACCTTAATGTTTCCATTCATTCTACCTCCTTCGTTTTGTACTCCCCTTGTTGCCTGAGGATGCTAATATTTATTGTCCTTTATATCATATCATGTCGAGCTTAAAAAGTCAACTTTATAAGTAAACCTCTTACATCAATACTTCTAAATTTGCATATTTTGCCATTAAGCGTTTATGTCCTACTTTATCAAATGTAATATCTACTTTTAAGTCGTCTCCTTCTGGTTCTACAAATGATATTGTTCCTTCCCCGAATTTTTTATGGAATACTCTTACTCCCTCTTCATATTGTGACAAATCAATATTTGTATTTACTGGTTTTTGATTTAATGATTTTAAAAAGCTTTCTGCTGTCCTTTGGAATACTGGTACAGTTTCTTTTTTTACTTTTGTAAATATATTTTCTTTTTGTCCTCCATATGTCCAATTATATGGTGAGTCTGTTATTTTTTCTTCTTTTTCTTCATTGCATTTTTCTACTAATTCTTCTGGTATTTCGTTTAAAAATCTAGATGCTGGATTACAACTTGTTGAGCCAAATACTGTTCTTTGTTTACTATGTGTTAGGAATAGATGTTGTTTTGCCCTAGTTATTCCCACATAACATAGGCGTCTTTCTTCTTCTATTTCTTTTTCTTCTCCAATTGATTTATATCCTGGAAATATTCCTTCTTCCATTCCTACTAAAAAAACAACTGGAAATTCTAATCCTTTTGCACTATGTAATGTCATTAGTGTTATTGAATCTTCTGTTTCTTCTAAATTGTCTATATCACTTGATAGAGTAATTCCTTCTAAGAATTCACTTAATGTATTATCTGCTGATTCTTCTTCAAATTCTATTGCTACATTTAAAAATTCTTCTAAGTTTGCCATTCTATTTTCAGCCTCTATTGTATTTTCTATTTCTAAGGCTTTTGAATATCCTGATTTTTTTAATGTTTGTGTTATTAGCTCTGAAATCAAAAGCTCATCTTTTTTATTTTTTAATTCTTCTATTAAGTTTACAAACTCTCTTGAATTTAAAAATACTCTGTTTAGTCCATATTGGTCTGCATTTTTGATTATTTCATACATTGATACTTCTGTTTCATTTGCTAGTTTTTCTATATTTTCTAAGCTTGTTTTTCCTATTCCTCTTTTTGGTTCATTGATAATTCTTTTTAAACTTAAGTTATCAGATGTGTTTTGTATGAAACGTAAATATGCAATAATATCTTTTATTTCTTTTCTTTCGTAGAATTTAAGTCCTCCTACAATTTTATATGGTACATTTTCTCTTCTTAAAATGTCTTCTATTGCTCTTGATTGTGTATTCATTCTGTATAATACTGCAAAGTCATTATATGATAGATATTCTTCTCTTTTTAGTCTATTTATTTCTTGTACTATGAAGCTTCCTTCGTCATATTCATTTTCTGCTAGATATACTTTTGGTAAGTTTCCTTCTTCATTGTTTGTCCATAGGTTTTTCTTGTATTTTACTGTATTGTTTTTTATAACTGCATTTGCTATATTTAAGATATTTGGTGTGCATCTATAATTTTGTTCTAGTTTTATAATTTTAGTTCCCACAAAGTCTTTTTCAAAATTAAGTATATTTGATATATCTGCTCCTCTAAATGAGTATATACCTTGGTCGTTGTCTCCTACGGCTGTTACGTTTCCATGTTTTGCTGCAAGTAACGTTACTAATGTAAATTGTGATTTATTTGTGTCTTGATATTCGTCTACCAATATATATTTAAATTTGTCTGAATAATAGTTTAAAACATCTTCATTTTCTAAAAAGATTTGAATTGTAAAATTTATTATGTCATCAAAATCAATTGCATTGTTTTCTTTTAATCTTTTTTGATATAGCTCATATACTTTTGCAATTAGTTCATTTCTATAATTTCCATTTGCTTTTACTGTATATTGTTCTGGTGTTAGCATTTCATTTTTTGCATTGCTTATTTCATATTGAATATTTCTGTCTGTCATCATTTTATCGTCTATTCCTAATTCCTTCATACAACCTTTTATTACTGTTTTTTGATCTGATGTATCAAAAATTACAAATGATATATCATATCCTATTCTGTCTATAAATTTTCTTAAAATTCTTACACAGATAGAGTGGAAAGTTCCCATCCATATATCTTTTGCTACATCTCCTACTAAGTTCGCAATTCTTTCTTTCATTTCATTTGCTGCTTTATTTGTAAATGTGATTGCTAATATATTCCAAGGTAAAACCTTTTTTTCTTGCACTAGATATGCTATTTTATGTGTTAGTACTTTTGTTTTTCCGCTTCCTGCTCCTGCAATTACTAGGCAAGGTCCTTGTGTATAAATTACTGCTTCTTTTTGTTTTTCATTTAATCCTTCTAATATTGTATTTTCTGTCATTTATATTCCTCTTTTCTTATTCAAAACTATGTTTGTATTTTACTATAGGTATTTCAAAAAAGCAAGTACTTTTTATTGACTTTTTTCGACTTTTACTGTAAAATGATTATGCAAAGGAGAGGATATTATGTTAAAAGAATTTAAAGAGTTTGCTACGAAAGGTAATGTTATTGATATGGCTATTGGTGTTATTGTCGGTGGTGCTTTTCAAAAAATAGTTACTTCTCTTGTTAATGATATTATTATGCCTACTGTTGCTATATTTACAGGAAAAGTTACTTTTGATGATTTAACATTAACTGTTGGAAATTCAGTTATTAAATATGGTTCTTTTATTACTACTGTTGTGGATTTCCTAATTATAGCTTTTTCTATTTTTATTGCAATTAGAACTTTTACAAAATTAAATAATAAGACTAAAGAAAATCTTGAGAAATTAACTAAAAAAGATGGTAATGATGAAGAAGTTGAACCAGAACCTACTACAAAAGTATGTCCTTACTGCTGTTCTGAAATTGATTTCAAGGCTACTAGATGCCCTCATTGTACCTCTGTTTTAGAAGATACTGTTGAAGTTTCTAAATAAATTTTGCCCAGTTTAAGTAAAGCGCTTTAAACTGGGCTACTTTTATGTCTTTTATATGCTCATTGCAAACATTCCTATTAAAAATCCTGCTATATTTCCTAGTGCTGTCATTCTTCCATTATATAGTTTATTTGATTCTGGAATTAGTTCTCCTGATACTATATATAGCATTGCTCCTGCTGCAAAGCTTAGGCAAATACTAATAATTGTTGTTGATATAGTTCCTAAGATTGCACCAAATAATGCTCCTACTCCTGTTGTAATTCCTGATAGTATTACATAGAAAATCACTTTTGTTTTAGAAATTCCACCATTTTTCATTGGTACTGCCATAGATATTCCTTCTGGTATGTCATGTAAGCAAATTGCTATTGCTAGGCTAAGTCCTAGCTTTATTGATGCTCCAAATCCTGATCCTATTGCTAAGCCTTCTGGGAAATTATGTATTGCAAGCCCTATCGATACCACTATCCCTGTTTTTAATAATTGATTTTTCTGAAATTTAGCTGTCTTTTTCTGACTGAATTTTTTTTCTACTAATATGTCACATCCTATCATACTTATAATGCCTATTCCTATTCCAAATATTACTTGAATTATACTACTAATTTCTAATGCTTCTGGAATTAAATCAAAACATATTATTGCCATCATAAGTCCTGAGGCAAATGATAATATAAAACTCAGGAATTTGTTTGAGTTTCTTTTTAAAAATATTCCTATAAATCCACCTATAGTTGTGCCAAATGTTCCAAAAAACAGTCCTATTAAAGTTGTTCTTAAAATTTCCAATTTAAATTGCTCCTTATCATATATATTTATTATAAATATATTGCAAGGAGTTTAGTTTTATACTTCTAATAACTGTTTAGTATGTAGAATTGCTTTATATTTATATACATTAATTTAAATGTTTAACTCATAATTGCCTTCTAAAATTTTAAATATTCATTTAATTTATTACTTAAAATAATTAGTTATTCAAATATAAATTTTGATGTAAATGTTTATTTAGCACTTACATACTTTTCTTTTAACTTAAGTTATTATGTTGTTTTTACATTTAGATGTTATCAGTTTAATATTATGATTCCTTCTTTTATTTTTCCATATTATGATTTTATTTTATAATAATTTTTTTATCTCTAACAAATCTTTTATTTGATAATCAGGTGTAATATAATAATTATCATTTTTATTATATGGATTATACCAAATAGTTTTTATATTAGCATTTTGTGCTCCTTTTATGTCTTTCTCTAAACTATCTCCTATCATTATGACTTCATGAGATTTTAATTTTTCTCTTTTTAGCAAAATATTAAAAATTTTGCAATCTGGTTTAGAGACTCCTACTTGTTCTGAAATTATGATGCTTGAAATGTATGGTGCTATTGCACTATTCATTATTCTAGGTTTCTGCAATTCCACTATTCCATTTGTTATTACATATATCTTGTACTCTTTATCATACAAATATTTAACAACTTCGTAGGCATTTTTGGTCAAAGATGATGTTTTTGCAAATCCCTCTTTGAATAGCTCATTTGCTTTCTTATAATTACTATATTTGATGTTTACTTTTTTAAAAAACAATTCAAATCGATACTCTGGTATTTTTTCAACTGAAATAATGTTTGTTTTATTTGTAGCATCATCCCACAATTTCCAATCTAATGGTCTAAATATATCTTGATATTGATCACTATACTTTTTACCTATTTTTTTAAACAAATATTGTAATGCTTGTTTTTCGCATTCTTTATGATTTATTATTGTGTCATCAGCATCAAAAATTATAGCTTTTATATTTTCTAGCATATTTTCCTCTCCCATATTATTATAAAACATTATATCCATGTATCATTTTTATTATATCATATATTTCAAATCTGTGCTATTCATAAAATTATTTCTCTTTAATAGGCATTCGTAAATGTAGAGAATGAAAACTCTATAACTATCTATATATCAACATTTCCTATTATATATATATACATTCTTTTCTTCGGAAAATTGTACTATAATTTAGAAAAATTTATAAAAAACTTGTAACAAAATATTAAGAAATGATACTAATTAAGTAAAGGAGGAAAAAGTATGCAGGATATAGCCGAAATATATAAAAAATATAGTGAAATTGTTTATAAATATGTATTCTGCTTAACTGGAAACGAAGATATAACTGAAGAAATTGTCCAAGAAACTTTTTTAGTAGCTGTTCAAGATATAAATAAATTTAAAGGCGAATGCAAGATATCTACTTGGCTATGTCAAATAAGTAAATATATATGGTATAAAAAATTAAGGAAACAAAAATTAAAACAAGAATTACCATTAGATAATATGCAAAATTCATTATTTATAGATGAATCAATCGAAGAAGAAATTTGCATCAAAGAAGATAAGCTACAATTATTTAAGAAATTGCAAACTCTTGACGAAGACACTAGAAACGTAATGTATTTAAGAATACTTGGAAATTTTGAATATAGCGAAATAGCAGAAATAATGGATAAAAGTTCAAATTGGGCAAGAGTTGTATTTTTTCGTGGAAAGCAAAAATTAAAGGAGGAATTTGATAAATGAAAAATGAATGTGATATTGTTAAAGACTTATTGTTTAGCTATTATGACGGAGTTTTAAGTCAAACTTCTAAAGAATTAGTAGAAGAACATTTAAAAAATTGTGAAAATTGTAGAAATATATTAGAAGAAATTAAGCAAGATGATAAAAGCCCAAAGCCAAAAAAAGAAATAGATTTTCTTAAAAATATAAAAAAGAAATTAAATAAAAAAAATATCATTATATCTATTACATTGATATTTTTAGCTTGTATAGTTATATTTAATGTATTAGCATTCCGCTATTATAATGAAATGGCTTCAAAAATGGAAATATATTTACAAGATAATATTTCAGATGAAGAAATTGAAAATATAAAGAATAAAATAACAGAAATTAGTAGCAATATAGGGGTAGAATATATTTCAAAAGAAAAATCATTAGAAAGAATGAAATATAAGCTACGCGATGAAAAAAAC
>CANQWU010000030.1 GCA_947627605.1 uncultured Clostridia bacterium
AAGGTGCCGAGCAGGCTTAATCTTCTTTATGAGGTGTTGCTCCAGATGGGGTTTACACTGTCCTGTTATGTCACCATAACAGCGGTAGGCTCTTACCCTGCCTTTTCACCCTTACCATAAATGGCGGTTATTTTCTGTTGCACTTTCCTTAGAGTTGCCCCCACTAGACGTTATCTAGCATCCTTGCTCTTTGGAGCCCGGACTTTCCTCTCGCAATTCCTTTAGGAATTTGCCAGCGACTATTCAATTTACTCTATTTACAATTATATCATATATTGCTTAATTCTTCTAGCGTATTTTTATATTTTATCAAAAAAATTTCTGGACTTTTCTGTTCTGGTGCTTTTTGTAATTCGCTTAGCATAACATATGCTTTATTTATAGAATATTGTTTTTCGTCCTCAATTTCTGCTCCTGTCAATAATTTTGTAAATTCCTCTATACCTGATTGTATGTCTTTTGAAATTTCCTCCCATTTTCCACTATCTAACTTACTATATGCACGATATATATTTAATTTTGTTCTTGAAACTATTCTTTCTTCTTCATCTCCAGTATTTTCTCTAAATTTGACTACATTTTCATATACTTTTACGAGTTGTGGTAATACTTCTTCTTTCTTTTGGCTTTCTACTGCTCTTGTAAGTGCATCAAATTCTGTATTGAAGTTTAAAACATCTTTATCTTCAACATCTGTTTTATATAAATCTAATGTAATTGTAGGTATTGATATATACATATTTTCTACTTCATTTTTTATTTTTTTCCAGTCAATTTGTTCACTTGACAATAATACTCCTGTTGGTTCTAGTCCAAATGTTTCTGTTGGTTTATCACTACTTTCAGAGTTTCCACTCTCTGAAGTACCTCCACTAGAGCTTCCTTCTCCAGATTTTTCTCCGCTTTCTGAACTACTAGATGAAGAGTCTTTTGAACTTTCACTACCAGATGGATTACTACTTTCACTGTTTTCTGAATTACTTGAAGTTTCTTTTTCCATACCTCCTTCTCCTGATTCAGATTTAGTTTCTGTGCTTTTTTCACTACTATCACCTGAAGAATTTGGAGTTACTTCACTAATTGAAATTTTATAATTTTCAAATTGAATATTGTTCATTCCATTAAATAATGTTAACATCCTACTTTCTAAATATTTAATTTCTGTTTTTGCTTTTTGTTTCATTTGCGTTTCTTTCTTTGGATTAGCTGACATTACTTGATATGAAACAAAAGCAATTGCTAATACAAAAAATATTATAACTAAAATATATGCAATTGTTTTATATTTTTTCAAGATTAAACACTCCTTCTTTTTTTACTATTATTTTCAAATTTATCAAGTTTTATACATCTTTATATATTATAAATTTGTTATATTTTTCTCATTTTTGCACATATTATAATTAATTTAGTTTTAAGGAGATTTTTAATGACTGTAAGTTTGTTTAGTGAAAAAAATGGTGAAGTTAATAAGTTTTTAAGTCGTTTATACAATACAGAATTTGATATACCTGAAAAAAAGAGTTGGGAAAAAAATTACGCCAATCCTGTCGACATAGCTGACATTATTGGCGTATATATTGATAATATTGATAGCTTTACTTTAAATGTATGGGTATCTTTGGATAAGGGTGTATATATTCATATTACTGATAAAAATGGAAATTCATTTATTAAATATTTGTATGAAAGATTTCCATATTAAATTTATCCCTCTAATACGATTGTAACAGGTCCATCATTTAATAGACTTACTTGCATATTTTCTCCAAATATTCCTTTTTCTACTTCTATTCCAAAGCTTTTACATTGCTCGCAAAAATATTCATATAACTGGTCTGCCATTTCTGGTTTTGCAGCTTCTGTAAAAGATGGTCTATTACCATCTTTACAATTTGCATATAAAGTAAATTGTGATACAATCAATAGTTTTCCATTTACTTGTTTTATGTCTAAATTCATCTTTTCATTTTCGTCTTCGAATATTCTTAAATGACATAGTTTTTTTGCTAGATATTCTGCATTTTTCTTTGTATCTGTATGTGTAACACCTAGCAATACTAAAAATCCATTTTCAATTTTTCCTACTATTTTTCCTTCTACTTCTACTTTTGCATATTTTACTCTTTGTACAACAATTTTCATATTAGTTTTCGCTTTCTTCTTTATCTTCTACATTTGATTCGATTTCAACCGTTTTTTCTAATTCTTCTTTGCTTTCCTCGTCGTTTTCCTTTTGCTCTTCTTCACTAATTTCTATTTCTACATCTGGTTCAGTTTCTATTTCAATGTCTATAAAGTCATCTTCTTCTACATTTTCTGGCTCTTCTGTTTCTTCTACATCTACTGGTTCAGTTTCTTCTTGCTTTTCTCCACATTCTGGGCAAAATTTTGCATCTTTGTCTATTTCTTTATAGCATTTTTGACATTGCCTTTTATCTTTTAAATTTCTACATTCTTGCAAAATATCTTCTATTTCTGCACTTAATACATCTATTTGTGTGCATTCTTCTTCTAAGTCTTTTTTTATATCAATATTTTCTTCTCTTGTATGTTTCTCATATACCTTTTTACCAATATTCTCATAAATATCATTTATTTGACTTTTCAAGTCATTCATTCTCAATTTTAGTTTTGCCTCTTTTGCCAATTTTCCTGTTTTATCTGCTGTTACTTTATATGCTTCACTTGCTTTCTTTCCTAATTTATCAAAAAAATCCATTGATAATTCCTCCTTTTTATTTTTTAGTATTAGTAATATTTTCTAATTTATACATTTTTTATTCCATTTCCATTTTCTTTTGCCTTGTCATTAATTTGTTTACTGCTGTTTTTGCATCTAGGTTATTATATATAACTTCATATGCTGTTTCTATAATTGGTACTTCTATATTATTCTGTTTACTTAATGTATATGCAACATCTATATTATCTATGCTTTCTATAACCATTCCAACTTCTTGCTTTGCTTCTTCTAATGTTTTTCCTTGTCCTATCAATTTTCCTGCTCTTCTATTTCGACTATGCTCACTTAAACAAGTAACAATTAAATCTCCTAGTCCGCTTAAACCATAAAAAGTTTCTTTTTTACCGTCCACTTGCAACTCCTAGTCTGGATATTTCTTCCAATCCTCTTGTAATTAGTGCTGCAAATGTATTATCTCTAAATCCTACTCCTGCTGCAACCCCAGCACAAAATGCAATAATATTTTTTAATGCTCCACCTAGTTCTACTCCTTTTATATCTGTTGAAGTATATATTCTCATATGTGGACACATAAAGGTTTCTTGTATTTCTTCTCTTATTTTTTCATCTGAAGATGCTATTACAAGTACAGTTGGAATAGCTATTGATACTTCTTCTGCGTGGCTTGGTCCTGATAAAGCTCCTACTCTTGCTTCTGGCATTTCCTCTAAGATAACTTCATCAAGTGTTTTATTTGTTTCTTTTTCAAATCCTTTTGAACATATTATAACCGGTTTGGTACCAACATATTGTTTATATTTTTTAAATGTTTCTCTAGTAAATTTTGATGGTGTAACATGTAAAATAAAGTCTGAATCTTTAATAACTTCTTCAAAATCCATAGAGCAAAATATATTTTCTGGTAATTTTACATTGGGTAAAAATTTACACTTTTTTTCGTTATTTATTAAATCTCTTTCTTCTTCTGAAAATGACCATATTTTTACTGTATGCCCAAGATTTGCTAAATGGATAGCTAAAGCAACTCCCCAACTTCCACTCCCTATAATTGCAATTTGCTTCATAATTTCCTCCTATTATTTCATTGGTATTTAATCCTTTTTGAATGATATTTTGTTTTCTGAACCATTTAGCATTCTATTAATATTACTTCTATGGTTAAATAATACAATAGCTGCCAATATGACACTATATATAAAATATCCACTACCTTCTTCTACTATAAAGTTTTCGTGAATAAACATCGTTAATACTGGAAATAAAACTGCTGCTGCACAAGATCCTAAAGATACCATTTGCGTTAATATCATTAAAACTAATGCAAATACCAAACATATCAATCCTATTTGCCAATTTGTCATTAGTAATATTCCAAGAGATGTTGCCACACCTTTTCCACCTTTAAATCCAAAAAATATTGGAAATGTATGACCTAATACAACGGCAATTCCTGCTATTTGCACTAATATTGCTTTATTAGTTGTCCCTGAAATAGTTCCAATTGCAATTGCTATCAATATTGCAATTACACCTTTTAAAATATCACAAATTAGTGTGATAAATGCTGCTCCTTTTCCAACAGAACGTAGCATATTTGTTGTTCCTGCATTTCCACTACCTTTTTCTCTTACATCAAATCCTGCTATTTTTTTGCTTAAAATTACTGAAAAGTTAATACTTCCAATCATATATGCAATAACTGCTATGATAATTTCTAGTATCATATTTTTTCCTCCTTTTCATTTTTTTCTCTTACTATAATTCTAACTGGTGTTCCTTGCATTCCAAATTCTTTTCTAAATTGATTTATTAGATATCTTTCATATGAAAAATGGAACAGTTCTTTATTATTTACAAAAATTACAAATGTTGGTGGTTTTGTTGAAGCTTGTGTGCCATAAAATATCTTTAATCTTTTGCCTTTATCTGTTGGTGGTTGTACTATTGCTATTGCCTCATTTATTACTTCATTTAGTACAGATGTTGATACTCTCATTGAGTTTTGTTTTGCTACGTTATTTATCATATCAAATAATTTATCAACTCTTTGCCCTGTTTTAGCTGATATAAATATAATTGGAGCATAAGTTAGATATGATAGTTTAGCATATATCTCTTTTTTATATTTTTCTAATGTTCCTGTTTCTTTATCTATTTCGTCCCATTTGTTTACAACTATTATAATACCTTTACCTGCTTCATGTGCTTCTCCAGCAATTTTTGTATCTTGTTCTGTAACTCCTTCATTTGCATCTATCATAACTAAACAAACGTCAGCTCTTTCAATGGCAAGTAAGCTTCTAATAACACTATATTTTTCTATATTTTCATTTATTTTGCTTTTTCTTCTAATACCTGCTGTATCTATCAATATGTATTTGCCCTTTTCATTTTCAAATTGACTATCTATTGCATCTCTTGTTGTCCCAGCAATATCACTTACTATGCTTCTGTTTTCTCCTAGTATTTTATTTATAAGAGAAGATTTTCCAACATTTGGTTTTCCTATAACTGCTACTTTTATTATACTTTCATCTTCTTCGTCTAATGACTTTTCTGGTAAATGTTCATATACCGCATCTAAAACATCACCTATTCCAAGAGCATGACTTGCTGATATTGCATAAGGTTCTCCGTATACCTAGATTATAGAATTCATAAATTTGCTGAACATCTTTTTCATAATTATCTGCTTTGTTACAAACAAGAACTATAGGTTTTTTAGATTTTCTAAGCATTGCTGTAATTTCTTTGTCTGCTGATGTTACTCCTTGTTTAATATCTGTTAAAAATATAATAACATCTGCCATTTCAATTGCAAGATTTGCTTGCTCACGCATTTGTGATAGAATAATGTCATCTGAGTCAGGTTCTATTCCTCCGGTATCAATTAAAGTAAAAGTTCTTCCTCTCCAATTTGTTTCTGCATATATTCTATCTCTTGTAACACCTGGTGTATCTTCTACAATTGATATTCTACTTCCAGCCAAATAATTAAAAAAAGTTGACTTTCCTACATTTGGTTTTCCAATAATGGCTACAATTGGTTTTGACATATTTTCTTCCTTTCTTATTTATGTATCTATATTTTACTAAAAAAAGAAAAAAATAGCAAGTTATTCTTACTATTTTTTAAGTAATCAGTAGTACTATTTAATTGCAATATGTATATTTTTTATATCAGCATTTAATTCTCTTGCCAAAATATTTTGTATTTGTGAAATTTCATCTTGTTTTAATTCTTCTGCACCAATGATTGCGCTAATGCTTTCACCATTTACAAAAATAACATTATTAGGAAATCCTTTTGTTGTAATTAAGTTTTCAGCTATCATAATACTATTTTTTGTATCATTTATCTTTTTTATTTCTTCTGCTGCTGATTGCTTTTGGGTTTCTAGTGAATTTATTCCATTTAATACTTTTTCATATGTTTCTATCATTTGTGAATACATTGTATCTCTTTCTAATTTTGATTTACTAAAATATGAGTCTGCATCTGTTGTCGATGTATTTGTTGTTTCTTCTTCATTTTCATTCTCTTCAATAGATTTTTCATCAATTATATTTTGAGTAGCTATTGTATTTTCAACATTTGATACTTTTGCTTCATTTATGCTATTGGTTTCTGATATAACATTACTATTTACTAATTGTGCATCTCCAATATTTCTTGCTGAGGTTTCTTTTGTCATATCTTGTGTAGCTGTATAATTTAAGTATCCTGCTACTACTAACATCAATGCAATTACATAAAATAATATCTGATTCTTTTTAAAAAAATTTGTCATCTTTTATTCACTCCATTTCAAAAACTTGTATTTTATGGGTTGCTAACCCAGTTGCTGCTTCTACTGCTTGTATAATACTGGTTTTTATTTCTATATTTGAAGCTCCTTTAGCTGTAATAATTGCTCCTTCAATCTTTGGTTCTACTACCTTTTTAGTCATAGGCGTTTTTACTCCATCATTTTCTTGATATATAATGTCTTTTTGCGTATCTGTTTCTTCAATCTTTCTAACACCTCCTTGTGTATCTGTTTCTTCAGTAGTGCTGCTTTTTGAATTTTCATTATACATTGCAACTACTTCACTTGATTCTGAATAATTTATAAACACTTTTACTTCTCCTACTCCTTGTATTTTACCTAAAATTGTTTCCAATTTTTCTGAAAGGCTTAAATCATTTTTATCCATGTGTTCTTCACTCTCTGCTAATTTTTTCCCACCACTTACCTCATTTACAACTTGACTATCTTTGCTAGGATCTTTCCATATAAAGTTAATAGCTATAATTGTAATTATCAATATAACTACAAAAAACACTAAGTTTTCAATTTTCTTTTTGGGATTTGTTTCATCACCATTTCCAAATAGTTTGTTTAATTGATTTTTAAACATTTTTCACTCACCTCATATTCTTGCATTAACATTTTTTTAATCTGATTTATATCAGTCGCAGTTATATTCTCGTTTTCTTTTGGATTTTTTTCTTTTTTAGGTCCAACTTGGATTTCTTTTATTTTTTGTACTTCTTCTACCAATTTATTCTCTGCATTAGTTTCTTCTCTTTCTTTTGTGTCTTCTTCTTTTTTTTCTATTTGCAATACTATTTCTTCTATTTTTGTTTCTTCTTGAATAACTAATTTAACCTCACAATTTTCTACAATAAATCCTAAGTTTTCTACCTTATTGGTAATATCTTTTTTTAATTCTTCTTCTCCTATCTCTTTTAATCTTTTATCCATTGAAGTTTGGTCTACTGTCTCAGTAGCTGTTGCTTGTGTTTGACTATTTTCAATTATTTTGTCTAAATTTATTGAAATATTTTTGCCTACAAAAGGAGATATAATATTAAATAAAATATATAGTCCCATTACGACATTGACATATTGCTTTATTTTTTTATTAGGTAATAACATTTCAAATAAAGAAACCATAATAACTGATAATGTAATATTTTTGGCCCATAAACTAATATTTTCTATCATACAAAGCTCCTTATCGATACATCATTCCACTATTTGAAATTTTAATTACTAATGTTGTTCCTATAATAACCATTACTGAAATAGAACATAAAATTCCAAGTAATACTTTATAAATTGTACTAATTTGTTCTAGTAGTTTTACAATTTTAGTATCTGCAATAGGTTCACATATACCTGCCAGTATTTTGTATGATGTCATTAAAACTGCAATTTTTAAGATTGGTAATATACAAACTCCTAATATTATAATGACACCTACAACCCCTATTGCATTTTTTAATATTATTCCACACCCTAGAACTGTATCTACTGCATCTCCTAAAATCTTACCTACAACTGGTATACTACTACTGACAATTGCTTTGGTTGTTTTTGCTGTAATTCCATCTACACTACTTGATAATGTACCTTCTAATGAAATAACACCAACAAATATAGTAAGAATAATACCTAATACTAATGTAATTCCTGAATTAAAGGTTTTAGCAAGTTTATCTATTTGAACTTTGTCCCCAATTTTGGAAACAATACTCAATGTTGCAGCAATTAGAGTTATTGGTATCAAAACAGTTTGTATTAAGTTTCCAATAAAGTTTATCATAAAGAGAATAATTGGCTCTAGCACACTACTTGTTGTTATACTACCTGTATAAAGCATTAAGCTAACAAGTATTGGCACAAATGAATTTATAAAGCCTACTAAATTAACACTTGTTGTCTTTACAAGCTCTACCATATCTGAAAAGTTTGTCATAATTACTGTAACTATTGCTATATATTGCACATAATATATTATATTCGATACACTACTATTTTCTAAATTTTCGCTAATTGCTTTTAATATACTATGAATTAAAATAATGGCTAAAATACTTATTAAACTTCTTATTCCTGTTTTTACTTCTGTTCCTAATAAGTCCCATATTTTTTCATAGATTTGTTTATGATTTACTTCTCCTTTTACAGCAGTTTGAAATATTTCATTAATATCTATCCCATCAAAAAAATCACCTGTATATTTTTTTGAGTTTTCAATAAAACTACTAATTCCAAAGTTTTGCTCTTGTTCTTTTAATAATTCTTCTTGAGTTTCATTTTCCACCGCATATGTATTATATGCTTGTCCTGTTATGGCAAATATTATAATAATTGTAAATAGAATTTTTTTCACATTCGTATATCCTCCTATGGTAATATCTTTAGTATAATTTCTAATAAGCTTGAAATTATAGGGATTGAAATTGATATAATAATTATTTTTGTTCCTATTTCTATTTTATTTGCTATTGCTGCTTCTCCAGAATCTTTGCAAATACTAATAGCAAATTCTGATAAAAATGCTATTCCTGTAATTTTTAATAATATACTAATAAAATCATTATTGACATTTGATTTATTTGCTATAGATTGAATCATTTGTATAATTCCTGATAATCTATCCATCACTAGTAATAAAATAAGTATTCCAATTAGTAAACTGATATAAATAGCAAATTCTGGCTTGTACTGTTTCAATAAAACAATAATTATTAGTCCTATTAGGGCTATTGAAATAATTCTAATAACTTCCATAATTCCCCCTATAGATTGAATAAAGTTCTAACTGTATCAAATAATCCACTAATTTCTTTTATTACCATTGATAAAACAATTACTAATCCAGCAAGTGTTGTCATCATAGCTTGATCTTCTCTGCCCGCTCTTACAAGCACTTGATGTAATACTGCAACTAAAATTCCTATCGCTGCTATTTTAAATAATAAATTAATATCCATAAATAATCCATTCCTTCCTTTTAGATTAGCATTACAACAATTCCTAAACCAATAATACTACCTAATTTTTGATATAATTTTTCGTTTTTCTTTTTTTCTTCTTCTGCTTGCTTAATTTGTATTTCTAAAAAATCTTCTGTTAAATCAATTTGAGAAATTTGTCCATCTAAGTTTTCAGTTCCTAATAATTTTCCTAGATTTTTTAATGTTTCAATATCGTCTTGTTTCATATTTGTATTAGTATTATCTAATGCATATTGCCAAGCTTCACTTGCTGAATTATTTTCTAGTGCTATTTGCGCATTTTTAAATAAATTCTTTATATTTGTTTTTGTTGTTTTATTGCTAATGTCTTCAAAAATATCTCCAATTGGTTCATATGTAAATTTTATTTTTGCTTTAAAAATGTTTAATGCATTTTTCATTTCTTCTAATTCATTGAATCGTAATTTATATTTTTGTGAAATAGTTTTACCAATTAGATTACTTGCTATAAATATTAGAAATAATAAAATATATTTAATAAATTGCATTTTATTTCCTTCTTTCTATAAAAATATAATTTTTTCAATCCAATGATTTTCAATCAGTTCTGCTATTTCTAAATTTGCTTTTATATCCTTCATTTCTGCTCCATGAATAGTAAATATTCCTTTTACTCCAGAACATAATGCATATTTAATTGCTAGTACATCTTGTTTTGTTCCTATTTCGTCACAAGCAATAACTTCTGGTGCCATAGAACGAACTAACATCTGCATTCCTTGTGATTTTGATACATTTTCGATTACATCTGTTCTTATTCCAACATCATTTTGTGGCACTCCTTTATATGTTGCTGCTATTTCTCCTCTTTCATCAACTAGTCCACAAGTTTTACCTCTAAAATGCATTTCTGGAATTCCATTACTAATAACTCTCACCAAATCACGTAACATTGTGGTTTTTCCTTTTCCGAGGTGGAGATACTATAAGTGTTGTAAAAATGTTTTTATGTTCTTTATCAATAACATCTTTTAAAATTCTCATGCTACATCCTTTTATTTGTCGTGCAATTCTGAAATTAAGACTAGATATGTTTTTTATATTTATTATGTTTCCATTTTCAATAACACAGGTTCCTGTTATTCCTACTCTATGTCCCCCATGAATAGTAATATATCCTTGACAAATTTGATTTTTGTACGCATAAATTGAATTTTCACATAATTTTTCTAATATGTATAACATTTCTGTTTCTGTTATAATGTATTGTATTATTATATCTAATTCTCTGAGCTTAATTAGAATTGGTCTGTTATTACGAATTCTAATTTCTATTGCATTTTCTTCTATTTTAGTATTTGGATTTTGTTTTATTGCTTCTAAGATTAACATACTTATATTATTTGGAAAATATTTTAAAATATCTTTCACTCTTTTGCCTTTCTAATAGCTTGTCTTTTCTTGCATAGAAAAAGACATATAATATATCTCTATATTATATGTCTTAATTTCTTATTTAGAACTTTTTTTACTAATTTGATGAGTTTTCAATTTTTACTGCATTTACTCTACCCATATTATCATATAAAACTGATATTTCATATTTCTGACTACCTTCTATGCTATTTGCCTCCATAGTGCTTGATATTACTCCTTCTATTTTAACTTGATTTTCCATATCTGATGCATTTGACATCTGAATATCTTGAAGTAGTGATTTTACCATTGTTCCCTTCATAGTACCTTTATATTTTTCGAATCTACTGTTGAATGCTTGTATTTCTGCTTGTTGCATACTATTTTGCATATTGTTGTTTGTTTCTTCTTGCCATTCATTTTCTTCTTCGTCCATATCATCACTTGTGTCTGTTGTATCTGTTACGTCTGTATCTATATTTGTATTTGTTATTGTTTCTTTTGCTGAATTATTTGCAAATGCTCCAGCTAGTATAGTCATAAATGGATTTTCGTCTTCTCCTACCCCTAATTGCTCCATTTGGCTTTTATTTACTTCTGTTAATCTAGTTGTCATTGCCTGCATTATAACTGCTAATTGTTCTTGTGAATAATTATTTAATAGCATTGTATTTTCATCTGTCATTTTTTCAATTTGTACATCATTTGAGAAATTTATTGTATTTTCAAATATTATTTCAATACTTTCATCGTTTTCATTTATTATACCTAATTTATAGCTTTCTAATATATCTTGTTCTTGAGCAATTCCACTAATTTTACCAGAAAAAGTTATTTTACCATTTTCATTTTCGTTTTCAATATCATAAGCAGATGGTTCTAAATATATGTTATACATAAATTCATTTTCTGTTTTAGCTATATCAAATACAACATGGTCTTGTTTCTCTGTATCTTCTAACATAAATGATAAAGTTCTTGTTTTACCATCCTCACTAAATATTACTATTTTTACATTTTTAAGTTCTTCTGTATTTATATTTTTTATGTTATTTGCTAATTCTGATATTGACTCATTTATTTGTCCATTATTTTCAGTTCCAAGTGAATTTATTTTGCCTAGTATAAGGTCATCATTTTTTAATATGTCCATAAATTGCACTAATATATCCTTTATTGTTTGTGGTTCTAAAGCTAAAGTATATGTTTCTCCATTTTCTTCTTTTGTTACTGTTATTTGCTCTTCCTTGATATTTTCTAAAATTACTGAATATTTATCTTTTAACTGCTTTATTTCTTCTTCAGTAAACAAATTTTGATTATCAATTTTAGGAATTTCTATTTTGTCTTGAATTTGGCTTGTATCCATACCTAATTTTCCAAGAAATTCTTGCAAATTATTGTTTTCTACTGCTATATATTTACTTGATAAATATTTTGTTTGCAATCCAAATATATCATTATCTTGTCTATATGATATTGGGAATTTTACTTCATCTGAATATTGGATTTCTATATTCTGCTCTGCTTGATTTTGTTCTGGATTTGATTTTCCTGAAAAAACTATTTTAGGTATTTGTACATTTCCATTTATATTACTACCTTGTATTGATATATTTCCCTCATTCTCATATGGCATAGTTTCTTTCTTTTTAAAGTATTCATTTAATGTATTTTCTTCTTGATTTTCACTCATAAATTCAATTATTTTTCCTGCAAATACTTCTTTTTTACTTTTAGTATTTGTTAGTATAAAATATAATATTCCTGCAATTCCTATAACTACTATTAAGATGGCAATTATACAAATTATTAAAATATTTCTCTTTTTATTATTCACTTTCTTCCCCTTCTTCAGAATTATATGTAATATATTCATATGTCCATCCCTCAAGCTGTCCTTCTTTATTTATTACTACCCTAATTTCTATTGGTTTATCTTCATTAAATTCTACTATAACATTGTTATCTTCTACTGAAATAGTTGAATCTATGTCAAGAGTTGCAAATTCAATTTCTTGTTTAACAGCATCAAATTTTGTTGTTATTTCCTCTTCTTCATATTCTTTATTTTCAAATTTTGTTATTGCCTCATTTGCAATAGTTTGTAATTGTTCTCTTATACTTATAATTTGTTCTTGTAATTCTGTTTTTTCTTTTTGCATTAGGTTTTCACTTTGATTTACTAAATCTTCATATGCAATTTTTCCTGTAGGAAAGACATATATATCTTCCTCTAATTGATTTTCTAAAATATACTTTATTGCCAACTCTTTATTTGCATCTGCTACTCTAGTTTTGACAGTTTCTTTTATTTTTGTAATTTCTTCTTCTGTATGATTATTTAAAATTAAGCTTGCATTTTCTGTTAATTCTTCTATTGATACATTATTTTTAAAAGAAACTTGATTTTCAAATTGATATTCAACAATATGGTCCTTTGAGGCTTTTAAATCAATTTTATATATTTCTTTAACATTTCCGAGTATCTAAATCTGTGAATGAAGCTGTTAATATTACCTCGTTATCCTCATATTTTTCTTCTATTTGTTCTTGTAATTCATTTGTATCTTGTTCGAAAGTTTTTAGGAATTCTAGTACAATATCTTTTGAAGTTTGTTCGTCAAATTCAATAGTATATTGTCCTTCCTCTGTCTTTGTTACATCAGCCACATTGTTTATTATATCCAAAATTGATTTATATTCTAATTGGCTATTTTTTATAGCAATATATTGCTTTGAAACTGTATCTGTCTGTATTCCATGAATATTTCCAGTTCTTTTGTAATTCATTGGGAACTTCAAATCATCTGAATATTTTATTTCTATTTTTCCTTCTGACCTTTTGTTTTTTATGTCCGTTTTGCCTGAAAATTCCACATTTGGTATTTCATACAATGGCTCTATGTCTGATATTAAATTCATTACAAATTTTCCTGTATTTTCATATGGTGTGTTTTGCTTTTTTACAAAATATTCATAGAGTTGTTTTTTTGCGTCTTCTTTTTCTGAATCTGAAAGCTCTATTTTTTGCGATTCTTCTTCATTTATCTCAGTTGGTTTATTATTTATAAATAACAAAACTAGTAGCATTGATACAATAGCTATTGCTATAATAGTTATAATAATAAAAAGCGGTCTTAATTTTTTATTATCCATTTTATTACATTCCTTTTCTAATACTAGGTATGTTAGAAAAAATTGATTTATGCTTCTTCCCAATTATGATAAACATTTGATACATCATCTAGTTCGTCTAATCTTTCTAATAGTCTTTCCATTTTTTCTGCACCTTTTTCATCAAGTGCAACAGTTGTTGTTGGTACCATTTGAACTTCTGCTTCTAAAAATGTTAAGCCTTCTTCTTCTAATTTTTCTCTTACACTAGAAAAATCTGAAGGGTCTGTTGTAATTTCATATATTTCTTCGTCTGATGCAAAGTCTTCTGCACCTGCATCTAGTGCTAACATCATTAATTCTTCTTCGTCTTTTTGAGTTGATGCTTTTTCTATTACAATTACTCCTTTTTTATTGAACATATATGAAACACATCCTGTTGTTCCTAAATTTCCTCCTGCTTTATCAAATACGTGTCTTATATCTGCTGCTGTTCTGTTTTTATTATCTGTTGCTGCCTCTACAATTATAGCAACACCATTAGGTCCATATCCTTCATATGTAATTTCTTCATAATTATCATTATTTCCTGCTCCTGATGCTTTTTTTATAGCATTATTTATCGTATCATTCGGCATATTAGCAGCTTTACATTTTGCAATTACATCTTTTAGCTTTGAATTTCCTGCTGGATCTGGTCCTCCTTGCTTAACTGCAATTAAAAGTTCTCTTCCTAATTTAGTAAAAACCTTTCCTCTTGCAGCATCAGTTTTTCCTTTTTTTGCTTGTATATTTGCCCATTTACTATGTCCTGACATTACTAATTCCTCCTTTATTTTTTCTAGTATTTTAGCTACTTTCTGGCTTTTTATATAATATTTTTACCTAAAATTTGTTTTATTGATATTACTGGGTTTGCGGGTTCGCATTTTTTTGGATTGTGCCAAAATTGTGCCAGAATTTTTTAAAATTTTTATTAAACAATTTATAGTTGTACAAATATAATTTGTACTTTTATATAATAACATATTTTTTTATTTTTGTGTAGCCTTTTTTACGGATTTTTATTTTTTATTCTTCATACAATTATTTTTTGTTCCTTTTATTTAATATTATGCCATTTAGCCACTCCTTACATTATTTGTATCTTATATTCCCCCAATAAAATCATCCTCATCTTCACTCATAAAACCATTTTCATTTGCAATATGTCTTTCTTTTGGTTCATATTGATATGGATCTAACATTCCTTTTTTATAATTATTAACATACTTTGTGATTTTAGATTTACTCATATTGCAAATTCTTCGCATCCAATAATCAGCAAGTATCGATGGTTTCCCACAATTTACTCTAGTTTTTCTTAGCAATGCTACATCTTCTACAAATTCTTTATAACCTTTACATCCTTTTTCTTGTTGTATTTTTTGTGAAAGAATTTTTGAAAATTGTTTGTATCGCATATTATAAGTTACATCTCCTATATATGGTTTCATTTTATCTCTCCAAATAATTTTTAATATACTCAATATTTTTTAAATTTTATACGATATGAGCTTTAAATTCATATCAATAATATAATTTTTTATATATTTATTTTTATGAATTATAAATCATCCAATGATATCGGTTCTTCATCTTGTATTGGAGCTACTTCTATTGCACTAAGTTTACCATTTTTATACTGTATTTCGAAATTCACTTTATCTCCTTCTCTTAGTGATCTAAAATCTCCCTTATATTGATTAGAATGAAAAAATAATGTTTGATACGAGTAAGAAGTTGGTTTTATAAATCCATATCCATTAATTAATTTGCTTATATATCCCTCTTGTTTTTCTTTTATTGTAGAATCGTATTTTAGTATATTTTCTATTTTCATTGCATTAGTTCTATCCAATTTGCTCTTTAATAAATTTAATTCATAATCAAACCTTTCCTCTTTTTTATTTCCGAGTTTTGCAGCAATTATGTATTTATAATAAGTAAAAAGGTAAGAAATAAATCCATCAACATTTATTTTACTCTTAGATAATACAATAATATATTTATAAGCTAGTTTGAATAACACATTATAAATTGTAAAATCAAATAGCTTTTTATCTGTTTTATCTATAAAAGATATAGCATTTTTCAATTGAATTAATGCATTTTCATAATCTTCGTTAATCATATAATTGTCTGCATATCTTACATAAGTGTCTATTGTTTCATAAACAAGCTTTATTTTCATTCTATAATCTTCAATTTTGTCAATCATTGTTTCTAATTCATTTAATAGTTTAATGGATTTTTCATATCTATTAGTCATTTTATAAACTCTTGCTAACCTCATTCTAATCAATAAATTATCAGGTTCTAATTCTAATGATTTTAGTATTTGTTTTTCACCTTCTATATAATTTTGGTTATTTATTAAAAATCCTCCATAGAAATAATATATTGGTGCTTTATTATCAGCTAATTCCAAAGCATTCTCATAATCTCGTTCTGCATTTATTACATTGATTTTTGAATATAAATATGCAGATGTTTTGTATATATCTGAAAATTTTGGTGCTGCTTGAATTGCAAGTTCATAATATTTATCCATTTCTTTACTATCTTTATTTTTTGAGGCCTCTACAGCTTTCAGCATATAAACTGTTGCAATCTTTTCTGATACAGTTTTAGGAAAAAATGAAATAGGATGATATTCATTTGTTAAATGCTTGTCTTTATCTAAATTTTCTAAATTACCTATTAGTTTTTTTATGTTTTGTCTTATTGTATTATAGTTGTCCATATAAAATTTTTGATCTTTAATATAATTAGTAGTAAATGCTGGAATAGAATATGAAAAATCTTCATTTTGTTCTAAAAAATTTGATTTGAGTAATTCATAAATTGCAGTTTCGCATTCTTCATAACTTTTTTCCGATATATACACTAATTCCGCTAAGTTACATCTATTATGTTTTAATAATATTATCTTTAGTATATATTTCGCATTGTTTGATAATTTTTCATAGACATTTGATAAACAAAATTCAATCAATTCATCTTGCTTTCTCTTAAATATAATATCTGGTTCCAATCCCTTTCCTACATTTATAACAAACCATTTTATAGCCAATGGATTTTTATGTAACTTTTTAGTATACTCCACTATTATATCTGCTTTTTTTCTTAATAAACTATCAACTTTATATATATTAGCTAATTTTCGTAAATACAATTCTGCATCTTTATCAGTCAATTCGTTAAGTTTGAAGATTTGTTCATAATCTCCTATACCAATCCTTGAAGTAATTAATATTTTAGAACCAGTTGGGAGTTCTTCAAATAATTTTTTATTTTCAGATATGTCTATAGTTTCCAAATTATCAATTACTAATAGGGTTTTATGATTTCTCATATAATACAATATATTATCAATATTAGATAAATTTGAATCTAAATCAAGTTGTTCATTAGATTTCATTATAGCCACATTTAATGTATTTATTGAATTTCTTATATATTTAAAATCTCCATCTTGCAAACTTTTTGTTTTTAAAGTAACCCACATTATTGTGTCAAATATTGGATTATCATTATCTTTATATTCTTCAATTAAATCATATAAACAACTTAATGCCAACGAAGTTTTTCCATATCCACCAACACCTATTATAGATATTACAGGATATGGTCCAATTAGTTTATCTCTTAATAATTCTTTATCTTTTCTTCTACCAATAAATCCTGTATCATCATAATCAGCCATAGGTAAATTATGATGAATAGAATTCTTTTCTTCTTTTGATGATATCTTTACTGAAACTAAATAATTTGGATTGCTATCAATTATATTCAATTCTTTTATTGTTTCTTTAAAATTAATTACTTTATTATATTTCTTTATTTCATCTGTGAAGTTCAAAACTATTTCATCATCATCAAAATTTAATGGTCTAGAATGCATTACTCTATTTCTTACTGGAATAATTTTTTCAATGCTTTCTAAAATCTCTCTTATTAATTTTTCATTATTATATGTATTTTTATTTGCATTTATAATTTGTACACAATCTCCTAAATCAAAATAATCTACAATTTTATTAATATCTTCACTCTTTAATTTATTGTCATTATAATATCTCTCATTAGCTTTTTCAATTATTTCTTTTGGTATTTTGGGATTAGAATTATTTATTTCTAATACATGAAATCGTAGATCACATTCAATCGATGTTATTAAGCAAAATAATAAATTTCTTTTTAATTTAGCATTATTAATTTCCATATTAGTTATCATCTCCATTATTAAATTTATGTTATATTTTAATTTTTATATTATAATATATTCTACATTAATGCAACATTCTTTTCTACATAGTTTTTAGAATTTTTTATTTTTGTTTCAATCGTTCAAGAGCATTCATACTCACAGGTGTATAATCTACTACATCACAAGATACACATATGTGATTATCCTTATTAAATCTTTCATCTAGTGTTTTGTCATGTATGTGACCAAAAATATTAATTTGATTTTCTCCTACTTCTTCTGTTGGAGCATGTGTTAATAATAAATTATTTAAAATAATTTTCTTTTTATATACTTCTAGGAATCCAAGTTCCTTCCATGTATTTGTTCCAATTTTAAAGTCATGGTTTCCCTTAAGTAATATTTTAGTTCCATTTAATCTTTGAAGTATTTCTTTTATTTCTTGTAATGCTCCATATCCTACATCACCTAAATGATATACTATATCATCGTTTTTAACAACTGAATTCCACTTTTGAATTATGTATTCATTCATTTCATAAGTATTCTTAAATGGTCTATTGCAATATTTAATTATATTTGAATGATTAAAATGTGTATCAGCTATAAAATATATCATTAGCATCTCCTTTTCTATTTATGCAGTTACAACTTCTATATCTAAATTTGAAATAAATTCTTTTAATTCATTTATTATTTCTTCAAACTTAATATCATTTGCATATTTATTCTTTTTAGCATATATATTCCATAAATTTACAATTCTATCATATGAAACTATACCATCTAAAATTTGTGCATAATCTTTTAAATAATCAATTGATTCTCTTTTATTAAATGTATGTTTTATTGATAACTTTAAAATATCGATATCAATGTTATCTTTAAATTTACTTAAAAACATATGTATATCATAATAATCCTTCATTCTACTGTTGTATTGTCCTCTTCTTAAAATAGTTTCAATCTTCTCTGATATTATTGTTTCAACATTATATGTATAAATTAATATTTTTTTATCTTCAAATAATGATGGATAACTATATTCTAACTCTCTCGGTACAACTGTATCTCCCGTAGAAATATCAATATCTAAATTAATTTTTAGATTTTCTAATTTTCCAATTAAGTGGTATTTATTTCCTCCATATTCATCATCTTCTCTTATATCAGTTACATCCACTAATTCAAATTTTATGCCATCTTTTAAATCGATACTTAATATTTCATTCAAAACATTTATCATTTGCTCTTTATAAATATTTAATCCCTTAATTGTTGTATCCATATCCTTTGTAGTTCTATTGTCAATTCCAAATAGTGCAGATAATAATAAACCACCTTTTAATATGAAATTTTCTTGATATTTTGAAAGTGAGATTCTTTCTAATATTCTTTCAAACATAAATCTTTGTAATAGTTCATAATGATTTAATTTATATTTTCGTTCTAACTCTTTTGCTTTTTCTTTTAGTGCTTTATATTTTATCACTTAATTAATACCTCCATTATAGTAGTTAATTTTTCATATACATTAAAATTTTTAGCATATTCATCTAATAATTTCAGATTTTTATCTTTTGAATTAAAATAATTTTTTAAAATCTTATTATATATCTCTATATCATATTCATCTTGATTTTTTAGCATATCACATATACATCTTTCTGCATTATATACTTTTATAGGATTACCATATGGGCTTATAATAGTAACTTTTCCTATATTTAGTTTTTCTTTTGATACATAATGAATTTTTACTTTTTCTCTAATACTTTTGTGAAAATATGTTGTAACATCAATTTCATATGGAGCTCTTTCACTTAAATTTAATAAATGAAATGCAGTATTATATGAATAAATAATATTGTTATAACGTTTTTGTAAAATATAATATTCATCTTCTATTAACTTATTATCAATATATAATCCTCTCGCTAATTTTCTAATTAGTCCGTTTTCAATTAATTCAGGAATATATCTTCTTGATATTCCATTTTGTTCAAATTCACTTGATGTAACATATCCATTATTATTTTTTAAAACTTTTTCTATTTTTTCAACCTTCATATTAATCCCCCATTACAAATGTACTACAATTTTATCATTTTGTAGTACGTTTGTAAATATTATTTATAAAATTTGTCAAATTTATATTGAGCATTTTTATAAAAACAATTTCTATTATGAATTTATATGCTATAATTTTATGTTGATTCTTTTTCTGTGTTTATGATTCATTTTCTTGTACAAACAATTTTTGTATAAAATATTATCACTTCTCTAATTCTAAAAATAAAAACCACATTTTAGGAAAAGAAGAATACCTAAAATATGGTTTACATTTTTTTATTCATTTGTTATTCTTTATGGTTTTTTATTGTTCTTTATTGATTTAATTGTGCCAATAACATCATTTAAAAAAATAAAATTGTTGAGGCTGTAGGGGTAGGAGACTTATTATTATATCATTTGCTATGTCCTGACATTACTAATTCCTCCTTTATTTTTTCTAGTATTTTAGCTACTTTCTGGCTTTTTATATAATATTTTTACCTAAAATTTGTTTTATTGATATTACTGGGTTTGCGGGTTCGCATTTTTTTGGATTGTGCCAAAATTGTGCCAGAATTTTTTAAAATTTTCATTAAACAATTTATAGTTGTACAAATATAATTTGTACTTTTATATAATAACATATTTCTTTATTTTTGTGTAGCCTTTTTTACGGATTTTTATTTTTTATTCTTCATACAATTATTTTTTGTACATTTTATTTAATATTATGCCATTTAGCCACTCCTTACATTATTTGTGTCTTATATTCCCCCAATAAAATCATCCTCATCTTCCGTAGTTTGACATTAACTTAATAAAAATATCTTCTGTAAGTCTTGAAATATAGGCTTAAAATTTTGTCAACTTT
>CANQWU010000031.1 GCA_947627605.1 uncultured Clostridia bacterium
GTGCTCCTACTTCTTCTTTTAATTCTTCTGGTGTCATTGATTTCACTGTTGCTTGAGTTCCTACTGGCATAAATACTGGTGTCTGAATATCACCGTGTGGTGTATGTATAATTCCTCTTCTTGCTCCTGTTTGCTTGCATTCATGTATAAGTTCATATGTTACTGCTTTTTTCATTCTCTCTCCCTATCTTCGTTTATTTTTAAATAATTTTCACTTTTTATGCTTTTTTCTAATTTACTTACTTCTATGCGTTCTATAAATTTAGCTCTTTCTGGGTTAATATCATTTTTAGACGTTGTTATGTTTCTTATTTGTTTTAGAGCTCTGTTTTGGGCTTCTAATCCATATTTGTCAACTAATTCTTCGTAATTTAGTTTTGATTTTTTAAAAGAATCTAAAAATCCTTTACTACTATCAATTATACCATCTATCCCTCCATGATATATTGCTGTACTGTATTCTTTACCATCCATCGTGCTACTTCCTGGATTTAGTAATATTATTTTTCCATTTTGATATATACTAATTGATGGATTAGTAGGGTCTAATACAAGTGTTATTTTATCTTCTGGTATATCTACAAGTGTTACCATATGGTTTCCTATAATATTATCAGTAACATCTTCATAAATTTTATTCAAAAATTCTTGAGTATTGTTTCTATTTTTCTCTACATTTTTTGGATTAGATTCTTTCTTTTCAGTTTCTTTATTTTCTTTTGGTATTTTTTTTACTGGTCTTTGCTTTTTATTTTCATTTATATTAGCTTTTTTTATATTTCCATCAGCTATATATACATTTATTGTTCGAGCATTGAAACTAGGATTTATTTCATTTAATTTTCTTGCTACATCTGCTACAAAGTTACGGCAAACTCCATAGCCCTCTTGAGTAGCTAAATCTAATTCAAAAAATCCAAATACATCTTTTGACGGGGTTTTATATCCTTCAATATTATTCCACATATCTTCTGTAACTTTCATTAATATTTGCAGTTTTGTTAGATTCATTTTTCTTATTTTTTCAGCATAATTTTTTATTCTTTTATCATATTCTTCTATTTCGTCAGCATATTGGATTGAATTAATTTTTATAATTTCTTCTGCTGTTCCTGCTGAAAAAGCTACAAATCCTGTAAAAAACAGTGTTATATTTATTCCAATGTGCTTTAATATGCATTTTATTTTATATAAGCTTGCTTTTAATATCCCTTTATATTCTTTTATTTCATCATATTTTGCCTTTTCTAAAATTTTTCTATATTCATTATATCCATACTTTATATAGATGTCTTCATATCTTTTTTCTTTTTTTAGCTTTTTTATTTCTTCATATGAATACCAAGTTGGTACATAATTTCTATAACATGTACCTCCATATTTTTCAAAAATTTCATCAAAATTTCGTTCTTTTATTAATCGTTTTACATCCTTTTTTGTTTTTTTGTCCATTTACACTCCTCAAATAATTAGCATTGCATCTCCAAAACTAAAAAATCTATATTTCTCTGCTACTGCTTTTTCATATGCTTTAAGTACAAAGTCCTTATCTGCAAAAGCTGATACTAACATTAATAGAGTTGATTTTGGCAAATGGAAATTGGTAATTAAACCATCTATACATTTAAAATTATATCCAGGATAAATATAAATTCCAGTATCTCCTTCTATTGGTTTAACATATCCGTTTTTATCTGCTATTGTTTCTAATACTCTACAAGAAGTAGTTCCAACTGCTATAACACGTTTTCCATTCTCCTTTGTTTTATTTATTTTTTCACAATCTTCTGGTTTTATATAAAAATGTTCTGTATGCATTTTGTGTTTTTCTACTGTTTCTTCTTTTACTGGTCTAAATGTTCCTATTCCTACGTGCAAAGTAACATTTGCAATTTGAATTCCTTTTTGCTCTATTTTTTGTAAAAGTTCTTCTGTAAAATGTAATCCCGCTGTTGGTGCTGCAGCTGACCCTTTATATTTTGCATATACTGTTTGATATCTATCTTTTTCTTTTAACTCTTCGTGAATATATGGTGGTAATGGCATTAAACCAATTTTATCCAATATTTCATTAAAGATTCCATCATATGTAAATTTTACTTTTCTTGTTCCTCCTGCTAATTTTTCTATGATTTCTGCTTTTAATAATCCATCTCCAAAAATAACCTTTGCACCTTCATGTAATTTATTTCCTGGTCTTACAATTGTTTCCCAAACATCTCCTTCTATGTTATTTAATAATAAAAATTCTACATTGGCACCTGTTTCTTTTTTTCCATATATACGTGCTGGTATAACTTTAGTATTATTTCTTACTAAGCAATCTCCTGGCTCTAAATAATCAATAATATCTTTAAATATTTTATGCTCAATAGTTTTACTTTTTTTATCTAATACCATCAATCTTGATTGGTCCCTTTTTGCAATAGGTGTTTGAGCAATTAATTCTTCTGGTAAAACATAATCAAATTCTGATACTTTCAAGTATTTCCTCCTCAATCAATTCTACACTTTTATCTATATAGTCTAATAGTTCTTGTTTGGTGTATAATTTATAATCTTCTTCTACTTTTTCTTTATTATTCTTTATATTTTCTTCTACATATTTAAATGTTTTAACAATATCCTCATTTGTATATGTAAATTCTTTTAAATCTTTTGCATAGTATAATATTTTTTCATCATAACTTGGGAAATTTATTTCTGTTTCATTTCTTAAGTATCCGTGAAAATGTTCTTAAGTCTTTATGTTTTACTGGTTGTATTTCTGCAAAAGAGCAAATTTTTGTACTTCCATCACTTAATTTAATACTTAATAGTCCTTTTTCTGTATTATAAATTTTATAATGATTTTTGTATAACTGGACATTCCAATAATAATCTGTTAAAAGATGTGTGTAATACCCTAAAATCACTGGATTTCTGAAATGTTCTTTATATTGTTTTTTAAATCTTTTTATATCTGGTAAATCAATTTCCATTCCATTTATAGCTGTATGATATGGATAATGTGTAGAGTAATCTTTAACTACAATAGATGGATTTGGTGTATTATGTCCTTCAAATATATCTGGCATAATATTTGCAAATGTAAATATATTATTATTGGGTGTTTGTATTTTTTTACATACTTTATCCATAATAGCTAAATGGATTGTCCAAGATGGCATAATTTCCTCCTTTTTTTAGGAAAGTGGTAATCCACTTTCCTAATCAGCTAAGTCTTTCATTGTTAAATTTATTCTTCCTTGTTCATCTATGTCTGTTACTTTTACTGTTACTTTATCTCCTACATGTAATACATCTTCTACATTTTTTATTCTTTCTTTTGATATTTTAGAAATGTGTAACAAGCCTTCTTTTCCTCCACAGCCTAAATCTACAAAAGCTCCAAAATTCATAATTCTTGTAACTTCTCCATAATATATTCCACCAACTTCTACGTCTCTTGCAATATCTTCTACCATTTCTAATGCTTGGATTGCTTTTTCTGAATCTGTTGAATAAATAAATACTTGTCCATCTTCCTCGATATCAATCTTAACTCCAGTTTCTTCAATGATTTTATTTATCATTTTTCCACCAGGTCCGATAACATCTTTAATTTTATCTACTTTAATAGTTGTTGCAATAATTCTTGGTGCATATTTTGATATTTCTTCTCTTGGTTTACTAATTACTGGCATCATTACATTATCTAAAATATGTTTTCTTGCAATTCTTGTTCTTTCAAATGCTTCTTTTATAACTGCATATGATAATCCATCAACTTTAATATCTACTTGTATTGCTGTAATTCCTTTTTCTGTTCCTCCTACTTTGAAATCCATATCTCCGAAAAAGTCCTCTAGTCCTTGAATATCTGTTAGCATTACATAGTCGTTTTCGTCCTCTGGATTTGTTACTAATCCTGTAGATATTCCTGCTACTGGTCTTTTAATTGGTACACCTGCTGCCATCAAAGATAAAGTGCTTCCACAAATACTTGCCTGTGATGTAGATCCATTTGAAGATAATACTTCTGATACAACTCTTATTGCATATGGGAATTCTTCTTTTGATGGTAATACTGGCACTAGTGCTTTTTCTGCTAATGCTCCATGTCCTATTTCTCTTCTTCCTGGTCCTCTTGATGGTCTTGCTTCACCTACACTATAGCTTGGGAAATTGTATTGATGCATATATCTTTTTGATTCTTCTGTGTCAATTCCATCTAATGTTTGTTCTTCACTTATCATTCCTAATGTTGTTACTGATAATACTTGAGTTTGTCCTCTTGTAAATAAAGCACTTCCATGTACACGAGGTAATAAATCTATTTCACAAGATAATGGTCTAATTTCATCTAATTTTCTTCCGTCTACTCTTTTATGCTCATAGAATATCATATCTCTAACACATTTTTTCTCTAATTTATATATTGCTTCACCTATATCTTGTTTATGTTCTTCAAGTGCTTCTTCTCCAAATTTTTCTGCATAACTTTCTGCAATTTTTTCTGATAATTCTGCAATATTATTATCTCTTGTTTCTTTGTCAACTTCTTGTACTTGTTCTTTCATATCTTCTGTGAAGTTTTCTGCAATATATTCATATACTTCATGGTCTACTTCAAATGATTTATATTCAAATTTTGGTTTTCCAATTTCTTCTTTCATTTTTTGAATAAATTGGCACATTTTTTTGATTTCTTCATGTCCTTTTTTTATTGCTTCTAACATAACATCATCAGGAATTTCATTTGCTCCTGCTTCTATCATAGCAATTTTTTCTTCAGTTCCTGCAACCGTTAGATTTAAGTCTGATTTTTCTCTTTGTTCTTCTGTTGGGTTGATTATAATTTCTCCATCAACAATTCCTACATTTACTGCTGCTGTTGGTCCACCAAATGGAATGTCTGAAATTGAAAGTGCTGCTGATGCTCCTATCATAGCTGCCACTTCTGGTGAATTATCTTGTTCTACTGATAAAACTGTTGCAACAACTACAACATCATTTCTAAAGTCTTTTGGAAATAATGGTCTTAATGGTCTATCTATTGCTCTTGAAGTTAAAATTGCTTTATCTGCTGGTTTTCCTTCTCTTTTTTGGAAAGAACCTGGTATTTTTCCGACAGCATATAGTTTTTCTTCATAATCAACTGATAGTGGGAAAAAGTCGATTCCTTCTCTTGGCTCTTTTGATGCTGTTACGTTTACCATAACAACTGTATCTCCATATCTTACTACTACACTTCCATTGGCTAATCCTGCCATTTTTCCTGTTTCAAATATTAGCTTTCTTCCTGCTAATTCTGTTTCAAATGTCTTAAACATAAAATTTCCTCCTTTTTAGAAAAAGCTATAATTTAAGAATGTAACCTCTATTATATGTTACAAATATAGCATATAATACAAGCTACTTACTTAAATTCAACTTTTCCTTTTTTATTTTGCACCAATTTAGTTTCTTATATTCTACAAAAAGCCTATGCCAAATAAAAGCATAGGCTTTTCATATTTTTATTTTCTTAAACCTAATTTTTCAACGATATCTCTATATCTTTGTACATCTTTTTTAGATAGATAATTTAATAGGTTTCTTCTTTTACCTACCATCTTTAATAGTCCACGTCTTGAGTGATTGTCTTTAACGTGTACTTTTAAGTGTTCTGTTAATTCGTTGATTCTTTGTGTTAAAAGAGCAATTTGTACTTCTGGTGAACCAGTATCGTTTTCTTCTCTTTTATAAGTATTGATAATTTCTTGTTTTCTTTCCTTTGTCATAATATACACCTCCTATTTATTTTTCACCTTTAACTGAGCGAATAGCTGGTGCTCTTCTATTGGCTAAGTAAAAGGTCTATTTTTAACGTATTCATTTTACTACATTTTCCAAAAAAAATCAAGTATTTTGGGAAAAATTTTAGAGAGAATTCAGCAAATTCTCTCCTTTTATTTTTTAACTTAATTTATAAATGATAAATATATTTCCATATTGCTATTTTGTTCGTTAATGTTTCCATATTTAATCCATGTATTTGTTTCAGAAAAATTGATATTGTTTTTTGATAAATATTGTTCCAATGTAACATATTCACGGGGTCCACCAGTTCCATTATTTTCATCTATTAAAATATCTTTATCTGAATAAAATGTATAATTTTGTTTAATCTCATTTATTGGTTCTTGAACACCACCAACATCGTGAACAATAATATAATTGTTATTTTGTTTTTCTATACTATAGCTGTCTATTTCATTTCCTTTTGTATATAATGTACCATATTCGCTAAAGCTAAATTCTCCATCACCTTTACTTCTATATATGTATTCTTGATTTTTTAATGTGATTTTTTTATTTTTTACCATTTCTTGATATTGTGTTTCTGTAATTTGTGTTGGTACATAATAATTAGCTTTTATAAGATATTGGTTGTTGCTTTCCTCTATACTTTCTACCATAAGACTGTCCCATTTTTGACTGTTTTTTAATAAATTTTCTATTTCACTTATGTCTGTCACATTTTTATTTGTTGTATTAGCTGTGCTAAATGATGTATTATTTACTATATTACTAGTTGTTACATTTTTTTCTTCGTTTTGTAATGTATCTATCCTACTTTCTAAATTTGCCACTTGACTATTTAATGTATTTACCTCTTTTGCTGTTGTTTCTTTTTCATTGCGTAAGGTGTATAAAAAGTGTCCCATTACACCAATAACAATTATTGCTAAAATTAAAAAAAATGTTGATAAGCTTACTCTTATTTCTCCTTTTTCTTCCATTTTAATCCTCCTTTTCTTTTGTTCGATAAAAACTGTTTTTATTGTACCATAAATGATATTTTTTTGCAACGACTTATTCAAATTTTTCTCCTACTTTTATTGGATTTCCTCTTAAATACTCTTGAATTGACATTCTTTTTGCATTTTCTCCTTGTATTTCTAATACTCTTAATAAACCTTCTTTAGTCTTTATTAAAAGTCCTTTTTCATTGTTTACTATTGTACCATTTTGAATTTCTTCATTGCTCATATTTTCTTCTGCTGATACTTTCCAAAATTTAATTTTTTTACCGTTTAGAAATGTATATGCTCCCATAATTGGGTTAAGTCCTCTAACTAAATTTTTAATTTCTATTGCAGTTTGATTTTCCCAGCTAATTTTTGCCATATCTTTTGATAGCATTGGAGCAATTGAAAAATTTTCTCCTTGTTTATGCCTTGGTGCTATTCCTTTTTCTATTTGTTCTAATGTATCTACCAATAACTTGCCTCCTAATATTGCTAATCTATCCCATAATTCTCCTGTTGTTTCATTCTCTCCTATTTCAACTTCTTGCTTTAGTATAATATCACCTGTATCCATTCCTTTATCCATAAACATAGTTGTAATTCCTGTTACTTTATCTCCATTTAATATTGCCCATTGTATTGGAGCTGCTCCTCTATATTTTGGAAGTAAAGATGCATGTACATTGATACAGCCATATCGTGGAATTTCCAGTATTTCTTGTGGTAATATCTTACCATATGCAACTACACATATAACATCCGGGTTTAAATCCTTTAATTTTTGAATAAACTCAGGCATTCCTTTTATTGTTTGTGGTTGCATTACAGATATGTTATTTTCTAATGCATACTGTTTTACAGGTGATGGTGTTAATTTCATTCCTCTTCCCTTAGGTTTGTCTGGATTTGTTACAACACATAAAATATCGTGTTTTTTTTCATATATAGCCTTTAAGGATTTCTCAGCAAAATCTGGAGTTCCCATAAAAACAATTTTCAATATTCTTCTCTCCTATCTCTATATTTCTAATTCTTCAAGTGGTATTTTTTGATATGATAATGGGTCTATTCCATTTAGTTGACTTGGTTTGATTAGTCCAAATTGAATTGCAGAATTTATGTGTTTTTGTATATCTCCCTCTTGTAACTTAAACATTTTAGCAACTTCTTCTGGTTTTTTTCCTAATTTAATACATAGCATTTCTATTCTTATTTGACTATCCTGTTTTATTTGCATTTCTATATCTGTATACTTTATTATTGGTCTTAATCTTTTGCATCTCACTTGGTCTCTAATATCTTCCATTTCAAAATCAGTAATATCATATTTTTCTTGTATTTTATATGGATCTTCATCTTCATATAACATTTGTACTATTTTTTCTCTTGTAAAAACACTTCTTAGTTTTACCGGTTTTTTGAATAATTTTATTTTCAAAATATTTATTTCTTCATCAGATAATCCTGTCATACTAGAAATCATTTTTATATTTTTATTTTCATTTTTCATCATTAGCATAGCTCTTCTTACCTGATATGCCTTTAATAAATTGCCTTCTATCTTTTTTAGTTTTTCTTCTCTTTCTTCAGAAATGTCTTCTATTTTCTTTTCCTTCCTTTTTCTTAATTTAACTACTGCTTTTCCGTATAGCTCAAGTTCAGCACTTTTTCTTGCAAATTTAATAACATCAGAATATCTCATTGGTATAATATCCAGTGCCTTTTCTAAAAATTCTAACTCTAAAAGTGACATTTTTTGTTCTGAATATGTTTCAAAACATAAGTCTACATATTCTCTTATTTTTTCTTGTTTTTCTTTTGTTGGTTTTACTCCTAATCTAACTTCAGCATCAATTTCTCTTTTTAATTGGTTTAATTTTTGCATCTTATTTCTCCTTTTATTCTGTTTTATTTTTCCTCTGGTTCTACATATTCTAATGTACCTGGTATAATTTTATCTACAAAAACTTCCCCTTCTAAATGGTCAACTTCATGACAAATAGCTTGAGCAAGTAAATCTTTTGCTTTAGTTTTTATCTTTTTTCCTTTTCTATCTAAATATTCTACTGTAACTTCTTCTGGTCTAATTATTTTTGCAAAACGATTTGGAAAACTTAAACAACCTTCTTCTACTTCTTGTTCTCCTTTTTCTTTTAAAATCTTCGGATTTATTAAAACAATTGGGCCATTATCATCATATAAATCAATAACAATTACTCTTTTTAATATTCCTACTTGCACAGCAGCTAACCCCACTCCGTTATATTTGTGCATAGTTTCTATCATATCATCAATTAATACTTGAATTCTATCATCAATTTCTTCTACTTCTCTTGATTTTTTATATAAAATTTCGTCTCCTTCTAATCGTAAATTTCTAATTGCCATATTTTCTCCTCTTTTCTATATCATACTATTAGGATTAACATCAACTGAAACTCTAATATCTTTTTTTCCTTCCTTATATATTTGCTTTAATAGATTATTAAGGATTTCATTTGTTTCATTAGTCATATTTCCTTTTATAATAATTCTCCATCGATATCTATTTTGAATTTTATCAATTGGTGCTGGCATAGGTTTAAACAGTGTCAAATCCTTATAGTTTTTAAGCATTTTGTATAAGTTATTATACCTTTCTATCGCTAGTGTTTTTATTTGATTTTCATTTTTTCCTTCAAATCTCATTACTATTATATCGCAAAATGGTGGATATTTCAACTGTTTTCTTAATGTAATCTCTGTTTCATAAAATTTTTTATAATTTTGCTTTTGTGCTGTCTGTATACTAAATTCTTGTGGATTGTATGTTTGAATAATAACTTTACCAGATAGATTTTCTCTTCCTGCTCTACCTGCAACCTGTGTCAATATTTGAAAAGTCTTTTCTGTTGCTCTATAATCATCAATATTTAAAGAACTATCTGCTGCAATAACACCAACCAATGTAACATTTGGAAAATGATGTCCTTTCACAACCATTTGTGTACCAATCAATATATCAATATTTTCATTTTTAAATTTATTTAATATCTGTTCATGAGAATTCTTTTTAGTTACAGTATCTGTATCCATACGAATTGTTGTACTATTAGGAAATTGTTTCTTAATTTCCTGTTCTAGTTTCTGTGTTCCTGTTCCAAAATATCTAATTTTTTTACTACCACATTCTGGGCAAACTGTAACAATTGGTGCTTCTTGTCCACAATAATGGCATTTTAATTTATTTTCATATCCGTGATATGTCATGCTAACATTACAATTTTTACATTTTACCGTATATCCACATTCTCTACACATTATAAATGTAGAATATCCTCTTCTATTCAAAAACAAGATAGTTTGATGGTGTTCTTTTAGATTTTTTTCAATTTCTGCATATAATTCTCTACTTAGCATAGAATGATTTCCATTTACTAATTCTTGTTTTAAGTCTACAATTTCCACTTTAGGTAATTGTGATTTATTTGCTCTTTTAGTTAATTCTAATATTTTTATTTCATCTGTTTCTGTTGCTTTATAGTATGTTATTACATCTGGTGTTGCACTACCTAAAACAACTGGAATGTTTTTTTGCTTTGCAATATAGTTTGCAACTTCTTTTGCATCATATCTTGGGTTTGATTCTGATTTGTATGAATTATCATGTTCTTCATCAATTAAAATAATTCCTAAATCTTTTACTGGTGCAAATATAGCTGATCTTGCACCTATTATTATTTTGGCTTTATTTGTTTTTATTCTTTCCCATTCGTCATGTCTTTCTCCTATTGATAATTTACTATGTAATACTGCAATTTCTTCCTTTCCAAATCTAGCAACAAATCTCTCTATCATCTGTGGTGTTAATGATATTTCTGGTACTAACATAATTGCAGATTTATTTTGTTTAATTACTTTTTCAATTAGTTGTAAATATACTTCCGTTTTACCTGAGCCAGTAATTCCATATATTAAAAATTGTTCATAACATTTTTCGTTAATTGATTTTTCTATTTTGTCATATGCGTTTTGCTGTTCCCCGAGTTAAAATATATTTTTCTGTTTTTTCAATTTTTTTATTTATAAGAGGATTTCTTTCTACTTTTGTCTCAATTATTTCTAAATATCCATTTTTTATCAATGTATTTACTGTTGCTCTTGAACAGTCTGTAAACATTTCTATTTCTGGAATAGTTGCTCCTTCATTTTCTTTAACAAATTGCAATATTTTTTGTTGTTTTTCTGATTTTATCTTCTTTGTTTCTATATCATATTCAATTTCTTCTATGTCCTTTTTCAAGTAAATTGTATTTATTTTTTTGTCTTGTACTTTAACTTGCTTTGATCTAGTTCCTGGTGTTTGCATTAGTTTTATACAATCTGATACATTGCAAAAATATCTTTTTGCCATCCATTTTGCTAGTTCTATTTGTTTCTGTGTAAGGCTTTCTTCAAGTTTTGATATATCTTTTACTTCATATTCAGATGTTTCTTTTATTCCTACAACAAATCCTTCTTCCAAGTCTTTTTTTCTTCCAAATGGGACCATAACTTTAGTTCCAATTGATATATATTCTTGTAAGTTTTCTGGAATATTATAGTCAAATACGGTATTTAATTTTTTTGCAGTTGTATTTATAATTACTTGTGCTATCATTGTTTCTCCTTTTTTCATTTTTTGTTAGTATATCAAATTTTTATCATTTTCACAAGTATCTATACTTGCATTTGTTTTTATTTATGGTATAATATTTTTTAAGTTTTAGAATACAATTTTTTAAGGAGATTTTAAAATGGAATCAGAACGATTTACAATGACAAAAAAAGCAGGAATATATGGAATTATTGGAAATATAGTATTGTTAATTATGAAGGGCATTATCGGTTTTTTTACAAACAGCCAAGCTATGATTGCTGATACATTTAATAGTGCTGGTGATATTTTTGCATCACTAATGACTTTTATTGGTAATAAAATTGCAAGTGAGCCAAATGATGATGATCATAATTTTGGACATGGCAAAGCAGAATATATATTTTCTATGTTTATCGGCATCTCTATGGTTTTAGTTTCTGCTAAACTTTTATATGATTCTGCTACAACATTCGTAACTGGAAGTAAGTTACAATTTTCATGGTTTTTAGTTTTTGTTTGTATAATTACAATTATTACAAAACTAATTCTCTTTTTATACACCAGATATGCATATAAATTACATAAAAATATTTTATTAGAAGCTAATATGCAAGACCATCGCAATGACTGTATTGTAACTTCTTTTACTTTACTTTCTAGTCTTTTTACTTTTTTTGGTATATTTTGGCTTGACAGTGTTGTTGGTTTTGGTATTTCTATTTGGATTTGCTATACTGGCATCAGCATATTTATGGAAAGTTATAATGTACTAATGGATGTTTCTGTAGATGAAAAAACCAAAGATTCAATTTTAGATTTAGCAAAAGCCTATTCTGAAATAAAGTCCATCAAAAGTTTTAGTTCTTCCCCTGTTGGAGCAAAACATATGATTTTTTTAACTATTTGTGTTGATGGAAATATGTCTACATTTGATAGTCATAAATTAGCTGATAGTTTAGAAAAAAATGTTTCTGCCTTAGATGTAGTATATAAGACAATAGTACATGTAGACCCAGTTTGATAAATTTTAAGCACAGATTTAATTAAAAATCTGTGCTTTTTGTTATCTTCCTTTATTACATAATTTTTTTCTTATTTCTTCTAATTCATTTATTCCTTTACTCTGTTCACGTATAATTGTATTTGCAACATTTCTTAAACGTGGATCAATATAGTATTGTATTAAGTTATTACACATTTGGATTGCCCCTTCATGATGTGGTATCATTTCATTTACAAAATCTAAATTGATGTTTACGCATCTTGGACTATTTTTCATTTTTTCAATCATGTCGTTTGTTATCTCAAAATATCTTGTTAAATATGTATTTATATCTCTTTCCATATTCATATATCCAGAAGTCGTTCTTAGTATTTCTTTCATTTCTTCAATTCCTTTTGTTTGCATAGCTACAATTCCTTTGGCAATCTCTATTAAAGGCGGATATCTTGTATACATAAGCAAATTTTCAGACATATAAATTGCTGCTTGATGATGTGGTATCATGCATCTTATAAAGTCAATAGTAATACTATAATTTGTTAATTCTGCATGTAGCATTTTTTCTGACATTTCATATAATATCTGATCAAATCTATTCAAATATCGTTGTGCCCTCATAATGCTTTGACGGTCCATTTTTATCACTCTCCTATAATATCATATTTAATAATTTTAAAAGTGTTCCATCTATTTTTTATATTTTGTATATATTACTATTTTTTGGTAATACTAATTTTAGGTGGTGATAATATGACAAATAAAGAGCTTTTATACATTGAAGATGCTTTAGGTCATGAAAAATTTATGAAATCTTGCAGTCTTAAAGCTTCTGAGCAATTAACAGACCCAAGTCTTTCTTCTTATATGAAAGAATTAGAGGGTAAGCATTTAGATTTATTTAATAAATTTTTAAATTTACTATAAGGAGGTAAAATTATGGAAGATAAAGATATTATGGAAAAAGAATTGTTAATTATTAAAGGTGTTTGTGATTTATACCTTCATGGTACAATAGAATCTACAACTGCAGAAGTTCATACTGCTTTTAAAGATGCTTTAAATGTTGCTTTAGACATTCAAAATAAGATATATAATTTAATGTCTGAAAAAGGTTGGTATAAAACAGAAACTGTTGAACAAACAAAAATTGATACTGTAAAGCAAAAATTTGCTACAGCTTAAAAAAATCTACTGTTTAGTAGATTTTTTTATCTTTCTTCTATTTCTTTTATTGGTAATTCTTCTAGCACTCCATCTTCATTTATATTATATCTTTTTGTTGCCAAATCCTCTGATAAATCTAGTCTATGAGTAGTAAGAATTAGCATAACATTTCTATTTTGTGCATATTTTTTTATCATTTCTAATTGTTCTCTTATAAGGTCATCTTCAACATTTCCAACTGGTTCATCTACAATCATAACTGACGTTCCATCGTCAATTCTGTAAAAAACTTTTGCTAGTGCCAATCTACGTTGCTGTCCAGTTGAAAATTCCATAAATTTTTTTGTTGATAATTCTTTTAATAAATCCTTAGAATTGAATTTCAGTTCTCCCAATAGTTTCTCTATTTTTTCTTGTTCCTCTTTCTTTAATTCTGATATGTTTTTCTTTCCTGTTATTTGGTACAATACATTATTTTCGTCTCCCAAGTTTATACTTGGTCTAAAAGAAATATATTCTTCTCCTAGATTATCTACCATTTCACTATCGTCTAATTTAATTGCTTGCCTATTATTTATATCTCCTCTTTTTAAAAATCTTAAAAATGTACTTTTTCCTGTTCCTGACACTCCTGAAAGTAATACAACATCCCCTCTTTTCATACTAAATTCAGGTACTTTTATTGTAATTGAATAATTTGTTTTGCCTGTTTCATAATCTTTTTTTGGATAAAATTTTCCTGTAAAATTATTTATGGATACAGAATTAAATGGATGTTTTGCTCCTTCTAAAGGATACACTTTTTCCTCCATTTGGTCTATAATTTCTTGAACTTTTTTGCAGATTTCTTGAAATTCTTGTTCTTCTTTTCTGTCATCTACAATTCCTTGTACAGAGTTTATGAAACGTGCTGTCGTTCTTGTAGTTGTTTTTAAACTAATTAGTGCTGATGCTAAAGCTTTACCATCTATTTTTCCATTTTCTTTTATTTCTATCATATTATTCACATATGCTCCTGATATGATGGCAACTACTAAATCTAGCATCAAACTATATTGAAATCTACTATTTTCTAATTTATTGCCTATTTTGTTTTCTTGATTTGCAGTATCTGCTATATCACTTATTGTTGCTCTCTCTGCTTTACTACTAATTTGTTCATTAAGTAGTAAATCTCTTTTAAGTCTATGTTTTTCGTCTTTTACTTTAAAAAATTCCTCTCTATCATCTGTTTTTAGCATTCCTCTTAATAGTTTTAGACTTCCTACTATTGTAGTACCAAGAGTTATTAAAGGTACTGTCTCTTTGTTCATATTTTCTTCGTTTTGATTATTTTTAATAATTGCTCCCAATATACCGATAATACTCAATCCTAAGCCTAAATAGTTATCTAGTCTATGAATCTTTATTCTATCTGCATCTTCTTCAAATTTATTTAATATATCTAATACTTCTCCAGGTGTCATACTTGTATCATATATGATTTGTTTTTCTTTACCATCAATTTTTTCTATTCTTTTTTCTTGTTTTACTATTAAACCATCACGTGCTGCTTGGGCTATCTCTGAATAATTTGATAACATTTCTATTCTTTTTTGTAATTCATATTTGCTTCTTGCACCTATTGCTAGTCTTTTTGTAAAGTCCTCTATTACGCCTCTAAATCCAATAATTTCTTTTCTAGCTTTACTAACATCATTTCTATTTGATAATAATTTACCTTCTTCATATGAAAATCCTTCACTTGCAAGATTATCTATTGCTCTTAAACCCATACTAATATTTTTCCAGTCAGAAGTTGTTAATTTACCATTTTGAAATTCATTTTTAACTTTTCTTTTTGTATTTAATTTTGATATAGGTTTTATTACATCTTTTTTCAATTTTCCTGTTAATAGTTTAATAGATATTCCTGTATTTCCTTTTAAATTCTTTTTCAAAATATCACTTCCTATCACAGTTTATATCATACATATATATTTTACCATTTTTTTCATATTTTTTCAAGTTGTTATGGTAACTTGTTTCTACCTAAAAAACTTCTTTGCTTTTCGCAAAGAAGTTTTTACTATTCAAATATTTTGTTAAATTCTGCTTCATTAATTTTTTCTTTTTCTAATAATGTTAGTGCAATAGTATCTAGCTTGTCTCTATGTTCAATTAGAAGTTGTTTAGCGCCTTCATATGCTATGTCAATTAAAGATTTTACTTCTAACCCTATTTTATCACCAATATTCTCTCCAAATAATTGCATTTCATATGGTTCTTTTCCTTGAAAGTCAATTGGTCCTAAGATATCACTCATTCCATATTTTGTAACCATATCTCTTGCAATTTTAGTTGCAACTTCAATATCATTGCTAGCACCTGTAGATATATCATTTAATACTAATTGTTCTGCGGCTCTTCCTCCAAGTAAAGCAATTAATTTTTCTTGCATTTCTGTTTTTGATATATAGTATTTATCCTCATCTGTTTTATACATTGTATATCCACCAGCTACACCTCTTGGTATAATAGATACCTCTTTAATATTAGATTGTGTTGGTAAATATCTACTAACTACAGCATGTCCAGCCTCGTGATATGCTGTTAGTTTTTTATCTTTGTCTGATATTACTCTTGCTTTCTTTTCAAGTCCTACTGTTACTTTCTTTACAGCTTCTTCTATATCATCATTTTCAATTTCATCATGCTTATTTATTGTTGCTATAATTGCTGCCTCATTTAAGATATTTGATAATTCTGCTCCTGTAAATCCAGCTGTATCTTCTGCAATACTTTCTAAGTTAATATTATCAGACAATTTTTTATCTTTTGCATGGATTTTTAATATTTCTAGTCTTCCTTTTATATCTGGAATTGGTATTGTTACTTGTCTATCAAATCTTCCTGGTCTCAATAATGCATTATCTAGCATTTCTGGTCTGTTTGTTGCTGCCAATACAATGATTGTTTCTTCAGAACTAAATCCATCCATCTCTACTAATAACTGATTTAATGTTTGATTGTTTTCTGATTCTGCACCTGTACTTGATGTTCTTCTTGAACCTATTGCATCAATTTCATCAATAAATACGATACAAGGAGCTAGTTTTCTAGCTTTATCAAATAGTTTTCTTACTCTTGATGCTCCAAGCCCTACAAACATTTCAACAAATTCAGATCCACTCATTGAAATAAATGGTACATTTGCTTCTCCTGCAATTGCCTTAGCGATTAGTGTTTTACCTGTTCCTGGTTTTCCATATAGTAATACACCTTTTGGAATTTTAGCCCCCATTTTTGTAAATTTTTCAGGTTTTTTCAAAAAGTCTACTATTTCTATCAATTCTTCCTTTTCTTCGTCTAATCCTGCTACATCATCAAACTTGATTTTTGTTTTTCTTTCTGTATCCTCATAAACCTTTCCTTTTTCTCCTAATCCTTGCATTTTGAATATCATTATGAATAATGCAACCATAATAAATGTTGGAAGTAAACTAATAAATGTTGTCGCGATTTGTGATATTACACTTCTTGGTTTTTGATTTAATTTGAATTCATTTCCATCTTCTGTCTTTTTTTGTATCAATTCCATAAAAGCTTCTGTACTTGGCACAATTGTTGTCTTTTCTTCTTCTTGATTTTTTAATTTTACTTTAACTGTTGTGCTTCCAACTGTCATTTCTATTTCTTCAACATTTTTATTAGATATTTCTTTAATAAGTTCAGTATAAGCTAACTCTTTTTCATCCTTTTCATCATTACCCTTTATATATACTGCAAGCAATATCGTTGATAAAACTATGATTGCTAATATCACTATTAGCCCTACTAGTATTTTTTTTGTTTTATCATTTTTATTGTTATCATTCTTTTTCATGTTTTATCTTTCCTTTCTATGCGCTAGTTCCTTCAGGCTCTGGGCCAGATTTTTCATTTTCCTTCTTTTCTTTTTCTTCTTTTTTCTCTTTTTCTTCTGGTTTATCCTCTTTTGGTTTTTCGTTTTGCTTTTGCCTCTCTTCTGTTTCTTTTTCTTCGATTTCTTTTCTAACTTGCTCTTGAACTTCTTCAATTTTCATTAATTCCATTTGCCTCTTTTGTAAATCCACTTTTATCATAAAAATTGCTGCTATTAAGTAAATTACTGCTACTGAAATATACATTACATCAAAATATTCTATTTCGAATTTTGTGAATATATTAACTATTACATAAATTATATTAAGTAATGTTGATAATGTCACAGCATAAATTGACATACTAAATATTGCTGAATAGCGTACCTTTATTTTTGTTAATATATCTGCTAAATATCCAAATATACTTATAAATAAGCTATTTGCTAATGTATTTATAAAGTATATTATAAATGCATATATAAATAATGTAATGCCTAAGCTCATATATAAGCTTATCATTTGAGTACCTCTTGCATAATTTACAACATCTTGTTTTTTAAAGCTGGTTAGTCCCATTTGCCCCAATATTTCATCATATTTATAGGTTGCTGTCCCTAACATTGAATTATTTTTTACAATCATTTCGTTTTTTAATAATAATATACTATTTTCTTTTTCTGCCATTTGATTAGTATATTGATTAATTGTTTCTTCACTTTCTGCTTTTGTATCTATAAGAATAGTTCCTATAGTATCGTTTTCTATAGTAATTGGATTTTCTGAATTAACATCTAATATTCCTTCTTGATATGAAAAGTCCGGAAATTCTTTTTCAATATAGTCAATAACTTGATTAACAATTTGTGTTGTTTTATATATCATTCCAATACATATTACAATCGCAAGTATAGCAACTAGTTTAGCTAAATAATTAATTGCTCTTGGAACTTTTTCTGCTACTAGCTCTGGATATCTTTCTATGTTTAATATTGATATTTTAGTTTTTTCAAAAAAGCTTTTTTTCAAATTAATTTGTTTTTCCTCCATTTGTTCCATTCCTTCCTTTTTATCTATATTCTCTAATAATCTGTGGATTAACTAAAGTTGGCATTATTTGTAAAATTGCATTATCTCCTATGTTAATTTCTTTTCCTGTTATATCTATAACAATATGAAATGTTCCTATCCTGCCTATAACTTTACACAATTGTCCATTTATATTTACTTGTCTTTCTTGCTTTTTGAATATGCCTTTTATATCATTTACAATATAACGTAATTTATCAATTGGTCTGAACATATCTTTTCCTACTTCTAATGCTATTCCATCAATATATCCACAAGGAATGACTGCTATTTTAGTTTCTTTTTTCGTTTTATAACTATTTGAATATCCTACATTATATCCTTTTGGTAATTTTTTTATTTCTGCTACTTGCATTTCTAAGTTTCCTATTTTTTTCAAGCCTAAATTGTTTTTAAATGGTAATCTTCCAGTAAATGCTGAACCTATTCTAACTGCATTTAAATGCATTTCTGGGAATTTAATAAATGCTGCTGAATTACATACATGCAATATTCCTGGATTTATATTATTCATTTTTAAAACTTCTATACAATCAATAAAGTTTTTGAATTGCATTTTAGTATAATTGTCATCATAAAATGCATTTGAAAAGTGAGTGAATGTGCCTTCAATCTCAATATTTTTTAAATTCTTTATTACTTCTACTAATTTTTCCCTTTGAGTATATACAAATCCATATCTTCCAAATCCTGTATCTATTTTTATGTGTGCTTTAATTGTTTTATTTTTTGCAATTTGGTTTGCCACTTCTGCCGCTTCTTTAGACCCAATAGTAATAACAACATTTTTCTCAACTAGCTCCTCTACTTCTTCTTTGATTGCTGTTGAAGATAACATAAGTAATTTTTGTGTAAATCCTAACTGCCTAAATTGTAAGGCTTCTTGAACTGTTGATACTGCAAAAAAGTCAATTCCTTGGTCTATTAAAAATTGTACATATTGTTTCATATCTAATCCATATGCATTTGCTTTTACAACTGCTATAATTTTAACATTTTTTCCATTATCATCTGGCAAATTTGTTTTTGCATATTCTTTTATTTTTTGAACATTATGGGCTAAGTCTTTTTTATTGATAATTAGCTTGTTCATATTATTTATCACCTTTTACTTTTAAATTTCATTTTTAATTGACGTACATTTCGGAATAACTTTTCTGAAAATTTATATAATTTATATGTTAAAGGTTTGTATGGAATGTAAATTTCTCCCAAAAATTCTGTGAATTTTCCACCAAATCCTTTTTTAAATCTATATAACCCATATTGAGGATGTGATTCGTCTACAATTCCCGAAACACCTCGAAAGTCATAAATATCGTCTTTTCTAGCAATTGCCATTTTTATCATTTCCCATTGTAATAAGTAATTAGGCATTAAATTTCTATGCTCATTGCTACTTGCTCCATATAGATACCATGTTTTATTTCCATAAAATATTGGAATTACTCCTGATATTGGTTTATCTTGATAATATGCCATCAATAATTTCATATGATTTGGTGCTAAATTATCATACATTTTTTCAAAATATTCTAAAGGTCTAATAATAAATCCATCTCTTGCACCAGTTTCTACCATAATTCTATGGAAATCTTTTAAGTCTTCTCTTGTTCCTTCTTTAACAACAACTCCTTTTTTGGTTGCTAAACGTATATTATATCTCCATTTTTGGTGAAAACCTGCCATAACTTCATCTTCTGTTTTTCCCTTAATATCTAAACGAAAAACATATCTTGGTTGAATTTCATCCATAAAGTCTTTGGCATTATCTTTTATCTCATACCCTAAATTTGCTACAATATCTCTAAAATCTTGGTCGTCACTTTCTACATCTGGCTCTATTCTTAGTACAATTGCTTTATATTTTTTTGCTAATTCCTTTGCTCCATCTGTTAATTGTTTCAATACATTTATATTATGGATGTCACATACTGGTCCTCTTGGTGCATACATAATGTTACCAAAAATCGGTATTTTTCGTATCCAAACACATAAAGAACCAATTATATTTCCTTGCATATCTTCTGCTAAAATAACTTCTGGTATCCAGTTAGGTTTCTTAACTTCTGCCCATTCTAATGATTGTTGAAAATTACATCTTTCGTTTTCTTCTAAGAATTTTTTATATTGTTTTTTTGATTCGTCATCTGTTACGAATTTCATGTTTTCTCTCCTTTTTTATTATTAACAACATACCAGTATTTTACACCATTTATGGGAATTTTACAAGTAATTTTATAAAATTATGTCATTTATTTATTAGGTTTTCTATCATGTCAATAATTTTTGAAAATTTCACTAAAAAATAAGATTATTTTGTTAGCGAAAATTTCACGTATGTATAAGCTTG
>CANQWU010000032.1 GCA_947627605.1 uncultured Clostridia bacterium
TATGTTCCTCCTCTCATATTTAGTTAAAAACTTGTTATATTGTTTTTTTATTACTTTTGCTGTAATTTGTGTTATAATGTTGCTTGGGTGATTATTTTGAATTTTTTATATGGTAAACATCGTAAAATATTAAAAGTTATTCGCAAATACAAAACTATCAGTAGAACAGAGTTATGCACAAAAACAAAACTCGAAGATAGAGAAGTTTATGACATATGTTGCTCATTACATAATGACGGATATATTTCTTATGTTGGTTATAGTTATAACTTAAAAATTACTCCAAAAGGTTACGATTATTTTGCTTTTAGAAAAGCATATTGGCTTGAATTATTTCTAAAATCTGTGTTCTGTCCTATAGTAGTAGCCTTTTTTACAGCCCTAATAACTTCATTAATAACATTGTGGTTAAAAGGCTTGTTGGGATAGACACTATTAATGGATACACTAAATTAAGTAATATCAGTCTTAATAGATGGTGTTTTTCTTCAAGCCATTCTAATGATAAAAAATAAAATATATCATCTAATATAAATTGTAATTGTGACATTCTATATTTTACCTCCTTATTTAGTTTTGTTTTTATTTGTGAACAGTTTCGATAAAAAAATAATCTTCAAATTTTCCATTTATTTGTTCACAAATTTTAACAGCTATTTTTGCACTCGGATTTCTTTCATGATTTAAAATACAACTTATATGAGCTTTTGAGCAACCCACTTTTTGGGCTAATAAAGTTATGTTATATCCCGCCAATTGTATATCTTTTTGAAGTTTTTCTTTATTTATCACAACTATCATCTTTTATCGCCTCCTTGTTTCATTCTGTGAACATTATATATTTGTTGTTTCTTTTTGTCAACACTTTTTCAAAAAATTTTTATAAAAATTTTACAATTAGAAACATTTGTGTTATAATGTGAACATAGGAGGTATTTAAAATGCTTACTAATAAAGAATTGGGAGAATATTTAGAAAAAATAAGAAAACAAAGAGATCTAACTCTAAGGCAGGTAGACTACAAATGTAATGTTTCTTTTAGTCATTTGTCTATGATAGAAAAAGGCTCTCGAAAAGCTCTTCCCCTTACATTGAAAGAACTTTCTAAAGTATACAATATTGATTATATTGACTTACTTGAAAAGGCTGGTTATATAGATTTAGCAGAAAAAGAAAAAATTGATAGTAATATTCAAGGTATGGATAAAAAATCAGAAGGTTCTGCTGTAGTATTAGTCTATGGATCTATTCCTGCTGGCACTCCAATGGAATGCATTGAAGATATTATAGACACAGAAGAAATCCCAGCTGATATGTTGAAAGGTGGAAAGCAATATTTCGGGCTTAAAATAAAAGGCAACTCTATGTTTCCAGAATATCTTGATGGAGATAATCTTATTATTTTAAAACAAGATGATTGTGAAAGTGGAGATGATTGCATTATAATGGTAAATCGGTAACGATGGTACTTTTAAAAGAGTATTCAAGAATGAAAACGGTATTATATTACAACCCATAAATCCTGAATATCAACCTATAATATATACAAATCAGCAAATTGAACAGTTGCCTGTTAGAATTATTGGTAAAGTAGTAGAATTAAGAAGAAAAAAATAAATAAAATTTTTAATTATTTATATAAAAAAGGGGAATTATTATGGAATTTTTAACAATTGATTTTGAAACTGCTTCAAGATATGAATATAGTCCTTGTTCAGTATCTATATATAGTTTTAATAATGGAAAAAAAGAACAATTATTATCAACTTTAATAAATCCTGGAGACGTATATTTTGAACCAAAATTAGTAAAACTTCATGGAATAACTCAAGATTCAGTCAAAAATGCTCCTAAAATTCAAGATGTGTTAAAAGATATATGCAATATAATTTCTAACAAGTTTATATTTGCTCACAATGCTGGATTTGATATTTCTCAAATTATACATGGATGCAATATATACGATATTAAAATTCCAGATTTTCAATATGCTGATTCTTTAATGATAGCTAAAAGAACTTGGAAAGGATTAATAAACTACAAATTAGATACCGTTAGTGAGCATCTTAATATATCTTTAAATCATCATAATGCAAATTCGGATGCTATAGCTTGTGGAGAAATTATTATAAATGCAATAAATTTTTATGAAATAACTTCTATCTATGATTTGTTAGCTATAGTCAAATACAATTATGGTTATTATAAAAATGAAAATTTTTATTCTGCACATTCTCAAAGAATATATAAGCATAAACCATCAAAAACGGATTATGATAGAATAAAAGATATTCAAATAACTCCAAATATAAATAGTTTGTTAAATGAAAAAAATATTGTCTTTACTGGAGCTCTCTCAATCACTAGACAGGAGGCCATGAAATTAGCTGCATCTTGTGGAGCTATTCCTGCTCCATCTGTAACAAAATCAACTAATTATCTTGTAGTTGGCAACGATGATTATGGGAATTTTAAACTTGGGAATAAAAGTAACAAAATGATAAAGGCTGAAAAACTAATTGCTGACGGACAAGATTTAGAAATGATTGATGAAGATACTTTTTTTGAGCTTACACAAAATTGCTAAAAAATAGATAACATACTCCCTCGCCAAAGTTCATATGTTATCTACAATTTATGTACTGCATAAGCAGTTTTATTTGTATATTTATTATACTATAATAATCCTGCTTAAGCAAGTACCAAAAATTTGTTTTAAGGAGGTTTTATTATGGCAAAAAAATATAATTGTATAAAAAATGGTATTCCATATTATAGGAAAACTAAAACTATTGGGCATGATATAAAAGGAAATCCTATAAAAAAAGAATTTTATGGAGATGGAGAAAAAGATTGTGACAAACAAATTGAAGAATATATGAACAATATAAGTTTAGGCTTAACTGTAGATGCTTCAAAGCTTACTATTGAACAAGGTATGCATATTTGGCTTTTTGATGTTCTTTTATATTCAAAAAATAAAAAATCCGCTTCTTTTGAAAAACATGAATGTAATTTTAGAAATTATATAAAAGACAGGAAAATAGGTGGCATAAGAGTACAGGGAGCAATAGCTAGACCTTTTCAAATATATTATAATGAATTATATAAAAATGGTATAAATATCGTTATGCCTAATTCTCAAAAAACTAAACATTTATCAGTAAGTAGTAGTAAGATATTCGATTTGAATAAAACTCTTCGTTCTTTCTTTTCGTGGTGCGTAAAAATGCATTATACTTTGGATAATCCATGCACATTAAGTAATATTGAAATTCCTGGAAATGCAGATGGCGAAGAAGATGAAGTAGAGGATGAACTTGTTAATAATATTCAGGCTTTTAATGATGATGAAGTAAAAACAATTATGGCAAATTTAAAGTATATGCCTTTCAAAGATAATACTTTTAATATTGCAATACAATTAGATTTTTTAACAGGATTACGTTTAGGAGAACTTTTAGGCTTAAAAAAGAAATTCGTTCAAAAAAATGTTGTAAAAGTACGCAATACTTTAAAAAATGTTAAAATCTATGATAATTCAGATGATTGGCATAGGGAATATAAACTAATAAGACCTAAATCAAAATCTAGTATTCGAGATGTGTTTTTTGCACAAAAATTTTATAAATCTTTAAAATTATATTTTAAGGAACAAGAATTGAAATGGAAAAAAAATGGATTAAATTTTGATGATGAATCGTTAATTTTTACTACGCAAACTTGCAAACCAATCGAAATGTCAAATTTTAGACGATCTTGGAGGAGATTCCTAAAAAAATTAAATATTGGATATAAAAAGCCTCATTCAATTAGGGATACTTATGCAACAACCTTAATTAGAAAAGGTGCAAAAATACATAATGTTAAAGAACTGCTTGGTCATAGTAGCATTATTATAACAGAAAAATATTATTTATCTGTATTTCCTGAAGATAAATCAAAAACTGCTGAACTTATAAAAGATTTAATTTCTTGATAAAAAACTAAGTCGGGAAAAAGTCGGGAAATTTATAAAATATAAAAATAAGCAACTTGTGAAAGTCGCTTATCCCTAACATTTTGGTGAGCCATAGAGGGTTCGAACCTCCGACCGTCAGATTAAGAGTCTGCTGCTCTACCAGCTGAGCTAATGGCCCATTTATTTATTGCTTTTATTTTATAAAAATTTTGTGCATTTTTATTATAATACTTTTTTAGCTATTTTGTCAATACTATTTTTTCTAAAATGCAAGTTGTTTATGTACTTCTACGACTTTTCTATACAAAAAAAGGACTTATTTTACTAAGTCCTTTAAAATTAGTTTGTGGTTTCTTCCTTAGTAGTATCTTTTTGGTTTTCCGTAGTCTGATTACTTGTTGTTTCTTCTTTTGTTGGCTGTTTTGTTGTTTCTTGTGACTTTTCAGTTGTCGTTGTATTGTTTGTTTGTGTTTTCGTTTCTGTTTCTGTTTTTGTATTTGTTTTTAAACCTTTTGTTCCTCTTATAATTATTTTTTGCATTGGGTCATATGTGTCTTTTGATAAAAGTGTTGTTGATATTACTTTTCCATCTAGCATTTTATACATATATGTTTCTGTTTTTTTACCATTTGCTCCTTTTTGTTTTACTTTTTCTGTTCCTGCTGCAATTGTAGGATCATCTACATACTTAGTTGATGTTGGCAGTGTTGATATTGTTACTGTTCTAAATGAAAATGTGTATTCTGTTTCTTCTTTTATTCCATATATAGATACTACTGCTACTCCATTTTTTGCTGATGCAACTATTTTTACTGGATATTTTCTTGTGTTTTTGAATTTAAAGTCTGTTGTTCCATATACTACTGTTGCATCCATCCCTGCTTCAACATATGATGTAACAAATTGATGATTTTTTCTTTCTACAATTCCTAAGTTTGCTCTTAACACCGCATTATATAATGTTGAAGAAATTTGACAAATTCCCCCTCCAATTCCGTCTACTACTTGACCTGCTGAATATACTTTTGCGTTTTTATATCCCGCTGCCGCTGAACGTGGACCTAATGTTTGGTTATATGAGAAAGTTTCTCCTGCTAATATAACTTTTCCATTAATTTTTTCACACGCTAGTCTTAGGTTTGTTGTTCTATCTACATCTCCTCCATCATAGTTTGTTTTGAATGTTCCTAACTGATCTGGAAATGCTTCTGTTCCTATTTGGTCTGTTGTTACTTTAGGGCTTGTAATTATTAAATCTATTATATATTCTTCTTGCTCTGTTTCTAGTATTTTTTTTGCCGCTTCCATATCAAAGTCTATTCCTTCTACTTCTGGATGTATTGTGAAAGGGTCTTTTGTGTAATATGCATCTTGTACTTCTTTATATATTTCTGCATGAATTTGTTCTAGATTTATTTCTTTTGGATTTGCTTGTAATACGGGTATTTCTATATATTCATCTGTTGTTTCTATTTTATCTAATTTTTCTTTTATCTTTTTTAGCATTAAGTCTGTGTTTATTTTTACTCCTTTTTCACCTTTTGTAATCTTTAATTTTCCTTCTTCAATATAGTATTCAGAATTTACCATTACTCCTGGTAAGTTTGTTCCTATATCTTCTATTGTTTTTCTTGCTATTTCTTCATTTAATTGCATTTTTACGTCAATATCTGTTTTTCCTAATAATGCCCATAATGTTTTATAATTGTTCACAAATATATTGTCTGTTCTTCCTATATTTATTGCTTGTTCTACCGCTTCTTCTATTCCATATGTTGTTTCTAGCAAATTGGCATTTATAGTTGTTTCATAATCTTGATATTGTGCTGGAATTTCTTTTTCTAATTTTTCTTGATATATCTTTTCTAATTTTAATTTTGCATCTTCTTTTGTTAATCCTGATACATCTACGCCTTCAATTTTAACTCCTCTTACAATATTTGTTTTATTCATATTTAATAATGCAAATATTGTTGAAAAAACAATTGCTATAACTATTATTAGTGAAATTGTAATTCCTAATATTAATTTTACTTTTCTTTTCTTTTTGGTCTTCTCAATCATTTTTTCTAAATTTTTTTCTACCTTTTTTGGTTCATTTTGAATTTGCTTGAATTTTTCTTTTGTTTCTTTTTTCTCTTCTTTTATAGTTTCTTTTTCCATAATATCTCCCTTCATTCTTCCTTTTTATATTACCACAAAAAAATATTTTTTACAACATTTTTAGGCTTTTTTTTATTTTATATTCGTGTTTTATAATCCTTTATTTAATCATATGTTTATCATTTTGTTTTATTCTTTTTTTTAATTTTTGACAATTTTTTTAACTTTTTTTAAAAAAATACTTGAACATTGTAAATTTTAATATTATAATGTTGATAGCAAAAGATAAATAAAGGGAGTTTTAGAAGATGGAATTAATGAAAAATATATTTTTTAATACTGATAAATTAATTGAGAATACTAGTGTAAAAATATCTTATACTGGTAAGTTTTTTCAAGATGGTTGTGAAGATGTTTTTATTCATTATGGTTTTGGCTTAAATTGGGATGGGCTTAATGAAGTAAAAATGGAAAGATCTGAATTAGGCTTTCAGGCTGAGTTGAATTTATGTGGAGAAGGAACTTTTAATTTTTGCTTTAAAAATGGCTTAGATGAATGGGATAATAATGATGGTCAAAATTATATATTTGAGTTAGAAAAACCTCAAACTGATTTAATAGTTTTAGATGATGAACCTAATTCAATTGGAACAGCTAGAAAATTAAGGAGATCTTATTTATGGAGTAAAAAAGTTCGTTTAGCTGTTTACAAGATTATTACTTATCTTCCTAAATTAATTTCTGGAAATTATAAAAGAAAAACTAAACAAGTTGATGAAGCTGAATAATATAAAAAAAGAAGTAAAATTTACTTCTTTTTTTATGTTATAACCCATCCTCCATTTATGGAAATAATCTGTCCTGTAGTATAATGATCTTCTATTAACCATTTTACACATTTAGATATATCTTCCGGATTTCCTATTCTTCCTAATAATATTTCTTCTTTTATTTTTCTTAATTCGTTATCATTTAAATCTGAATTCATATCTGTATCAATTATTCCAGGAGAAATTGAGTTAATTCTTATCCCTGATGGTCCTAATTCTTTAGCAAGTGCCTTTGTCATTCCGTCCATTCCTGCTTTTGAAATAGAATATACTACTTCCATAGATGCTCCTACTTGTCCCCAAATTGATGAAATATTTATTATCCATCCCTTTTTATTATGTATCATATTGGGAGTCACTTCTTGACACATACAAAATGCACTATATAAGTTTGTATTTATGATTTCTTCCCAATCTTTTTTTGTTACATCCTCGATTTGTTGGATTTTATCAATTCCTGCATTATTGATCAATCCATCTACTCTTTTATATTTTTCTAATGTAAATTGTACTAATTTTTTACATTGTTCTTGGTTAGAAACATCTGCTTGAAATATTTCTATATTTTTTCCTTGTTCTTCTAATTCCTTTTTTAGTTCAATTGCTTGTTTGTGTGATTTATTATAGTTACATATTATTGTATGTCCTTCTTTTGCTAATGTTTTTGCTATTTGTTTTCCTATTCCTCTAGCTGCTCCTGTTATTATTATTACTTGTTTTTCCATAATGTTCTCCTTACTTTTTCACATATTTTTACATATTTTTCAAGTACAAAAAAGCAGGTGCTATTATACAACACCTACAAGCAAAAAAGCCAGTAACCAAGACTAATTCAAGACTACCGACCTTATGGAGCCACTTCCCAGATTCGAACTGGGGACCCTCGCATTACAAGTGCGATGCTCTGGCCAGCTGAGCTAAAGTGGCATTGGTGACCCCGACGGGAATCGAACCCATGTCTCCGCCGTGAAAGGGCGATGTCTTAACCGCTTGACCACGGGGCCTTATATTTAAAGAACTAAATAATTCGTATAAAATTATTTAGTTCTTTTGGTGAGCTATCCGCGACTCGAACGCGGGACAACTTGATTAAAAGTCAAGTGCTCTACCACCTGAGCTAATAGCCCATGTGCGTTATTCACAAACGCTTTTATATTTTACTATATATTTTTTTAGTTGTCAAGGGTTTTTCTTGATTTTTTTTCTTTTTTAAACAATTTTTGTATTATTTGTTCAATTTTTCAATAATTTCGTCTATGTCTATTCCGTGTACTCCACAAGCTTCTTCTAATGTTTCCATTTGTGATGCTGGACATCCTAAACAATGCATTCCTGCTTCTAATAATATTTCTGCTTTTTCTGGTGCTTGTTCTAATAGTTCTCCTATTGTCATATCTTTTTTTATTTCCATTTTATTTCCTCCTTTCATTTATATATTTTAACATATTTTTCTAAAAAAGTATAGACAAATTGAAAAAAATGTTGTATTATAATAGCAATCTATTGCTATTGCCTTAGGAAGATGGTGATACTATTCAAAATTTAATCAATTTATTTTTCTTTTCTTTTATGATTTACCTTTTTATTACATTATATTCATTTTATCTTTTTTTCGATATAAAAGTTTTCCATAATAAACAAGGTGCAAAATTACATATTAAGCAAAATCATTTTTCTTAATGGAGGTGAGATTTATTTTTAAACATAAATTGGCATTTTTCATTTCTGCTTTTTTATTTTTCTTTTTTCAACTTTTAACCTTTTTTATTTTTTATCCTCTTTATACTGCAAATGAAGTTATTATTACATACGGTTTTCATCCTTTTGATATTTGTTTGGAACAACCTTTTTTATGGAATCTGTTAAAGAAAATCTATATTATTATTTTTATTTTTTCTGATTTTATTTTTTGTCGTCTCTTTTATCAAAGATTTTTAATAAATGTTCCTTTATTTTTAAAAAAAATTAAATTTAAAAAAAATTCTAATTTTGTTGTTAAAGAAGATAGTAGTTCTTTTTCTTTACTTATTGGAAATGATTTTTCTAATTCTGAAATTCCAGTTTTTGTACCTGAATCTGGTTTGTATCAAAATTTTTTAATTACTGGCACTATTGGTTCTGGAAAAACTTCTTCTGCCATTTATCCATTTGTAAATCAATTTTTTAATTATAATTCTAATAATTTAAGTGAAAAGATAGGTATGCTTATTTTAGATGTTAAAGGTAATTTTTATAAATATGTCCTTGATATTTCTAAAAAATATAATTTATCAAAAGATGTTATTGTTATTTCTCTTTCCAACAATATTTATTATAACCCTTTGCATAAGCCTCATTTAAAACCTCAAATTTTGGCCAACCGATTGAAAACAATTCTAACTTTATTTTCAGAAAATAATTCTGAATCTTATTGGCTTGATAAAGCTGAACAAATTTTAACAGAATGTATTAAGCTTTGCAGAATGTATAATAGTGGATATGTTACTTTTTCTGAAATTCATAAATTAGTAACTATTCCTAATTATTATTTAGAAAAAATATCTGATTTAAGAAATTTATTTATTTCTGGAAAATTATCAAGTTCTGAAGTTTATGATTTAAATGCAAGCTTAAATTTTTTTGAAAAAGAATTTTATCAATTGGATAGTCGTACAAAAAATATTTTAATTTCTGAAATCACTCGTATGACAAATCCTTTTGTTTCTGATTATGAAGTTTCAAAAACATTTTGTCCACCTAAAGAGGTTTTAAATTTTAATGGATTTTCAGAAATAATTGAAAGTGGAAAGATTGTTGTTTTGAATATAAATGTTTCTGAATATTCCTTTCTTTCAAAAATAATAGCTGCATATTTAAAGCTAGATTTCCAAACTGAAGTTATGACAAATTTAGCTAATTCTACTCCTAAGAAAACTATTTTTATCTGTGATGAATATGATAAATTTTGCACAAAAACTGATGCTGACTTTTTTTCTATGAGTCGTGAGGCAAAATGTATTAATATTGTTTCAACTCAAAGCTATTCTTCTCTAAAATATTCTTTAAAGGATGAAGCAAGTGTGAAAGTTATTATTCAAAATTTAGTAAATAAAATATGGTTTCGCACTGATGATATTTTTACAATTGAAGAAGCACAAAAACAATTAGGAAAAGAGGACAAAGAGCGTCATTCTAAAAGTATTTCTGAAAATGCAAAAGAAACAAATTTTAGTTATATTACTAATAGTTTTAATTCTGAAAACTCTAATATTTCTGAAACATATAGTACTTTTAGTCAAAATGATTTTATTTTTGATACAAATTTTTTTACTCAAAGTTTAGAAACTTTTTCTGCATTAACTTTTTTATCTGATGGGAATTCTATTTTTAAACCTAAAAAATTAAAAATGATTCCTTATTTTAAATAATTTTATTAATTAACAGGGAGGTATTTATGAATTTAAAAAATCACAAAATTCAAAAAAAATTATTTTATATTTTTTTCATTTTTTTATTAACTATTATTTTTATTTTTAATTTTAAAATTATCTTTGCAGCATTTGGTGATCCGCAATTAGTTACAAAAATTAATTCTGCTTTTGAAAAAATTGAAAGTTGGTTATTAACAATTTCTACTCCAGCAGCTGCAGTTGCTGTTGGAACAGGTGTATTTATGAAAAAGTTTAGTTTTGGAGATGAAGATAGAATTCGAACTGGTAAAAAATTGATTAAAGGATCTCTATTTTCTTACGCATTCATACTTGCTATCGATTTGATACTTTCTGCTATTAAGTCTCTGGTTGGTTAACTTTTTTTATTTTATGTTTATTGTTTTTTTTGTGAAAGGAGGTTATTTTGGACCAATCAAATATCACACAAATTATCATTCAAACTATCAATTCTATTTTCGAAACTTTATTAAGTTCTATAGATAATAATTTATATGGTGTATTAGATGATATGACTTTTATAAATTCAAATATTTTACATGATAATTATTTTGAAAAAATTTTTGGTACATCAACAACAAATGGAATTTTATTAGTAGCTAATTCTTTATTTTTAGGAATACTCATTTATTTTTCAATTAGATATTTTTTATCTCATATTACTTATATGCAGGTTGATCGTCCTTATTCTTTTATTTTTAAATTAATTATTTATGGAATTTGTATGAATTTTTCTTATTTTATTTTAGAACAATTTTTGAATTTAATTTCCTATATTACATTAGCACTCCAAAGTTTAGGTTTTAATTTATTTGGAAAAAATATTTTTTTTTCAGAATTAATTTCTTTAATTAATTCCAATATTTCTGTTGGCGGAAATACACTAAATATTTTTTCTTTAGATGGTTTATTAAAAACTACTTTTTCTATTTCTCTTCTAGGTTTAGTATTTTCATATGCTTTACGATATATGATGATAAAAATATTTATTTTACTTGCACCTTTTGCAATTTTATCATCTGCTTCTAGCCAATTATCTTGGTTTTTTAAAGCCTGGTTTAGAAATTTATTTTCACTTTTATTTATCCAAATAGTTGTCGTTCTTATTTTATTAATATTATTTTCTATGGATTATAGTTCTGGAAATTTATTTGTTAAATTTGTATATATTGGTGGAATTTATGCATTACTGCGTGCAAATTCGATTGTTAAAGAATTTATAGGAGGTATTTCCACAACTGTTTCACAGAATGTGGACCATCTTCTTAGTTTTAATAAATAATTGAAAGGGGGTTTTTTTATTAAATTTATTTTTCCAAAAAATTTTAATTTTAAAAATAAATTATTTGGCATAATTGATTATAGTACAATTTTTATTAATTTAATTTGGTGTTTTTTTATTTTTATTTTAACTAGTATTTTTTTTAATAAAATTATGACAAAGATTTTTTTTATTATTTTATTTTGTTTTCCTTTTTTACTAATTAGTATTTCAGGATTTAATGGAGAAAGTTTTTTATATGTATTTAAATATGTAATTTCTTTTTTTATAAAACAAAAATTATATTTTTATTCTAAGAATAATTTTTAATTTTGCTTTTAATACCTTTTAAAAAAAATTGTCAAATTTTATTGAACTTTTTATATAAAGAAGATATAATAAAGCTACAACTTTTTTAGCTGTTTTTATTTTGAAACGGGGGATTTTTATGAAATTAGAGCAAAAAGAAAAATCTATGTTATTTTCTGAAACTACAATACCTGATATATTTTTTTCAGAATATTTATCAGAGATTCCTGGTGATTATTTAAAAATTTATTTTTATTTGTCTTTTTTATCCAAGTATGGAAAAGATATAAAAATAAATGATATGTCTAAAAAATTAGGGTTGCCTATAAAAGTCATAAATGATGGAATTTCTTATTTAGAAAAAAATGGATTAATTTTGAGAAAAACAAATGGTTTTATTATAATAGATTTACAAGAAACCACTTTAAATAATTTATATACTCCAAATTTAACGCCTTCCAAAGAAAAAATTGAACAGACTGCAAAAAATCAGTCTCGAGCAAAAGCTATTGATCATATTAATAATATGTATTTTCATGGGATTATGGGACCTTCTTGGTTTAATGATATTGATCTATGGTTTAAAAAATATAATTTTGATGAACAGGTAATGATTGCTCTTTTTGACTATTGTTATAGTCGTTCTGCGCTTCATAAAAATTACGTACAAACAGTGGCAGAAGCTTGGGGTGCTAACAAAATTCAAACTTGGAATGATTTAGAGCTTTATGATCAAAAGAGAGAGAAATTGCAAACTATAAAGCGAAATATTGCTAAAAAATTAGGCAAGCATTCTGGTTTAAATCAATATGAAGAAGGTTACATTGAAAATTGGGTGTTAGACTTTGGTTATGATATGAATGTTATTGAAATTGCTTTAAAGAAAACAACTTCAAAACAAAATCCCACTTTTGATTATTTCCACCATATTATATCTGATTGGCATGATAAAAATTTAAAAACTCCTGCTGAAATAGAAAATTATATGGAGCAAAGAAAAAAGCAAGCTAAGGACATCAAAGATTTAAAAAATAGTGTATCAAAAGCAAATCATACCCAACGACAGTATGATAACTTAGATTTTTTATATGCAAATATAGATGTAGAAGGAGAAGCAAATGGCAAATGATATTTTGAAATCTCTTTTGAGAGAATATGAACAAAAGAAAATCGATGCAGAATTAAATTTGGAAGAAAGAAAAAGAAATATGTATTCTCTTTTTCCTAGATTATTAGAAATTGATGATGAACTTAATTCCCTTGGTATTAATTCTGCAAAAGCTATTTTAAATAATCCTGAAAATTCTTCAAATTATTACCAAGAATTAAATGTTAGAATTTCTAAATTAAAAGATGAGAAAAAAAATATTTTACTAAAAAATGGATATCCTGCAGATTTTTTCACTCCTGTTTATGAATGCAATAATTGTAAAGACACGGGTTATATTGTAGATAATAATTTTAATACTTCTATGTGTTCTTGCTTAAAACAAAAATTATTAGATATTTCTTTTAATAAATCTATTATGTATGGATTAAAAAAAGAAAATTTTGATAATTTTAATGAAAATTATTTTTCCGATGAAGTAGATTTATCAAAGTATAAATTTAATATTTCACCCAGAAAAAATATTTTAAATATAAAACGTCAATGTATAAATTTTATTAAAAATTTTGATAATTTAGAGAGTAAAAATTTGTTATTTACAGGCGCTACTGGTTTGCGGTAAGACTTTTATGTCAAATTGTATCGCTTCTGAATTGTTAAAAAATGGTAAAACTGTTCTTTATCAAACAGCTCCTGTATTGCTTGAAACCGTAATTGATTTTAAGCTTGGTCGAAATACAGATTCCTCTAATAATTTCATTCAATCTGTTTTAGAAACTGATTTATTGATTATCGATGATTTAGGAACTGAAATTATTAATTCTATGAAATTAAGTGAGCTATTTACAATTATAAATACACGTATCTTAAACTTAAATAATCATGTTACTAAAACAATTATTTCTACAAATTTAGATATGAAAAATATTTTTGATATTTATCAGGATAGAATTGCTTCTCGCATTGCAGGATATTATGATATTTATTATTTCTTTGGAGAGGACTTACGTTTAAAAAGGATAAAATAGATACTGTCTAAAATTATTAATAAAAATATTCAGCTAACCCCGTTCATTTATATACTGAATCGGGGTTTTATAATTGAAAAAATACATCTTTTTATACTTATCTTTATATGTAAATTTTGAATTATGTTATATTTATATATTTTTATTTATAATAAAAAAATAAATGTAAACACTTTCTTGTGTCTACATTTATTATAATTTATTCTTCTATTTCTGGTGTTACTATTTCTATACTAACAACCTTTCCTCCATTTGATGTTCTCATCAATGTAACTCCTTGTGTAGCTCTTCCTAAAATACTAATGTCTTTTACTTTTAATCTAATAATTGTTCCTGTATCTGTAATTAGCATTACGTCATCTTCATCATTTGCAATTCGTATTCCTACTATTTTTCCTGTCTTTGGTGTTATTTTATAGGTAATAACTCCTTTGCCTCCTCTTAGTTGTACTCTATATTCGTCTAATTCTGTTCTTTTACCAAATCCATTTTCTGTTATTGCAAGTAATGTTGCTTTACCTCCTCTTATTACAGATTCCATTCCTATTACTTTGTCATCATCGTTTATTCTAATTCCAATAACTCCTTGAGCCGTTCTTCCTATAGGTCTTACATCTTTTTCATCAAACGTAATACATAGTCCTTTTTCAGTTACTAATACTACATTATCTTCACCATCTGTCAATCGTACAGCTATTAATTCATCATCATCTTTTAATGTGATTCCTTGTAAACCTGTCTTCTTGCTAGATTCATATTCTTTCAAGGCTGTTTTCTTAATTAGTCCATTTTTTGTACCCATTAAAAGGTATTTTCCTTCTGCAAAATTTTGTATTGGTATGACTGCTGAGATTTTTTCTCCTGAATTTAATCTTAACAAATTAACAATCGCTGTGCCTTTTGCCGTTCTTCCTGCTTCTGGTATCTCATATCCTCTTAATGTATATAATTTTCCTTTATTTGAGAAAAATAATATTGTATCATGAGTTGATGCTATAAATATCTGTTTTACAAAATCTTCTTCTCTTGTAGCAATTCCTGTAATTCCTTTTCCTCCACGCTTTTGACTTTTATATGTATCAATTGGCATTCTTTTTATATATCCAAAATGTGTTAATGCTATTACTGTTTGTTCCTCTTTTATTAAGTCCTCTTCTATAAGCTCTCCTTCAGCTGCTACAATTTTTGTCAATCTGTCATCACCAAATTTTGATTTAATTTCTAACAATTCTTCTTTTATAATATCATAAACTAATTTTTCACTTGATAATACATCTCTTAAATGTTGTATTAATTTTAATAATTCATTATATTCTTCTTCTATTTTCTCTCTTTGCAATCCTTGTAGTGTTCTTAGTCTCATATCAAGAATAGATTGTGCTTGTATATCAGATAATCCAAATCTTTCCATTAATCTTTCCTTAGCATTGTCATAAGATGAACGAATTATACTTATTACTTCGTCGATATTATCTAAAGCAATTTTTAATCCTTCTAATATATGAGCTCTTGCCAAGGCCTTATCTAATTCAAATTGTGTTCTTCTTAAAATAACTTCTTTTCTGTGCTCTATATAACAGTCTAAAATTTGTCTAAGTGTTAATATTTTTGGCTCGCCTTTCACCAATGCTAATAGAATAATACCAAATGTATCTTGCATTTGCGTATGTTTATATAATTGATTTAATACAACTTGTGCATTTGCATCTCTTCTTAACTCTATTACAACTCTCGTTTTTTCTTTTCTGTCTGATTCGTCTCGCACTTCGGAAATTCCTTCTATCTTCTTTTCCTTTGTCAAATCTGAAATTGTTTTTACCAATTTCGCTTTATTAACTTGATATGGTAATGAAGAAACAATTATTCTTTGTTTTCCTCCACTCATTTCCTCTATTTCTGCCTCTGCTCTCATTGTAATTTTACCTCTACCTGTTGAATATGCTTGCTTAATACCTTCTGTTCCTAATATTGTTGCTCCTGTTGGAAAATCTGGTCCTTTTATTACTTGCATTAGGTCTTCATCTGTTACTTCATCTTCGTCAATAATTTTAATAATTCCATCTATAACTTCTTTTAGATTATGTGGTGGTATATTTGTAGCCATTCCTACCGCTATACCTGAAGAACCATTTATCAATAATGCTGGTATCTTTGCTGGTAATACGGTTGGTTCTTGTAATCTATCATCATAGTTTGGCATAAAATCTACTGTATTTTTTTCAATGTCAGTCAACATATACTCTGCTATTTTTGCCATTCTTGCTTCAGTATACCTCATTGCAGCAGGACTATCACCATCAACTGATCCAAAATTTCCATGTCCATCTACTAATGGATATCTCATTGTAAAATCTTGTGCAAGTCTTACCATTGCATCATAAACTGAACTGTCTCCATGTGGATGATATCTTCCTAATACTGATCCTACTGTATTAGCACATTTACGATATGGTTTATCTGCAGTAATGCCATCTTCATGCATTGAATATAAAATCCTTCTATGTACTGGCTTTAATCCATCTCTTACATCGGGAAGTGCACGGGATACAATGACACTCATAGCATAGTCAATGTAGGCTGTTCTCATTTCTTTTTCAATGTCTCTTTCAATAATTTTTCCGTCTCGTCTATCTTGTCTTTCTTCCATTTTTTTCCCTCTTTTCTTGCTTTTTATATAGTTGTATTATACTAAAACAAATTAAATTTTGCAAGGATTTTATGTAAGTTTTTGAGCAATTTATTTGTTATTATAATTTTTCTGCTAATTCCAATTCCTCTTGTGTTAAACTAAAATTCTTTCCATTATTTTTTATTAAATTATGCAAGTTTTCTACTGTTCTAGCTTCATTAATTGTTTTTTCTATTGGAACTAAATTTTTCATTGATTTTTTTATTTTATCATATTCCCTTTGCATTCCATCAAAATCCTGATTATTATAATATTTTTTCCAATTGTTAATGTATTTATTAGTATATTCTATTGATTTTAATTGATTTGCAAAAGTGTTTTCTATATTACTTTCTACACTATTTAATATGACATTTTTCCCATTTTTTATTGTATTTGCAATATTATAATTTATTAATCCCGAATTTTGTGCTTTATTAACCACTGTATCTAATAAGTTAGATACTCCATCAATAATTCCTCCAGTTTTAACTGCTGCTTGCATCTGATCTACATTTTCAAAATTTCCTGTTACAATTCCTATAGCACTCTTTCCTAAATCAATTGCATCATTTATTGTTTTTGTTATTCCTTCCTTTAATCCATTATTAAGTAAGTTATTTTTTAAATTTATTATTTGCTCATCTATAAAATCAGGTAATAAAGCTCTAATTCCAATATCTACTGCGGTATTTATTGTCTTCCCTAAAGTAGTTTCTAAAAAATTTTTTTGTGAATTTTCATTTATTGCATTTTTTTCTATACTTAAATTTTTTTCTATTTCATTTATTTCCATATTTTTTCTCCTTTTATATGTATTTGCTTTTTATTTGTTATTTTTTATAAGAATAATATATTTATTTTCTTCTTTTTTACTTTTAAAAAATTTCTATATAATTTTAAAAATCTTATTTTATTGTTTTAGTTTTTTATATAATATTTTTTTATCTTCAGATTTTCTATGTGTTTTTTTTACATTTTTGAAGTAAATTTCTTTGGCTTCTTTCTACTCCATTATTCCATTTTTATATCTATTCTTGTCATATTTTCTTATTTTGCACTTTCCATATTGCTAGGGTATATGTATTTTCATCCGTTTTTCTATTTCTAATTTTTGATCCGATTTTTTCTATTTATGTTTACTTTTTTCGACGTTTTTTCTCTTTCTTTTTAGCATATTTATATCTTTTTTTATAATCATATCTCATTCATTTTTATATCTCTTTTTATCCCTTTTTTTACTTTTACATTTTTTATTTTATTTTTTCTTTGCTTTTTTATATGATTATATTTTTTTATAAATTTTAATTTATTATTTTTATTTCTTGTTTTTATTTATTTCTTTTATTTGATTTTTAATTTTTATTAACTTTATATTTTTTTCCTTCATTTTTTGTTTTATTTTTTTTTCTATTTTTTTGTAATTCCTTTTTTAATTTTTTTATTTATTTTTTATATTTTTATTTTATATTATCTATTCTATTTTTTATA
>CANQWU010000033.1 GCA_947627605.1 uncultured Clostridia bacterium
GCTGAGCATAAACGAGCTATCTCCGTGTGTCCCACGGTTCTATTTATTTATCATGCTATTGCTAGTTTCATTCCTTCGATTTTAATAAACATAATTTTTTATCTCTGTATATAATACAAAATATATACCATATTTGTCAATAATTTTTATACCACTCTGTAAAATTTTTGATACCTTGCTTGAATTCAGTTTTTGGATTATATCCAATCAAACTTTTTGCTTTTGTTATATCTGCATATGTTCTTTCTACATCGCCTGGTTGCATTGGTAATTGTTTTATTTTTGGTGTTATGTTTAATACTTCTCCTATAGTATTAATCATTTCTAACAAAGAAATTGGGCTTGAGTTTCCTAGATTTAATATTTCATATACATTTTTATTTTCCAAGCAATATAAGCAGGCTTTTACAACACCATCTACTATATCATCTATATATGTATAATCTCTTGATGTCGTTCCATCTCCAAACATTGGTATTTCTTGATTTTGTAACATTAATCTTGTAAATTTGTTTATAGCTAAATCTGGTCTTTGTTTTGGTCCATATACTGTAAAAAATCTTAGCATAATGACATCCATATTAAATAGTTTATGATACACATGTGTCATAACTTCATTTGCTTTTTTTGTGGCTGCATATGGACTAATTGCATAATCAACAATCATATTTTCTTTAAAAGGTACCTCTTTGCAATTGCCATAGACACTACTAGATGATGCCATAACTAATTTTTTTATATTATGTTTTCTCATTTCTTCTAATATGTTTTGTGTTCCCATACAATTTACTTCTTGATATAATATGGGATTTTCTATTGAAGGTCTAACACCTGCCATTGCTGCTAAATGTATTACAACATCAATATTATTTTCTTCAAATATCTCATTTATTGCTTCAATATTTCTAATGTCTTTTCTATATAGTTTAAAGTTCTTATTCTGCAATAAATCTTTTATATTGTCTTCTTTTAGTTTTGGATTATAAAAATCGCAGAAATTGTCTATTACAACAACTTCATTTCCTTCTTTAATTAGTCTTTGTGCTAAGCTAGAACCTATAAATCCTGCTCCCCCTGTAATAAAATATTTTTTCATAAATTTCTCCTTTTTTATATTATTTTTCTTTGCTTATGTTAAATTGTTTTTTGATGGATTTGTTAAAAGTTCTTGGTATATATATTTTGTATTTATTAATACATATATCATTGCTCCAGCTAATACTTGCAATCCAATTTTTAGCCAAACATTATTACTTATAATTTTTCCAACTAAAACTACAACTACAAACATAATTATTGATTTTAATAAAAATAATATGACTTTTTTTATGTATTTTTTTAATGGTAATTCTTTTTTTACTATAAATGTTTGATATAATGCAACAATAAATTCTGTTGCTATTGTTCCTATGCATGCACCTATTGATGCATATTGTGGTATAAAAATACAATTTAGTATAAAGTTTACTATTGCTCCTAAAAACGCTGATATTATATACTCTTTGTCTCGTTCTTTCGGTATTAAATATTGAGTTCTTATTACATTTCCCCATGCTAAAAAAATAATTGTACTAGACAATAGCTGTATTAGTATTCCTGTTTTTTGAAATTCATATCCAAAAAACATAACAGAAAAATTTCTACTTATTGCTATTATTCCAAAAGCCATTGGAAATGCCATAAACATTATAAATTGTATTGACTTCTCCAATAGCATTTTTATTTTGTCATCCTGATTATTTGATACCATATTCGATACTCTTGGTAACATAACTGTTCCTAATGCTGTTATAATAGATATTGGTACCTTAGTGATTTTTTCGGCATTTTCATAATATCCTACTTCTGAAACATTTGATAATATCCCTAACATAATTTTATCCATTATATTATATATACTTGTTGCTATCACTGGCAAAAATAATGCAACACAAGGTTTAACATGTTTTAATATATCCTTTTTGCTTACTTTTTGGTATTTTATATATTTACGCAAAAATGTAAACATTACTATATTGCTAAATAGTGTACTTCCTGCTAGTATGAAAGTATATATTCCAATATCATTTGGAGTTTTTACAAATATAAAAATAAGTATTAGCGATAAAATTTTTATAACTGTATTTCTTGTTATTGTTAGTTTAAATTTTTCTATTCCGAAAAAAAACCAATTTATATCAAAAACACTCGATATAACATACATAATTTGTATATATGCAATTGTTTTATATTGGTTATCAAATATATATACATATAAAAAATAACATATTACCATAGTTATAGCTGTTATTAGTTGAAATGTATAAATACTAAAAAATTCTTTGGATAATTTTTCCTTGTCATCTCTTATTTTTGCAATAGTTCGATTTCCATAATTATTTAGTCCTAACATTGCTATAATCATAAAATAATAAGCAATTGAATATGTATATGAATAAATACCGATACCTTCTGCTCCTAACTTTCTTGAAACATATGGCATACTGATTAAAGGTATTATTAGTATTAAGATTTGATAAACAACGTTATATATAATATTTGTCCTTAGTCTTTTCATTTACATATCTTTCCTTTTTATTATTCTTGCAGGAATTCCAACAGCCACACAGTTGTCTGGTACATCTTGTAACACAACAGCATTTGCTCCAATTACAGCTCCATTTCCTATTTTTACATCCCCTATAATTTTAGCTCCTGCATATATCGTTACATCTTCTCCAATTACTGGGAATTTTTCTTTTTCTTTTCCTATTGTTACTTGATGATATATTGTGCAATTATCACCAATAATAGCTCCACTTCCAATTGTTACGCCGTCTAAATGCATAAAACGAACATTTTGCCCTATTTTGCATTCTGGTGAAATCCACATAGAATATTTTTTCTGCAATCTATTAAAATAAATATCCTTCATAATTCTAGTTTTTGCTCGAAACATTTTGTGAATTAATAAGTGTGCTTTATAACTAAAATTAAATAATCTCGTATATATGTATTTCACTATGTTTACATCTAATCTATGGCTAATAAATAAATATAATTTCTTTTTATATGACATTTTGGGATGCATTTTTTTTAATTTGTCTGTATTTGATAAATCTATTTTCAATACATTTTCACATCTATATTTACCTATAATACTATCAAATGTTAATATTCCATTTCCATATCTCGGATGTAAATCACATCTATATTCTTCATTTTTTCTTGGATTATGATAAATTTGTGCTATTTCACATATTATTCTCTTTTCATTACATAAGAAAATATGTTGCATTCCATTGTGATCTGGATATGTATCTGTTATAAAATTTTCACCGCCAATATAAGAAGGATGTCCATCTTCAATTAAAAAATCAATTAATCTATATTTTCCTGTTTGAATGTCATATACTCTATATTCATTTTTTCCTCCTTTTAAAACTGTTAGTAGCAATTCTCTATTATTCTTAAAATTATAATGTGAGGCTCTATCAAAATCTGAAATTACTTGTAAAACATCACCATTGTAATTTATTATAAAAACTCTATTTCTAAGTTCTTCTTTTTGTGTTAGCCACAAGTGAAAAAACATAATAATTGAATCAAATGGACAACAATATATATGATTTATATAATGTGCTTTTGCATTTTTGCATTCTTCACTATTGTAAGAAATAATATCATCCATTGATAAGATTTTTTTGAATGTATTTGTTTCAAATTCTCCTCTATAAATTCCATTTTCACTTTGTTTTTTTTCATCTATTTTTATTTCTATATTGGTATATCCATATCCTGGTCTGAAATAATTTAATACGGAAAAGTCTGTGTAAAAACTATATTGTTTTTCTCTTGAAATATCATAAATAGGAAAGTTATATTCTTGTTTAATTATTCCGTTTATATCTACAGTTTTAGAAATATATCCTTTTTCTGTTTTATAATCATTTAAAATAATTGTATCTTCTGAAATCCAACGTAATCTAGATCCCATTTGATAGTTCCATGTATTTGTATCACATATATGCTTTTTTTCTTGTCTTTGCAAATCGTAGTAATATATTTCTGCTGGCTTTGTCTTATCATTTGTTGTACTTAAATATAGCATTTTATCTTGCTGAACAGCAGGATAGTCATAATATCCAAAATAGATATTTTTCCCTTTCTCTTCTACAATTGTATGGTTTTGTTTTTCAACACCTATCCATATTTTTTTATGACTACCACTTGTAAATCTTGAAAATAGTACTAATAATGTTCTATAATTGTTAATTCCTATTATTTTTATAATTATTTTTTTCATTTATACTCTCCCTTGAATGTTGCTTATCTGCAATCTGTTTGTTTATTTTTATATTTAATTTGTTTAATATATATATATACATAAAAGTAAATATTGTAGCTGGATTAGAAAAATTAAAGTCAAATAAAAGAAATATTACATTTATTAAAAAGTAATAATAAATTGACTTACTGTATATAGAGTTTTCTTTTTCTTTTTTATTATAAAATGTTATAAAAAAGTAAGATATTATTGCTGGATATATAATTAATCCTAATACTCCAAAATCTCTTAATGCTGAGTATAAAAATGTTACATTATTATTTATTTGTGTATTATCAGAAATTGGTATAAAATTTTGTGTTACTTCGTTTATAATATATATTCCTGCTTTTATATGTATCCCAAATAATTGCAAGATAAATGTTATCGGATATAAAAAACCACTTATTAATACTTGTCCATATAAACAATTTTGCTGAGTTAGTAGATATTCATCTGGTGATTTCAAATATTTGCCAAAAAGATGTATGCTTCCTGTAAAATATGCATATATATTATAAAAAAAGCCTTTTCCAGATAAATTTCTTTGTAATGTTATTCCTACAATTATTAACAAAATCAATAATAAGAAAATTATCAACTTTTTATTTTCTTTTATTAAATTTTTCATATCATTTTTGTTTTTGTCTAACACTGCTATTATCATGATTCCAGCAATAAATACAAGTTTTCCTCTTGCACCTGTAGCTATAATAATTTCTGCTAAAAAGCATATGTAAAGAATTAAGCTTAGTCTTATTTTTTTATTTTCTACATAATCTATTACTGAATATATCCCTACTGCCATACCTAGTGGCATAACAGCAATTGTTAGAAGCATTTGGATTTTATTATCTATAAATTCTCTATTTAGCCATGCATCTCTTATATTAGAAAAGCTACCTTCTGTTATAAATATTTTTAAGCCTATAAATGCAAAATATGACATTATTATTATACAAATAATAATTGCTATATTCATTATTTTCCAGTTAATTTCTTCTTTTTTTTCATTTTCTATTGTTTTTTTATTCTTTTTCGTTTTGTAAAATATAAATGAAAATATTTGAAATGCTATTAGAGTAATTGCTATATATACATATGTTATTTTAGGAGGAATATACATACCATAAAATCCAAACATAGATAATATTGAGGTTATAAACCAAAGAGCCATCACTAAATTAACAAAATTTAATTTTTTATGATAAATATATGAATTTGCTATAAGAGATATTATAAATAATATAATATATATTATTAGTATCATTATTATCATTCCTTCTTATATATAAATATTTGTTAGAATATACAATATTTTTTTTCTTATTATGTAAAAAAGATATATGCTGTGTTTTAAAAATGAAAAAGTTAAAATTCTTTTTTCTCTAACTAGAGTAATAGCAAAAGCAGTTTTTAATACTTTTTTGAAAATTCTTTCGTTATATCTTTTTATTTCTCCATTTTTATTTATTGCTAGTTTTATAAACTTGTCTATTCCATCTATGTCTATATCAGTATTTCTGGAATTTAGCATTAACATATATTTTATATTTTTTTCTTCTATTTCCAATTCTTTCAAATTTCTTTTTAATGTCTGGTTATATAGTTCTGACTGCTTTTGAGATTTTCCGCTACTGATTTGTTTATCATGAATTCTGTATTCTAATCCAAATTTAGGAATAATTGCAATATTTCCGATTTTAGAAATTCTGGTCCATAATTCAAAATCTTGTGAATACATATATTCTTCATTGTATTTAATATTATTTTTTATTAAAAATTCCTTTTTGAACATAACTGAGGGATGTGAAATCATATTAGTATAGAATAATTTTGAGTCAATTTGTTTAGGTTTATTAAAACACTCCATAACTGTTTTTTTATTTTTTCCAAATTCTTTATAAAATGTTGCAGTCATATCTGTCTCTGTTCTTTTTTCCATATATTTTACTTGGATTTCAATTCTATTTTTTAATGATATATCGTCACTATCCATTCTTGCAATATATTTGCCTTTGCAAATTTCTATTGCTTCATTTAATGATTTTGTTAGCCCTTCTGGATTTTTATGTTTTATAATTTTTATTCTATCATCTTTAAATTCTTCTAATATTTTGTCATCTTCTCCACCATCTACAATAATGATGAATTCAAAATTTGAATATGTTTGATTTAAAATACTATTAACTGCTTGTTTTAAATATTCTTCTTTTGTATTTAGTGTTGACATTATTATTGAAACAAGTGGTTTATCCATTTTTTATCCTTTCATTTTTAAATATATGTTCCAATTTATTTTATAAATTTTTAATCCAAAACAAAGAGATATAAATCCAATTTTATCTCTAAAATCTAATTTTGAATTTATAAAAAATTGTTTTTTGTAGTTTCCTAATAAATCTTTTCTTATTTTCTTTGCTAATTCTTTATGTTCTTCATCTTTTGAAAATACAATTTGCCTTAAAACACTAAAACGTGCATGCATTTGCCTTTTTATAATAGCTTCTCTTATAGATGGCATTTTATCATATAGGTATTTTGCCATTTCATCTGTTAATTCAATTAGATCCATTTTTTTTATTGAAAATTTGCTATTCATAATAGATTTCTGTCTTTTAACATATATATATTTAGACAAATTACCATATGCCATTTTTTCACACTTTTCTAGTAATAAGTACGTTGTTCCGTTATCTTCACATAGTTTATTTTTAGGATATTTGATATCATTAAACAATTCTTTTTCATACATTTTTGCACAAGCTGAAACTGTAAATCCTTCTTCGCATAACATTCTTGAAATTGCTTCTTCTGTATTTAGTACTTTCTCTTCATAATTTTTCCCAATATCTATTCTTTCTTTTTTTTCATTTTCTATATAATATGAAGAAATTGATATTTTACAGTTATATTTTTTTATTAAATTATATAAATACTCAATATATTCTAATTCTAAGTAATCATCTGAGTCTACAAATGTAATATATTTTCCTTTTGCCAATTTAATTCCTTCATTTCTTGCATCAGATAAACCTCCATTTACTTTATGAATTAGTACAATTCTCTCGTCTTCTTTTTTATATTCGTCACATATATTTTTTGATCTATCTGTTGAGCCATCGTCTACAAGTATAATTTCTATATTTCTATATGTTTGATTTATTATACTTTCTAAACATTTTTCTAAATACTTTTCTACATTATATACTGGTACAATTACACTAATTAAGTCTTTTTCCACTTTTATTACCACCTATTATTTGTTAGTTCTTTTTCCAATTTGCATTCCTAAATATCTTACTACTACATTGGGGAAAAATTGTAAAATTACTTTCCAATTTTTATCTTGAATTGCTCTCTTTAATATGTATTTTGCCATTCCACCTCCAGCTTTATTGGTACCAAAATTATCTATATATTTATTTTGTTTAAAAAATTTTCCTGTATCTTTATATCTGTTATAATATTGCTTTAATGTAAACTTATGTGAATGTATAACTTTTGACTCTGCACAATACTTTATTTTATATCCATTCATAATTAACTTATATGCAAAATACATATCTTCATTCGTTGGCAATTTTTTCTGGTCATAACCATTCAATTTTAAAAAAATATCTTTTCTTATAGCAGATGACGCATCAGAAAAGAAAAATGTATTTAGCCCTAATTTGTCAATATCGTTCTTTGATACGATTCTTGATATATTAGGATAATTATATTCTCTAGTATATTTTTCTATTGAAGAATTTTCACATATTTGTCTACTATATGCTGCTTGTACTGTGCCTTCAATTATGTCTTTAGTTAGATAATATAGCCAGTCATCTTGGGTTATATTAATATCTTGGGTAATAAATACTATAATATCTGCTTTGCTTTCAAAGGCCGCTTTTTCTCTAGTTAAACTATGTGAAAATTCTTCTTTTTTTATTTTTATATATTTAATTTTTAACTCTTTCAAAATATCTTCTGTTTTATCTTTACTTTCTGTCAAAATATATTTTATTTCATTAATTTTTACTTTTTTTTGCATTAATAGCATTTTATGTAATTTTTCAATTTCTTTTTCTGCATTATATAGTGGACATATAATATCAATGTTCATTATATTGCTCCATCTCCTTTAAACACAGTAGCAAATGTTTTAAAAAATATTTTTACATCCAATTTGAAAGATATATGGTCAACATAGTATAGTTCTAATTTTACTCTTTCTTCATAGGTTACTGTACTTCTACCATTTACTTGCCAATATCCTGTTAGTCCTGGTGTTACGCTCAAAAACTTTTCTTTATTTTCTCCATAGTATCTTAGTTCTTTTACAACTACTGGTCTAGGTCCAATAATTGACAAATCACCTTTTATGATATTTATTATTTGTGGTAATTCATCTAAGCTTGTTTTTCTTAAGAATTTTCCTATTGGTGTAACTCGAGGGTCATCCTTGAGTTTGAAATTTTTCTCCCATTCTTCCTTCTGTTCAGGAGTAAAATTTTTTATCATCTCTCGTGCATTTTCATACATTGTTCTAAATTTATATAATTTAAATTTTTTTCCATTTTTTCCTACCCTTATATGTGAAAAAAATACTGGTCCTTTTGATGTTGTTTTTATTATAATCGCTAAAACTAGAAATAATGGAGATAATATAATTAATCCTATGCAAGATACAATAACATCTATCACTCTTTTTACTTGTATATATGCTAATTTTTTTTCAATTGTATCTGCTTGTTTTTTTATTTTTATTATTTTTTCATCTAAAACTACTTCTCCGTGCTTCTCTTATTTCTGTGTTCAAGTATAATTCCCCCTTACAATGTATAATAATTAATTTGTTTATGTTGACATTTTATTTTTTATAACCTGTTTTAGAAATAATTTTCCCACTAATCTCTTGTATTGTTTCAGATGGTGTGTAATCTTCTTCAAACATTTCTTGATGTAATTTTATAACATTACTTTCCAAAGTTACTGGTACTCCATACCATCTATCTAATGTTATTCCTTTTGTTTCATATGGCCATCCTATACTGTTTGAAATGTTGAAACTTGCTAAACTTGGCAATAAACTTAGTACATTTCCTGTTGAAATATTAGTATATACTTTAGGTAAAATATGATCCATAAAACTATTTATTTCACCAATACTTTTTGTCTTTAATTTTGCTAACATTGCTTCTATTACTGTTCTCATTCTTTCTGTTCTTTTATAATCTCCACCAGCTGTATAACGAACTCTTGAATATGCAACAGCTTGAACACCATTAAGTAGTTGTCTTCCTGTTCTTTGTATTTTTGCATTTGATAATCCTGTTTGTTTTGCTACTGGATCAATATATTCTTCATTCATTGTTTTCATTTCTTGCTCTGATTCTATGTTTATCATTATTCCACCTAATTCTTCTACCGCTTCTGCAACAGAATCAAAGTTAACAGTAACAAATTCCTTTATATTTAAATCTAAATTTTTGTTTAATGTATTTATTGCTAATTGCGCAGATCCATAAGAATATGCATGTGTAATTTTATCTAATCCATGTCCATCAATTTGTACATATGTGTCACGATATACAGAAATTAGTCTTACATCATTAGTTTCATTATTGATACTAGCAATAATAATACAGTCACTCCTATTTCCTTTTTCTAAATTATCGCTTCTACTATCCACACCAAAAATTGCAATATTTCTGTATTTTGACAATTTTTCTGATACTTCATTAGAAATTCCTAATTGGCTTTCATCTATTTGTACTTGTTGCATCTTTCCTAATTTATCATTTATATAGAAATATGCTGCTCCTATTGTTGCCACTAATATTATAATAAGTATAAGAAGAATAGCAGTAAAAATTTTCAAGCCTTTCTTCTTTTTGTTTTTCCTATTTTTCGTTCCTCTTTTATTATTTGAACTTTGAGTTCTTTGTCTTTCAGCATTTTTTTGCAATGCTTTTGGTAATTCTTCATTATATTTTTCTGACATTTTTATACCTCATATGATTTTTTTTGACCTTTTAACTTTTTTTATTCTATCATTTTATTTTATAAATGTCTACCCCTGATTTGGAAATTTTTCTAAAAACTAAAAACACGATCTAAAAATTTTTAGACCGTGTTTTTTTATTTTACCTGCAACAGCATTTTTCTTTTTTGCATATTATTAAAATTATTGTTAATATAAAAAGTAATCCAAGAATTACTGCTAAAACTATTACTGCTGATAATGCTCCTAAAATTGCTGCACTAACTGCTGCTCCAATAATTAGTCCAATTACAGTTGCAAAAGATACTAATAAAATAACAGCTATAATCCATAGACATCTTTTTTTGCATTTACAATTTTTTTTGCATTCATATATTGTATTGTCGTAACAACATAATTGTTCTTGTGGCTCCATTACAAAGTCACCCCCAATATAGTATTAGAAATACTATACTATAATATATGTCATATTTTGTCATTTTGTGCAACAGCTATTTCTATTCTAGTGTTTTTTCCTTTATTTTTCTATCTTTTTGGTAATTGCTTTTAATGCTTTTGGTCTTTCTAGTATTATAATATGACCACATCCTTGGCATTTTAATTTAAAGTCTACCCCTATTTTTACAATTTCCCACAATTTGCTTCCACATGGATGTTGTTTTTTTGTTCTTACAATATCTCCTACTTGATATTCCATCTTTATTTCTCCATTTCTGATATTGCCTTTCTAAAACGATTTTCAATTGTGTCTTTTCCTAATATTTGCATAATTTCATACATATCAGGTGTATTTGTTCTTTTTGTAAGTGCCACTCTTAAAACTGTACTAGCATCTCCAACATGTGCTTCATATTTTCCTGGATTTTCTTTAAATTCTTTTACTTCTTTTGCATATCCCATTTCTCCAGCTAATTCTTTAATTTTATCAAACCATGTTTGCTTGTCATCATTTTCATTATAATATTTTGATATATATGTATTTAAAATTTTAGAAATTGTTTCTTTGTTCTTTATTACTTGGTATTGATATTCATTTTTATCTTTTTCAAATAATTCTTCATACATATATGAAATATTATCTTCAACTTCTGACCATTTTCCTATATCTTTTCTTGGCTTTTTGTTACCTCTTTCTATTCCTAATACCTTTAATGAATATTCTTTATTCTTTTCTAATAAATTTGCTAATTCTTTATTGTGTTTTTTAGCCCATTTTAGAGTATTTTCATATACTTCTTCTGCTGTCATTTTAGAAATAACAATTTTTGATACGTCTAATAACTTTACCATATCAAAAAGAGCACCACTTACACTCATTTTATTTAATTGTAATTCAAATTCTTGTATTTTTTTATCTGGATTTGCTCTTCTCCAATTTTCAAATGTAGAATTAGCAATATTTAACAAGTATTCTGTTACTGCTTCTTTTGGTATTCCTTCTTCTTCATAATAACTAACAGCCGCTTCTGGATCTTTACGTTTACTTAGTTTTCGTTTATTTCCATCCTCGTTTTTCATAATTGGTGCAATATGTGCATATTTAGGTGGCTTAAATCCTAATTCTTGGAATAATTGTAAATGTAAAGGCACAGAAGATAGCCATTCATCCCCTCTGATTACATGTGTAGTTCTCATCAAATGGTCATCAACTGCATGTGCAAAATGATATGTTGGCAATCCATCTGCTTTTATAATAACAATGTCTTGATCATTTTCTGGAAATTCCACATTTCCTTTTATAATGTCTTTGTGTTTGATTTTTCTGTCTTCTCTTCCTGGTGATTTAAATCTAACAATCCATTTTTCTCCTGCCTTTATTTTTTCTGCCATTTCTTCTACTGTTAATTTTCTACATTTTGCCCATACTCCATAATATCCTGGTCTAATTTTTGCAGATTCTTGCTTTGCTCTTATTTCTTCAATTTCTTCTGGCAAGCAGAAACAAGGATATGCCTTTCCTTGTGAAATTAAATATTTAGCATATGCTTGATATATTTCTTTTCTAATTGATTGTTTATATGGTCCATATTTTCCTTTTTCTTCAGTTTCTGAAATCATCCCTTCATCTGGCTCAAATCCAAAATCTGTTAGTGCATTTATTATACCAATAACTCCATTTTCTACTTCTCTTTTTTGGTCTGTATCTTCTATTCTAATAAAGAATACTCCTTCTGTTTGATTAGCTAATTTTTTTGCAATTAGTCCTTGATATAATCCACCTATATGAATAAATCCTGTTGGGCTTGGAGCAATTCTTGTAACGATTGCTCCTTCTTTTAAGTTTCTTTCTGGATATTTTTCTTCATAATAACTGATATCCTTTGCATCTGGAAACATTAAATCTGCTAAATCTTTATAATTCATATTTTTTCTTCCTTTCTGATATTTACACTTCCATAATTATTGGTATAATCATAGGATTTCTTTTTGTTTTCATAAAAATATAGTCTCTTAGATTTTCTCTAACTGTTGATTTTATTGTAGCCCAATCACGAATTCCTCTTTGCTCACATTTACTAATTTCGTGTCTTACTACTGATTTTACATCATCCATTAGATTTTCTGATTCTCGTACATATACAAATCCTCTAGATATCACATCTGGTCCTGCTATAACTTCTCCTGTTTCTGAATTCATAGTTAAAACAATTACAATTAATCCATCTTGTGATAGATGCTGTCTATCTCTTAATACTATGTTTCCAACATCTCCTACTCCAAGTCCATCAACTAGTACTCTTCCACTTGCAACTGTTCCATTGAATTTTGCCTCTTCTTCGTCAATTTCTAATACTCTGCCATTTGACATATATATAATATTTTTAGGTTCTATTCCCATACTTTCTGCTGTTTCTCCATGAGAAATTAATTGTCTATATTCTCCATGTACTGGAATGAAATATTTTGGTTTTGATAAAGCAATAATTAATTTTTGCTCTTCTTGACAAGCATGTCCTGATACATGTACATCTGCTAATGCACTATATACTACTTCTGCTCCAATTTGCATTAAATCATCTATAACTTTTGATACAAATTTTTCGTTTCCTGGTATTGGGTTTGCTGATATTATAACTAAGTCATTTGGTGTGATTTTTACTTTTCTGTGATCTCCCGCTGCCATTCTTGTTAATGCTGACATTGGTTCTCCTTGACTTCCTGTTGTAATTATCACTAATTGTTCATCATTATATACACTTATCTGGTCAATATCAATAAATGCGTTTTCTGGACAAGCAATATATCCTAGTTGTCTTGCTGTTTCTATCATATTTATCATACTTCTACCACAAACAGCAATCTTTCTTCCATATTTTACTGCTGCATTCACAATTTGTTGTACACGGTGTACATTTGATGCAAATGTTGCAACCACTATTCTTTTTTCACAATGTATAAATAATTTATCAAGTACTTCTCCTACAGAACTTTCTGACATGGTAAATCCTTTTCTTTCGGCATTTGTACTATCTGACATTAAGGCTAAAATTCCTTTGTTTCCTAGTTCTGCAATTCTACCAAAGTCCATTATTTTTCCATCTATTGGTGTATAATCAACTTTAAAATCTCCTGTGTGTAATACTGTTCCAACTGGTGTTGTAATTGCTAGCATAACAGAGTCTGGTATACTATGTGTGCTTCTAATAAATTCTACTTTAAAATAGTTTCCTAAAATAATAGTCTGTCCTGCTGACACTTCTATCATTTTTGTACTTCTTAATAGTTTATGTTCTTCTAATTTGTTTTGAATTAAGCCTACTGCTAATTTTGGAGCATATATAGGCACATTAATTTGCTTTAAAAAGTATGGTATACTTCCAATATGGTCTTCATGTCCATGTGTAATTACTAGTCCTTTGATTTTTTCTTTGTTCTTTTCTAAGTAAGTAATATCTGGTATAACCAAGTCTACTCCAAGCATATCATCCTCTGGAAAAGATAGTCCACAATCAACTACAATTATTTCATCAGCATATTCAAATACTGTAATATTTTTTCCTATTTCATGTAGTCCTCCTAATGGAATTATTTTTAATTTTGATTTTTTAAAAATCTCTTCTGATATATTTCTTGTTTGAAGTATTTCTTGTCCTTCTTTCTTTACTGGTAATTGCATATTTGATTGTGTTTTACTTTTAGTTGTTCTTGCCTTGGTATTTCTTGTTCTTGCTACTTTATGATTAACATCACCATCTTTTTCTGAAATTTTGTCTTTTTTTATATGTGATTTTCTTTGCAAGCTTTCCTTTCTTTCATATTCTTCTTTTCTGCTTTCTTTACTGTTCTTTTGTTTGTTTTCTCTCGTCATTTTTATCTCTCCTTAAATATTAATAAATAGATTTTTTGATATTTCTATTTATCTTTGCTTTTTTTATTTTCTCCTAAAAGAATGCAACAAAAAACTAATATGTATTATCTTTTTTCTACATATCTTTAATTTTCTTTTTATTATCTCTCCTTATTTTTCCCTTTTTTCAGTTTTATAAACCCATATTTGTTATTTATCTCTTAGGATAAAATCTCATCCTTTGCCCCTCATGGCAAATATTGGTATTATTATACATTATTTTTAAGCAGATGTCAAATTTTTGACGTTTTTTCGTTTTATGTATACTAAAATAATTAATTTATGATTTCTTAAAAACTTTATTTTTATATAAAATAAACCCATTTAAAAAATTGGGTTTATCTTAATTTTATGTATTTTTGATTACATATATATCTATCTAAATTTTTCGTCTATCGTTTTTATATATTTATCATATTTTTTTATTTCCTTTTGTTTATAGTAATCATAAATATCTCCATATGTATTTATTGTTGTTTGAATATTGCTATGTCCTAATATTTTTTGTAAAACTGTTATTGCAACACCTGCTTCAATACATCTTGTTGCAAATGTATGTCTTAACATATGTATACTAACATCACTTGTTTTTTTACGTTTGACTTTTCCATTTTTTACTATTTTTCTATTGACTACTCTTACACCTGCATTTTTGCACATTTTTTTTAACGCACAATTTATCTGTGCATGTGAATAAAATTGACCATCACTTCTTAAAAAAAGTGGTGAATCTTTATCTTTTTTCTTTAATTTTGATTCTTTTATAACATTTTCTATAACTTTTTTAGTATTTGGTAATATTTCGACTTTTCTTTTCCCGCTTCTTGTTTTTGTTGTTTTTCCCATAACTAGTTCGCCTTTTATATTTTTTGTAAGTGATTTATTCACATATATTGATAAATGTCCTTTATCAGAAATAATATCATTTCCTGTTAATGCTAATACTTCTCCAATTCTCATACCTGTATTTAGGAATAGTAAAATTATATTATTATATTGGCTTGGATGTGTTTCGATATATTTTTTTAACTTATATTCTTCTTTATTAGTTAATGCTACAATATCTTTATCTTCTTTTAGGCTTTTTGGTACTTTTAATTTATCATATCCTACAAAAAAGTTTTCTTTTATTAGTTTTTTATATTCTGCATATTCATATACTTTTTTTAGTGTTCTATATTCCTTATCTAGTGTAGAATTTGATTTTACTCTTTCATGGTCTAAAAATTCTTGTATTTGTTCTTTAGTAACATTTTTTATTGGAATAGTAGCAAATTTATACTTACTATATCCTTCTATTATTTGCATATTCCTATAATATGTATTATCGGCTGTTACCCCATCTCTTAGTTTTTTTTCTTCTAATTTTTTTGCTATGTCTATAATAGTGTTTGGTTTTTCACTGTGTACTTTTTTTCCTAACTTTAAAATTTCTTTTTTGAAGTTCTCATATATATATAATTTTTCGTCTGTAGACTTTTCTTTTTTATTACTCATATTCTCCTCCTAGCCTTTTTATCTACATTTTATAGTTCTTGTTTCATCCCAATTTCAATTTTATGTTACCATAATATGTTATCAAAAGTCAAGTGTTATTTTTAAAAAATTCTATTCAAATTTTAAATATTGTTTGTAATATTGATAGTTTGTTTTTCTTTGATGTATCTTGAACAATTGCTTTCTGTAGTGTTTTGTAACTTTTGCTATTAATTTTTTTCAAATGTTTTTTATTTTTATATTTTTTTTATTTTTTCACTATTTTTTTGCTAGCTTTAAAAAATATATTTTTTATTGACTCTTTTTTTACAATTTCTTATTATAAAATTTCTTTATTTTTTTATATTTTTTTCTTTATTTTTTTATTATTCTTTTGTATCTAGTTTGCAATAAATATCTGCAATATTTATATTTTTTTTGGTCTAAAGTGTGTATCTGACCGTACAGCATCGCCAACAGCTCACGGAAGCTGTAAAATAGACGTTTCTCCACCAAAAATATCGTTGGATAAAAACGGAAGCACTTCATGGGCAAAAAGTTATACTCCAACTATAACGGTAACAGAAGAAGGCGGAAGTCAAATTGATACTAATTCATTAAAGTATAACTGGATTCAAGGTAGTACTACCCCAACATATACAACTAAATATGAAAGTAAGGTACAACTTGCAACAAAATCAAATGTGTCAGGTGCAGATTGGTACTTGGTTGCAACAGCATCAGATACATTAGGAAATTCAGCATATTTCAAATCAAGTGCATTTAAGTTTGATAATGCTCCACCAACAATTACAAAAGTAGAAATGACAAATACAGGATGGACAAGTGGAAATAAAGCATTAAAAATAACAGCAAGTGATGCACACAGTGGAATGGCAGGATATTATATAACAGATTCAAATGCAAGTAAACCAACAGGAACAGAATCAACAGGATGGGTAGAGGCAACAGGAGCAGGACCATCATGGACAACTAAAGCAAATTATTCAGCAAAAACATGGTATGTATATATGAAAGATGCATTAAATAATGTTTGTGATCCAACATCTATAATAGTAAATAACATAGATACAACCCCACCAGTGATTGATATTATAGAAAAAGCACCTAATTCCATAACATTTACAGCGACAGATAATGAAAGTGGAATAGTGGGCTGGAAAATAACTCAAAGTGAGACACCACCAACAGACGGATTTACTGTAGTTTCAGGAAAATCAATCACTGAAACATTTACCGGTGACGGAATTTACTATATTTGGTGTATAAATGGTGTTGGAAATATTTGCAATGTAAATATAAATTTGCACAATTGGGTTTTGATGCCTTCGAGGAGCCAAGATGACGAGTTCTTAAATACAGGGATTGTGCGTAAAAACATTGAGTGTATCGAATTCTTGAACTCTCTAAATGATCATTCTTCAAACGGTGTTAATTGTTGGGATGTTTCTGAATGTGGACATGGAGAGATCTTGTGTTGGGTAGAAGACAAAGACGACGATGAATATTTTGAGCTATACATTGGTGCCGACGGAGTGGACGTCCAGCTAAACCAATATAGTTGCTATTTGTTCTATAATATTGGTTATCTTCGGAGATGAATCTGTGTGCCTTAGAGGATATGAGAACGTTAATACCTCTTTTGTCACGAATGCTGAGGGGTTGTTCATGAATTTCGGGCGCTCAGCAATGAACTCCCTTGATTTAAACCGGATTTTGGGATAATACTAAGCTTAGTGGAGATTGTT
>CANQWU010000034.1 GCA_947627605.1 uncultured Clostridia bacterium
GCTAGATAGTTTAGTCCATCCAAATTATCGTCATCTGGATTGATTATAATATCGTTTTGTGGAGTTTTTATTGATATAACAGTTTCAAATAGGTCTCTCCTTCCGTCTTGAATATATTGCCCCATAGAATGCAAATCTGTTGTGAAATCAGCTCCTGCTGGAAAAATTCCTTTTTTGTCTTTTCCTTCACTTTCTCCATATAATTGTTTCCACCATTCAGTAAAATAGTGCATTTTAGGTTCATAATTAACTAATATCTCTACATTTTTCTTTAACTTTTTATGTAGAATATTTCTAATAACTGCATATTGATAACATTGGTTATATTTAATATCTGGATCATCAAATCTATCTTGTGCTGTTTTTGCACCTTTTAATAATTTATCTATATTTATTCCTGCTGTTGCAATTGGTAATAATCCTACTGCAGTTAAAACAGAATATCTACCACCTATATTATCTGGTACAACAAATTGTTCATATCCTTCATTTTCAGCTAATGTTTTAAGAGCTCCTTTTTCTTTATCTGTAGTTGCATAAATTCTACTACGTGCTTCATCTATTCCATATTTATTTTCTAGAATTTCTCTGAAAACTCTAAAAGCAATTGCTGGTTCTGTTGTAGTTCCAGATTTTGATATAACATTAACTGAAAAATCTTTGTTTCCTATATATTCAATTAAATCATTTAAATAGTTAGGACTTAAATTATTTCCTACATATAGAATTTGTGGATATTTTCTTTGTTTTTCTGGTAAAAGATTATAAAAAGTATTTGTTAAACTTTCTATTACTGCTCTTGCCCCTAAATATGAGCCTCCTATTCCAATTACAACTAATATTTCTGATTCTTTTGCTATTTTTTTAGCTGCTTGTTTTATTCTTTTAAACTCATTCTTGTCATAATTTGTTGGTAAATCTAGCCATCCCACAAAGTCTTTTGGATCATTTGCTCTGTCATTTAGTTCTTCATGTATTTCTTTTACTTTTTTTGCATATTCTCCTATCATTTTTTTTGTAACATTTACTTGTTTGAAACTTACCTTTATATTTGCCATATTCACCATTCCTTTCTTTTGTATAATTTATATTCTTGTTATGTATAAACCAATAATTGCTAATCCTACAATTACTCTATATATTGCAAAAACTTTAAAGCTACCTTTTTGTAGATATTGTAGTAAAAATTTGATTACTAACAAACCTACAACAAAGCTTGCGACTACTCCTACTATAAATGGTATGTTGAATACAAAATCTTTGAATTTATATAATGTTGCTCCTAAAACAATAGGTGCTGATAACATAAATGAATATTTTGCTGCTGATTCTCTCTCAACTCCCATAATTCTTCCTGTAGTCATTGTTACACCTGAACGTGAAACTCCTGGTATAAATGCTAAGGCTTGTGATAGCCCTATTAAGAATGTTTGTTTAAAAGTCATCTCTTCATATTTTGTTTTTGTTGGTGCTTTTTTGTCTACAATATATAAAATTATTCCCATAACAATAAGTGCTATTGCGATTAACAATGGCATTTTTGCCAAGCTATCTCCTATAAAATGATCTAGTAAAAAGCCAATTGCTCCACCTGGTATTGTAGCTATTACAATATACCAAAACATTCTTCCTTCTACTGATTTTTCTTTTTTTATAACTTGATTATACCCACCTTTTATTAAACTAATCCAATCTTTACAAAAAAAGATAGCAATTGCTAATAAAGTACCAAAGTGTAGAGCTACATCAAAACTTTCTGGTATTTCCCAATTAAATATCCATGGTATTAAATTTAAATGTGCAGAGCTTGAAATTGGTAGCAGTTCTGTTAGTCCTTGCACAATTCCTAATATGAGTGATTGCATTATTTCTATCATTTTATTTTCCCTCTTTCTAATTATCTAATATATTATATACTGTATCTTTAATGTATTTTGCTGTTGTAATTGGTGCAACTTTTCCTGGTAATGCCAAAGCCCAAATATATTTTAAATCTTGTTTTTCAATTTCTTTTGTATCAAATCCACCTGGATTTGATGCTAAATCAATTAAAAGACATTCTTTATTTATATTTTTTATATGTTCTTTTGTTATAATAATTTGTGGAACTGTATTTATTATAATATCATATTGATTTATTTTCCCATCAAGTTTGTTTATATTTATTGCATTATATCCATATGCTTCTATCCAACTAATGTCTTCTTGTTTTCTAGCTGCACAAGTAACATTTGCATCAAGTAATTTAAATTTTTTTGCTGTCACTTTAGCTACTCTTCCAAATCCTAAAATAAGTATATTACTTCCTTGTATATTTATATCTGTATTGGAAATAGCTACTTCAATTGCTCCCTCTGCTGTTGCAATTGTATTTAAAATTGTTAATTGTTCTTGTTTCATAATGTCTATTATTTTAATATTTTGTTTTTGGGCTTTTTCTTGAATTTGAGAAGATATAGCTCCTGCTATTATTTTTTTATTTTTCATAGTTTCAAATAGTTCTTCTATTTTTATTTGTGTTTCACTAAGTGGTGTATTTATATAAATTCCATCATGTGAAAATGGTATTGGTGCAATTATAATTTCTGCTTCTTGACTAATTTTTTGAAGATTTTTACTTTTTATTATATTTTCATTTTGTTCTAATTCTTGTGCTTTTTCTATGGCATAAGTATATACTAACTTTTTATCTTTTGCAAGTAATTTTGCTAATTTTATCATTCGTAAATCACCACCAATAATTGCAAATTCAGTAATCATTTTTCTAACCTCATTTCTTTCTTTTTTGTAATATATATGTTTTTGCGTAGAATAATTAGAACAAAAAAATAGAAGCTATTGCTCCTATTTTTTAATATTCTCTATATTTTTCTTGTGTGTCAGTTAATTGTTTTTCTTCTTCGGCTTTTTGCTTTTTGTCTTTATTTCTATTTAGCATTTCTATATCTGTATATCCTAATTGTTTAGTAATTTCAAACATTTTTTCAAGATGTTCTTTAGCTTTTATTCCTTTTTCACTAATTTTTTGTTCTTCTTCTTCTTCTTCCTCTTGATCTTCTATGTTAAATGGTATTGCTATTTTAGAAAGTATTGGAATAAACATTGGCTCATTTTTTATTTTAGGTACTATTTTCTTTGCATTTGCATCAATTGCTGTATTTGCATATTGGATTGCTGTATCTTTATTTCCCTTTATTAACTCAATTTTTGCTAATTCGAAATATGCATCTGGTGCTAGTTCTTCGTCTTCAATTACTTGCATAAAATATTTTTGTGCTTCTTCGATTTCTTTATATATTAAAGCAATTTCTGCTAGTGAATATTTTGCATTATATAATAAATGGTTTATCTCTGCCGCTTTTTCATAACAGATTTTTGCATTTTCAAAATCATTTAACATTGTATATGCTATTCCTAGATTATAATATAAATCATAATTAGCTGGATTATGGCGCAATGCTTCTTGATAAATGCTAGTTGCTTCTTTATACATTTCTTTTTGAGATAAAATATCTCCTAGTAATAAGCTTGCTTCACAGTAATCTGGTTTTTTCTTCAACAGGTTCGTCAACATTTCAGCTGCTTCGTCTTGTTTATCAAATCCATTTAATAATTGAGCAACTTTAAAATATGAATCATAGTCTCTTTTATGAATATCTATTGCTTGTACATATTCATCAATGGCTTTTCTCATACCACCTTCACTCTCATATATTTCAGCTAATTTTTTATGTCCTTGATAATTTTCTGGATATTTAGTAACTAAGTGTATCAATGCTTGTTTTGCTCTTTTATTATCTCCTAGTTTTAGGTATATGTTTGCTTTTGTAATGTCAATAATTTCTGTAAATGGTATATTATATTTTTCAAGTATCATTATTGCAATAGGAATAAATATTCCTATAATATATTTTATTATTATAAATATCCAGTTTATTTTTATTTTAAATATTACTTCAAAGAAATTTAATATAAGTGCTACTGCTTGTAAAATTATAACAGATACATAACTTGTATCATTGTTTTTAATGATATTATAGAAAAAATATGCAAATATGCCAATAGTTATTACTGCAAAAATAAGTTGTTCTACCATAAAATGTCACTTCCTTTTTATCCAATTATTCTATTTTATTTTATTGCATTTTTTTTCATTTGTCCAGTATTTAGTAGAGATTTTGATAAATTTTATAATCTCTCAGGATTTTTCTAACGTATTGATTTGTTTCTTTATATGGCACATTTTCTATGTCTGAACCATTTTCTTTTATAATTCCTTTTTCTATCCAAGAATCTACTGTTCCAATTCCTGCATTATATGCTACTAAAGCTATCTCAATATATTTATATTTTTCCAATAATATTGAAACATATTTTGTTCCTAATTCAATATTAGTGTCAACATCTAATAGCTTGTCACTAATATTTTCTGGCTTTATTTTATTATCTAGCTTAGTTGCAACATCTTTTGCTGTTTCTTCCATTAGTTGCATTAAGCCTTTAGCTCCTTTTTGAGATACAGCTTTAGGTTCAAAATTGCTTTCTGCTTTTATAATTGCATAAATTAGATTTTCGTTTACCTGATATTGCTCTGCATATAATTTCACAAGGTTTTCGTATTTCTTTGGATATATTAATTTCATTGCTTTTGTCTTGATTTGTAATGGTCCTATTAGTACTATGCTAATAATTATTAGGACAATTACAAATATATATGTGTATTTTTTAATTGTAATCTCTCCTTTTGTTTTATTTGCAGTCATACCAATTATTTGCTTCTGATATATCTGCAATTAGTGGTACAGTTAAACTGACTGCAGTTTCCATTTCATTTTTTAATATTTGTTTTATTTCTTGTACTTCTTCTTTTGGTGTCTCAATCATCATTTCATCATGTACTTGTAAAACAATTTTTGCTTTTAGTTGTTTTTCTTGTATTTTATGATATACTCGAATCATAGCAATTTTCATAATATCTGCCGCTGTTCCTTGAATTGGAGTATTCATTGCTGCTCTTGAGCCAAATTGTCTTACCATATAGTTTTTAGATTGTAATTCTGGAATATATCTTCTTCTGTGAAATAATGTTTCTACATATCCTTTATTTTTTGCCTCTTCTGTTATATTGTCCATATAGTTTTTTATTCCTTGATATTCTGATAAATATTCATCTATATATTGCTTTGCCTGTTTTTTACTTATTCCTAATTGTTCACTTAGTCCAAAATCACTTATTCCATATACAATTCCAAAATTGACTGCTTTCGCACTTGACCTTTGTTCTTTGCTTACTTCTTCCATTGGTGTTTTAAATACCTTTGATGCTGCTTGTTTATGAATATCTTCATTATTCCTAAATGCTTGTATCATATGTGTATCTTTTGAAATATGTGCTAATACTCTTAACTCAATTTGTGAGTAGTCTGCATCAATATATACTTTTCCTTGCTCTGGTTCAAATATTTTTCTTACTTGTTTTCCTAATTCAAATCTAGTTGGAATATTTTGTAAGTTTGGTTCTGTTGAGCTTATTCTTCCTGTTGCTGTAATTGTCTGGTGAAAAAATGAATGAATTCTCTTTGTTACAGGGTTAATGTATGGTTTTAATCCTTCTACATAAGTAGAATTTAATTTCATTAGTTGCCTATAATCTAAGATTTCTTCAATTATTGGGTCTTCTTTTCTTAATTTTTCTAATACATCTACATCTGTTGAATATCCATTTTTTGTTTTCTTAATTATTGGCAATTTCTTTTTTTCAAATAGAATTTCTCCTAGTTGTTTTGTTGAATTTATATTGAATTCTTCTCCTGCCATTTCATAAATGATTTTGGTTTTTATTTCTAATTGTTCTTTTAGTGTATCTCCAAATTTTTCTAATTGCTCTTTATTGGCATATATTCCATTCCATTGCATTTCTGATAAAACTTCAATTGTTGGTATTTCAATATCTTTAAAAAGTGATAAACTTCCTATTTCTTCTAATTTTTCAGTTAGTTTTGTTTCTAATTTTGATATTAAATATGTTCTAAATGCTAGTTCTTTATTTCTATGCTTTTTATTTTCTTCTTCCTGATTATTTTCTTCCATTTCAAATAGATTTATCTGTTTATCTTGTGCTGATGATTTTCCAATATAGTCTTCTAGCACTATTCCAAGTTCGTCTTCTGCTATTTCTTCTAATTTTAGCTTATTATTGGTTGGATTTAACAAATATGCTGCAATTTTAGCATCAAATGATAGTCCATTTATTTTTATTCCTTCTTGTTTTAATAATATATATATTTTGCTTAAATGAATTCCTACTTTTTGTATATTTTTATTTTCAAATATTTCTTTTAATTCCTGTATATTATTTTTTTGTTTTAAATCAATTATATATACTGTTTGATCTATATAGATACTAATAGCTGTTATTTGTTCTTTTATAATCTTTTCTGGAGCATCATTTGGTACAGTTTCTATTTCAAATATCATTTTGTTTGCATTTTTTATTTTTTCTATTGCTTCTTGTATTTGATTTTCTTTAATTTGATATAGTTCCTCTATTGTTTTTGGTTTAACTTCTAATATGGTCTCGTTTTCGTCATTTTCTAGATTAAATCTTTCAATATATCTTTTAAAGTTTAGTTCTTTGAATATTCTATATACTTCTTTCTTATCCCATTCTTCTACTCTTAATTGTTCTAATGTATCTTCTATTGGAACTTGTGTATTTATTGTTCCTAATGTTTTTGATAAATCTGCTAACTTTTTATTGTTTTCTATATTTTCTTTTTGTTTTCCTTTTAGGTCTGTTTCTCCCGCTTCTAATTTTTTATATAAATTTTCTATTGTCCCATATTCTTGAATCAGTTTTAATGCTGTTTTTTCTCCAATTCCTGGAACACCTGGAATATTATCTGATGTATCTCCTTGTAGTCCTTTTACTTCTATTAATTGTTTTGGTTTAATTCCATATGTTTCAATTATTTTGCTTTCATCATATAAATCTGTTTCTGTTTTTCCTCCTTTTGTGTGTGGAATTCTAATAGTAATATGGTTTGTTGCTAATTGAAAAGTATCTCTATCTCCTGAAAGTATTGTAACTTCCAGTCCTTTTTCTTCTCCAAATCTTGATAGTGTTCCTAATATATCATCTGCTTCATATCCTTCTTTTTCAATAATATCAATATTCATAGCTCTTAGTATTTCTTTTATCATAGGCATTTGCATTGCTAATTCTTCTGGCATTCCCTTTCTTGTAGCCTTGTATCCTTCATATAACTTATGTCTTGCTGTTGGGGCTTTTAAGTCAAATGCTACTGCCATATATTCAGGATTTATATCTTCTATCAGTTTAAATAAAATTGCTAGAAATCCATATACAGCATTTGTGTATTTACCGTCTTTTGTTGTAAGCATTTTACTTCCCATAATACCATAAAATGCTCTATTCATGATGCTATTTCCGTCAATCAATACTAATTTTTCCATATTTTCTTTCCTTCCCCTTGATTATTAATTTTTGTGAAACATTTTTTTAAAGAATTTTTTTATTTTTTCTATAATACTTTCTTTTCTTATTATATCTGGCAAATTTGTATTTTCTTGTACTTCTACTTTTACCTTTTCATTTGATTTAAATAAATTATCTACACTATACTTTTGACTTAGTTCTTTTTGATATGCTATTTCGTTTTCATTCCATATTTTAGCTAATTTTCTTTTTTCTTCTTCTGTTGCAATATAGTTATAATATATAAGTGAAATTAAATCTTTGCTCTCTTCTGATATATTTTGATCTTTTAGTTTTTTTGTTTTATCTATTTGAGTTATTTTTTCAGAATTTTTAGCTATTTCGTTTAATCCATTCAAAAATGTGCTTGAAATTTTTTCAATAAATTTTGGATTAAAATAATTTATTATATCTATTGTTTCTCTTGCAACATCACTCATCTCTAGTTCTATCATTTTCATTTTCTCCTATTTCTTTTGATTTTTCTGACTTTAGCTTTTGTTTAGTATTTTGTACCGTTTCTTTAATTTTTTGTTGAAGTTTTTGTATTTTTGTGATTCTTCTGCCATCTTTTCCTTGTTCCATCGCTAATTCTTTTGCGTCATCTTCTTCAAAAATGTATTCTTCTTTTGCTTCTTCTTGTTCTAAATTTTCTTCTAAGTCTTCTGTCAGATTTTCTTCTTTCTCTTCATCTTCTCTTATTATATCAGAATCTGTTGGTACTTTGGAGATAAAGTCAAATAAGTTCTGTGTTAACATTTCTTCTGAAATTTCAAACATTCCTGTTGCTCCTGCTTTTGTTATTTTATTTATTCCTGGTAACTTTTCTACCATTTCAAGGTTACATATTTTAGGTATAAAATACTTTATAAAGCTTTTTTCATTAGTTGTATCTATATCTAATGTTAAAGCATGTCCTCTATCTCGAACCATCATTAAGATTTTATCTTGCATTGAAATAATATCTGTAGGTCCACAATCTAATTTTACTGGAAAATCATCAAATATTTTTCTTGAAATTTCTGTTTCTTCTCCATATAGCATTATCTGTTCTTCCAACTCATTTGTTTTTTTTGCTAATACTGGCATAGTTTGCATTATTTCTTCATTGTTTACAATGTATGAATGCATTGTATGTAAAATTTCATTTACACTTCCTGATTTGCTTATCAAACTATCTAATGTTTGTGTATCAAGCAATATATATCCAACACATTCATCTTTTACTTCTTCTACAAATTTTTCATTCATACTAGAAATTTGCTTATCATATATTTTTTGTATCAATCCTGGCTCGTAATTAGAGATTGCTAGTGCTTCTCGTCTTTTTTCAAAATTTTCATTTATTATTTGTTCCGTTTCTTCTCCAAAATTAAATTCTTTTGCAGTATCAAGAAGTATATTTTGAATTTCTTTTAACACGTTATCTAATTTATCAGTATATTCTATTCTACTTTCTTCATTATAGTCATCCATTTCTGTGGGTGCTATTTTCAAAATCATTTCTTTAATTTTCATATTATTATCGAAAAATTTTTTTAGTGCTTCGAATTGTAATTTTTCTTTATCTTCTTCCATATTTTCTCCCTTTTTACTTCTTTAGTTTTTTAAATTTTAAACATTTTATCAATTTTATTATAAATTCTATCATTCTTATTTATCAAATTCCAAAATTTATTCCATAATATAGAACAAATGTATGATATAGAAAAAACACTGATTATTCCTAATATAATAACTATGTTTGAATTAGTTTCTTTGTTTACAATTCCTATTGATGTTAAAATATCCATCATATATTTTAAAACAACGGCGTGGAATATATAAATATAAAATGTCAATCCTGATAATTTTGATAAATCTTTCTTTATCTTTATATTTGAAAAACCACTAAAAATTAATATTGAAGATATTACAATAATAGGGCTAAAGCGTTCAACTAATGAATATGTTCCCATCTTTGCTGGTGTTCCATTTAATACTGCTTTATATTCTACAATAACAAGTATAAATTCAAGTAATAATCCACCTAATATGAATAAAATTCCCTTTATTAATTTTTGATTATTTTCAAATCTTTGTTTTAGCTCATATCCTATCATAAAATATCCTAAAAATAAAATTACATATCCTATATCCCATTGTAAATCATGTGTGCTAGTCCATCCTCCAGCCCAAGTTACTAATACTAAAATCCAGCTTACAATACTAAAACTTTTTTTACTAATTGAATTCTTAAATCTTATAATAATTGGTGTTAATAAATATAAACCTACAATCATGTATAAAAACCATAAATGATAATATGGATTACCTTTTATTAATCCTTTAATTGGTGCTAAAATCATACTGAAATTGAAACCTTTAGTTGACCTAATGATATTATCTATAATTGTAATTATTGAAAATAATATGCTAAATATAATTGATGGTAATATAGTTTTTTTGAAACTTTTACAATAAAATTTCTTGTATTCTTGATTTTTATCATTTGATAAAAGCATTGCTCCTGATAGCATAACAAAGCAAGGTACTGCGAATCTAGATAGCGTATTCCACATTATTGTAGCTAATGGATGAGTTGTATCTAAAATTATATTTCCATCTGTTAAAGCAGCCTTATATCTTCCACTTACGTGAATAACTATAACAGCAATACATGATATTATTCTTAATAAATCATAATTGTTATATCTTTTTTTACTATTTTTTAAAGTTCCGCTCTAGTATTTCAACGTTTTCATTTCTTTTTTTTGTTTTCATATTACTTCTACTCCTTTATTTATATTATAATTTCAAAATTATTTATTATTTTATAATTTAGTCTTCTTTTGTATCACTTTATTTTCAATCATATACTTTTTGTTCAGAAATAATATTTTGAACTTTTTATTAGTTGTGACTCATTTAGCCAAATTTTTTTATTTTCTTTGTTTCCATATTTTCTCCTTTCCTGTTTATTTACTATTTTTTTACATTTTATTAATCTTTTTAAATATTAAAATCAAATACTTCATTAATTTTATTTAGTGCTTCGTTATTATCTAAGTGTTTGCTTATAAATTTGTCTTCTACTTTTCTTCTAATAAAATCAATAATCGCACTTATTAGAAATATACAAACTATGCATACTAAAATATGTATTAATAAATTAGTTACTGGTGCATTATAAAAATCTTGTGTTTTAAATATATTCATCCACATCAATTCACTAAAATATTTATTATCATGTAATAATAAAGTTGCCAAACATGCAGATGAGAAAAATGTTATTATTTTGCTATTTTTTACATAAATCTTTCTAAATAAGTCAAATAATAATATTGCTACTGCCACAGAACCTATTTGATTATTGGTTAAATAGTTTACTTTATTTAGTACTATAAGCATTACTAATATACCTATTATATCATATTTTTTCTTTTTAAAAATATAAAAATCAAATTTTGATATAAATCCTCCTATCATAACTAAATATAGTAATGATATAACTTCTCCAAATGTTTCTATTCCTCCAACAAATATGTTTGCAATTGATGGTATTACAGTTATTCCAATGCCCAAAACTATTAATAATCTTAGGTAGTTTATTTTTGTTAATTTATCTAGAATTGGTTTTATGAATGGTATTAACATATAAATTGCAATATACGCCGTTGCAAACCAACTTATTTTTAATGATATTGGAAATATTGCATATTTTATGCTCCTTACATATCTTGTTCCAAGGAGAATTATAGCCATTATACTTACTAGTATAGCATAAAATACTGCTTGCAAGTATATTTTTATAACTTTCTGCATTTTAAATTTATATTTAAATAGAAAAAAACCTGTAATTAAAGCAAATGTATTTGAAGCAAATTTTCCTATAATTATACCTATATATGTCACAAATTCATTTGCTAATGAAGTGTCTACATTTTGTAGCCCACCATGCACACAATAATGATGTACAATTATTAATATCATGCAAACTATCCTTAATATTTCTATATTTCCTTGCCTTTTTGTTTTTGTATTCTTTTGTTCTTTATTACTTTTAATTTCGTTATTTATTTCTAATTCATTTGCTAACATAATTATTTTTTCACCTTTATTTTCAACTATTTTGTATTTTTTTATTTCATTGATGTATTCATTCAAATTTAATATATCACATTTGATAAAATTTTTCCACAAATTATCAATAATAGTATAAAAAATAAGTAGGAAGTTTCAAACAGCTTCCTACTTTAAGTTTATTTCAATTTTTCTCCAGTTACTATATACATATATACATATTTATTAATAATTACATATAATTCACTTTTTTCATTTTCTAATACTTCATAACGAATTATATTGCTATTATTTTGTTCAGCTACATCAATTAAATCTTCTATACTATTAAGTTTCATTAATTTTAAATCACTAAAATTAGGTTTATCTGATATCGTAATTATTAATTCTTTATAATATTTGAGTAAACGCTTTATATTACTTTTATATATTTGTTCAGATGTTTTTTTGCTAAATTTTTTCATTATTGCAAATAATGTTATTGCTCCAATAATAAATGTTACTGAAAGTACATAATATACCACTTTATTTACTGATATTCCTTCTGCATCTTGTGACATAATTTGTTCACTAATATTATTTTGATATTTTTCTTCTATATTTGTTATAGTATTGGTTATTGGTAAATCTAATTCAATATAATCATTAATTGTCTTTTTATTTTCTGCTAGTCCTTGAAGATTTATGTTGTATGATATATTAAAGTAGATTTTCAAAATTGCATTAATACTAATTCCATACTCTTCCTCATATGCACGTACTAAATTATTATAGTATTCATAATCTATATCTGCTTTTTCATTTATTGAAAATTCATTTTTGCTAGTATTTGAACTTATATTATCTAAAATTGAAAATTCTCTATTCCATACTTCTTTTCCTTGATCGTCATTATTTGCTATTGTTGCTACCAAATTAGCTACAATATTATAGTTATAGCTAATATCAGTTTCTTTACTTCCATTAAAATCATATTTAAATTCTAATGCAAACTTATCTATAGATTTTGATGCATAATATAAACCCTTTGGGAGAGTATTATTTGTATAAAATTGATTTGGATTTAACACTGCTTCATAATTATCGCTTTTTTTTATGTCATAACTGTATATATACTCTCTCTTTTCTTTATATGCTAAGCCCATTTTTAAAAAAATACTTCCTAATATTAAAAAAGCTATTATTCCAAAAATTATAAAATAATTGCTATTTTTTTCACGATATTTTCTATATCTTCTTCTATGCCTTATCATACTATCACTCCTCTTTATTATCTACCTTTTCTTAATGAAAATAATTATATAGCCAAACCGATGGTAATCCAATATATTTTATATGAAAAACGTATATACCTTTTATTTGCTCTATTTGCACTAAATCTATATCTGATGTGTTGTTCCTATCCCCTTTTGTTTGGTATAATACGCTACCATCTGTCTTTATTATATTTACAACTCTATGTGCAATATTTATATCATCTTTCGTATATACAATTATTGAATTTTGAGATATATTATTTAATTCATAGTTGTTCATTTTCTTAAAAATAACTACATCTCCTCTTTTGTAAGTTGGCGTCATACTATTCGACAATATACATATTGGTTCATATTTAAACATCCCTAGCATAAAGCAAACCAGCATAAGTGACAAAACAAAAGTGACTATATAGTTAAGCTTCCTTAAGAAATCTTCTTTTCTTTTTCTTGTATCTTCTTTTTCTTTTAAAAATTTATATTTAAATAGTAAATACATAAAAATAGGTAATAATATGCTAGCTGATCCCTTTGCATACCAATCAACATTTGGAATAATTGGCACTAATAATACAAATAATTTTTCTAACACTCTGTAACTAAATGTAAAAAGGTACATATTTTTTAATACAAGGTACGTATATATAATATTAAAAATTATTATTGGTACAATAGTAGAACATATATACCTGAATAGTTCCTCTTTGTTTGAATATAAATCTTCTAATATTATATGATAGTTAATTTGTAAGAGTATTAGTAAAATTGTAATTGTTACAGCTAGTAGTTTGTTCTTTTTGTTTTTTGCAATTATTGCTATCCTTAAAGTTTCCATTCCAATAATTGGAATTGTTTGAATTATATTATTTTTTAATATTGCCATTATTTTATGGCTATATGGTGTTTTTGAAAATCCATACATATACCCGAAAATAAAATATATTCCAGTTGTTATAAATATAATAGTTATAAAATATATTAATTGTCTTTTGTCTACTCTAAATCTAATTTTTACAGTTCTTATTAAATATACAAAAACTACTCCCCAGAATATAGGGTTAATTATATTTGTATAAAATACCGTATCTTTTGTTATAAAATATATTGTTATAAGAAGATAAAAAAAGATTATTATTACTCCTTTATTTTTTATGCGTTCCATATTGTTCACCTTTTTCTAATTTATTTATATTTCTGATGACATAACTATATCTGGAATAAATTTTTCATCTTTTGCTATAATGATAAGATAAATTGATGTTGTTTGACCTTTTCTTATTTGTATCCATAAAGGTAATTCAAAACTAGTATTTGTTTTATTTTGACAAGTAATTTCGCTTGGTGATACTTCCATTAATTGATTTTCTTCTCCTAAATATACATTTGCTCTAATTTTTAAAAAATCATATTCTGTGTCATTAGTTATATCTACAATATATTGCCTTTCATTTTCAATTTCCGTTTCATATGTGGGATCTAGTTTGATAGTAAAATTTGTTACTTCTATTTCAGATTCTCTTAATGTTAGAGAAGCATTTCCATTTGTTATGATTTTTCCTTCTCTATGCGGTTCGTCTAGCGTTCCTGATGCTTTAATATAATTTTCTACAAAATATTTTGCATATTCTTCTGCTGTCATTTTTTCTTCCTGATCTAGATTTACTGTAAATATAATGGTTATTGTAACAAATCCTCCTTTTTTTAGCCTATTGTCCCATTTAGTATTTTTTATAATTCTATATCCGTCTTCTTTTTCACCATATTCATATGCTTGTATAATATTTTTATTGTCATATATCTTTATTTCCCAATTCTGACACGTACTTTCTGAGTTATTATGAATAATAATGTCATAGAAAAAAGTATTCTCCAGTTGTTTAGTTTCTACAAACTCTACATCAGGTTTCCACTCTTCTTTTTCCTCTATTATAGAAGATGTCCCTTCTATATTTAAAGCTGTATTTAATATTGAATATCCATTAGACATAAAAACAAATGATAATAAAATTCCCAAACAAATTATTAGTGAACTTTTTTTCTTAAAAAATTTTATTATTAGTTTTTTTTTCATTTTGTTACCTCTTTTAATAATAATATTTTCCCCTATGAAAGAGGAAAATAATTTTTTTATATTCTAGAAAAGTCATCGCTAAAAGCGATAGACTTTCCATAATTTTATTATTTGTATAAAAAATATTAGTCACACTGAACATATTTTATAATTCCTGTAATTGTTTTTGTTTTTACAGATGGTATTTCTGTGGTTTCTGCATCATACGTAACTTTTACTTTGAATGTTGTTTGTTCTCCCGCTAATAAAGATGTAGCAGGGCTCGTTGTTTCATAACTAATTGCTGGAGAACCGTCTTTATCATCTGGTGTAAAAGTTGCACTATCTAGAGTAGCATTAATTGTTCCTGCATTCTGAATTGTTATTACATATGTGATTGTATCTCCTGGTTTCAACAATTTTGCACTAAAAGTTGCATTTGTATTACTATATTCAGGTGTTCCAGCATCACAACCTGTACTAACATTTTCAACATTAATTCCAGTAATTTTAACATTCCACTCTCCTACAATTTCACTTTGTCCATCTATCCTTAATTGAGTAGCAAAAGTAGCATATGCTACTGCCATAGCAACAATTACTATTAAAATTACAATCATTATAACATTTCTAGATTCTTTCATAAGTTAGCTCTCCTCCCTAGCCTTTCATATCGTGTGCTATTATATTATATGTTTTTATTCTGTTTATGTTAACTTTGTTGGGCTGAAAAAATCCCAGATTACTTATTTCTAGTAATCTGAGAATCTTAAATTTAAATTATTTTTTCAATTTGCTTTTGATATCTACTTTCCTTTGAATAGGCAATTTATTGACATAGAATGTTTTCTTTAAAACTACTGATTTATCAACAAAAAATTAACATTTTTATATTTCAATCAATCAACTGTTTTTTTATTTTCATTATTCTTTATATCTTTTGATTGCATCAAAAGTTCATCAAAATCTGAAATATAAATTTGATCTTGTATAATTCTATATTTCTCAAATTCTGTTTCAGCATGAAGTTTTGCCATTTCAGCAGATATTTTTCCATTATCTTTTAAAATTTCATGATCCCATAATGTTAAAAATCCATTTAGTCTTTTTTCCCAATCTTCCATTGTCATAGGAATATGCCTCATTGCTTGCATCTCTGCTAAATCTAAATATGCCGATACCATTCTTTCTAACTGAGCAATTTCATCTTCTGATAAATAATTTTTAGCAATAACCACATCATATTTATGTATTTTACTACTTGGCGCTCCTTCCCAGGTAGTTAATCCCATATTTTCTTTTTTATGGTCTGCTCTATTATAAATAATTTCTGCAGCAGTATTACCAGATACTGCATAATGTAATTTATTTTGTACAGAAGTAAAAAATCGAATTGTTGATTTTGCTGTTTTATCATAGTCTATTGAAGTCGCATAAATATCAGTTATTTTTTGATAAAATTTTCTCTCTGACATTCGTATTTCTCTAATACGTTCTAATTGTTCTTCAAAATATTTTTCTGTTAAAATTGAGCCACCATTTTTTAGTCTTTCATCATCCATTACCCAACCTTTTATTGT
>CANQWU010000035.1 GCA_947627605.1 uncultured Clostridia bacterium
GGGTAATACCTGTTCCCATTCCGAACACAGAAGTCAAGCCTAAGTGTGCCGAAAATACTTGCGAGTTACCTTGCTGGAAAGATAGGTTGTTGCCAGATTTATATATTCCTCTTTAGCTCAGTTGGTAGAGCGCTCGGCTGTTAACCGATAGGTCGTTGGTTCGAGTCCAACAAGAGGAGCCAAAAAAAATAGCGGATTTGTGATTACACTTATCTGTTATTTTTTTGTTATTATTCAAATAATGCAAAATGAGCTTGAATTTAAAGCAAATTTATGATATAAATAAGAAAAATATATAAATTTTGCAACATAATGTTGCAAAATTCAAAATGGAGATAATAAATATGAAAATATTAATTATTTGTAGTAAAGCATTTTATAAAGATATAGCACCAATAAAAGAAACCTTAGAAAAAATGGGACATATAGTTGAACTACCAAATTCTTATTATGAACCAGATGCTGAAAAGAAAAGTTGGGATTTAGGCAAAAAAGAACATGCACGATTTAAAGCAAGAATGTTTAAAATGAGTGAAGAAAGAATTGCAACTATGGATGCGGTTTTAACTTTAAATTTTGATAAGAATGGAAAGAAAAACTATATTGGTGGTGCAACTTTTATAGAAATTTATGAAGCATTTATGAAGAACAAAAAGATATATTTATATAATGATATTCCAGAAGGAATGTTATATGATGAAATATCAGGATTTTCTCCAATAGTAATAAATGGAGATTTGAATTTAGTAAATTAAGTTCAAGAAGATATGAGTATAATAAGGCAAATATAATAAAAAATGCAACAAAAAGATATGAAATATAAACAATATATGACCAACAATGTTTACTAATAGAAAAATATAATATATAATAAAATTAATAAAAACTTATAAAGAGTTGGGGTAGAGATTTGGCTCTATGACCTCATACCAACACGAGGTATTCTCGCAAGTGGTTCAGCCAAAAACTATAAGGAATAATAAAGTTAAAGCTTTGGACTATTCCTTAGCTTTATTTTTTACCCTATTATTTATAAGTAAGAAAAGAGGTAAAAATGGAAAAGAAAGATTTAAAAAAAGTAAGTATCGAAGAATTAATATCTTATTCAAAACAAAAAGAAGTACCAACAGTTACAATAATTGAAGATGTTACAGATGAAGAATTTAAATATGTAGACTTAGTATCAGAAAGATTAAAATTAAGAGTTATAATGGTAGAAAAAACAAATATGATAGCTTTTATAGATAATTCATTGATAGCATGCAAAATTGCAAAGGAATTACGTAAGAAAAGTCAAGTAATGTATTATGATTTTTCTAGAAGACCAAGCGGAAGTATAACAATTTATGCGTTAACAGGATATACAGATCATTGGATAGTATTAAGGGATAATGGATATAAAGTATTTGCTTATAATGAAGAAGGGGAAAAAATAGATGCATGGATAGACACAAACATAAAAGATGTAAAGCCTGTATATCTAAATAGTCTGAAATTAAGTATATATAAATTCTCTGTCTATTTGAGAGGTAAAGGAGAAAGTGGAAATGTTGAAATATTGAGACATTCAAGAATAAACTTTGTAAATGATGGAATTTACAACGAAAAAAGAAATTGTTACTATCCTTCTGGAAAAAATAATAAAGATATTGCAGAACATAATAAATTAGAAAAATTATTCAAAAAATGGGGATTTAATACTCTTTAAAAATGAATAGTTGTATATAAAGAATATTTAGAAAACAATTGAATTTATAGCAATTCTATGATATAAATAAAAAAATATTAAATTTAATAAATGATATTAATAATTATTTTAGATAGGAGGAAAAGATGAAAACAATATATTTTGATTGTAGCAGTGGAATTAGTGGAAATATGACACTTCGGAGCATTAACAGAATTAGTTGAAGATGAAAATTATCTAATAAATGAACTAAAAAAATTAAATTTAGAAGGATATAAAATAGAAGTTTCTAAAAAAGTAAAAAACGGAATAACAGGAACATATGTAGATGTTATTGTAGATGGAAAAGATGAATATGGACATGTCCATCATTTAGAAGAACATGAACATCATCACCATAATCATGAACATAGAAATTTAAAAGACATAAATAATATTATAGATAAAAGCAATTTAAATCAAGAAGTAAAAGATTTAGCAAAAAAGATATTTTTAAGAGTAGCAAAAGCTGAAAGCAAAGTTCATAACAAAACAATTGAAGAAGTACATTTTCACGAAGTTGGAGCAATAGATTCAATAGTAGATATTGTAGGCACTGCAATATTAATTAACAAAATAAAACCAGATAAAATCATATCAAGCATTATAAATGATGGATATGGATTTATTGAATGTGCACACGGAAAAATGAGTGTGCCAGTCCCAGCAACAACAGAAATATTTGCAAATTCAAAGGTTAAATTTAGACAAATAGATATAGATACAGAATTAGTAACTCCAACAGGTGCAGCAATTATAGCTGAACTTGCTGAAGACTTTACATATTTACCAACTATGACTACACAAAAAATAGGATGGGGAGCAGGAACAAAGGACTTAAAAATACCAAACGTATTAAAAGTATATTTAGGAGAAATGGAAAATGAAAACGAAGATTTTGTTGTAATGGAAACAAACATTGATGATTGCTCAGGAGAAATACTAGGGTACACACAAGAAAAACTATTTCAAAATGGTGCATTAGATGTGTTTTATACACCAATATTTATGAAAAAAAATAGACCAGCATATAGATTAACAGTAGCTTGTAGAAAAGAAGATATGTACAAATTACAAAATATAATGTTTAAAGAAACTACAACAATAGGAATAAGGTACCGTTATGAGTACAGAACAGAATTAGGAAGAATAGAAACAGAAATAGACACAAAATATGGAAAACTCAAAGTAAAAAAGGTAAATAGTAATGGAGAAAAATTTATATACCCAGAATATGAAAGTATGAAAAAATTAGCAGAGAAAAACAACATCCCATTAAAAGAATTATATAAATTAACTTAGATATTAGCAAAGAAAGAATTTGAAAAATAACTTATGCAACAAAAAGGAGGTTACATTCATTACAATATGGAAATAAAAGAAATATTGAAGAAATTACAAAATAATGAAATTAGCCTAGAACAAGCAGAAACACAAATAAAAATCAATCAATATGAAGATTTAGGTTATGCTAAAATAGACCATAATAGAAAAGAAAGAGTAGGAGCTTCAGAAGTTATATTTTGCCAAAATAAGCCTAATGAATTTTTAAGTAAAATATTTAGAACAATTTATAAAGAAAATGGAGAAGTATTAGGAACAAGAGCAACAAAAGAACAATATGAACTAGTAAAAAAAGAAATACCAAACATAGAATATGACAATATTTCAAGAATTTTAAAAATAGAAAAAACAAAAGAAAAAGTAGGAAATATTGTAATTTGCACAGGCGGAACAGCAGATATTCCAGTTGCAGAAGAAGCGGCTCAGACATCAGAATTTTTTGGAAGTTATGTAGAAAGAATATATGATGTAGGAGTTGCTGGAATTCATAGAATTTTATCTAAAAAAGAAAAACTAGAAAAAGCAAACTGCATAATTGCAATTGCAGGAATGGAAGGAGCATTAGCATCTGTTGTGGCAGGAATTGCAAAAGCACCAGTAATAGCAGTTCCAACATCAGTTGGGTATGGCGCAAATTTTGGAGGAATAGTAGCACTTTTAAGTATGATTAACTCTTGTAGTAATGGAATAAGTGTTGTAAATATTGATAATGGTTATGGAGCAGGATATATAGCAAATCAAATAAATAAATTAGCTATAAAGGAGTAAAACATATATGGTAGATATTACATATGAAATTGAGCAAAAAGAAAAAATATTAGAGGAATATTTAAAATCTTTAAAAAAAGTTGCTGTAGCCTTTTCATCTGGTGTAGATTCTACATATTTATTAAAAAAAGCAAAACAAGTTTTGAAAGATAATGTTATAGCAGTAACTATTTACTCTGATATTTTTCCAAAAAGAGAAATAGAAGAATCTATAGAATTTTGTAAAAAAGAAAATATAAAACAAATATTAGTAGAAGCCAAACAATTAGAAATAGAAGAATTTTATAAAAATCCAAAAAATAGATGTTATATTTGTAAAAGACATTTATTTGAAAAAATAAAACAGATAGCAAAAGAAAACAACATAAATGAAATAATTGAAGGTTCAAATCTTGATGATTTAAAAGATTATAGACCAGGATTGCAAGCTATAGAAGAACTTAAAATAAAAAGTCCACTAAGATATGCGCGGATTATATAAAAGCGAAATAAGAAAACTTTCAAAAGAATTAAAACTCAATACTTGGAATAAACCATCATATGCTTGCCTTGCTAGTAGATTTGTATATGGAGAAAATATAACAAAAGAAAAACTGAAAATGGTAGATAAAGCAGAACAATATTTAATAGATATTGGTTTTAAACAGGTTAGAGTAAGAATACATGGAGAAAATATTGCTAGGATAGAAATAGAAGAAAAAGATATACAAAAAATAATGGAGGAAAGAAACCAAATAGTAGATAAATTAAAAGAAATAGGATTTTCATATATAACATTAGATATGCAAGGATATAGAACAGGAAGTATGAATGAAACAATAAAAGTTAGGAAGGAAGAATAAATATGAGAAAAGGAAGTTTAATTTACTTAATAATTATTTTAGTTGCTATTATAACAGTAATAATATTTGCAGGAACAACACCAAATAATAAAAAAGAAGAAAACAATGTAACAGCTGAAAACGAAACGACTCAAGAACAAAATATAATAGATAATCAAAATGTAGTAAATAATAAAGAAACAGAAAAAAACGAAGCTACAAATGCATCAACACCAGTGTCAGAACACGGACCACTTAAGGTTAAAGGAACAGATATTGTTGATAAAAATGAAGAAAAATTTCAATTAAGAGGAGTAAGTACACATGGTATTCAATGGTTTCCACAATATGTAAATCAAGATGCATTTATATATATGAGAGATAATTGGGGAATAAATACAATAAGACTTGCAATGTATTCAAATCCAAATGATGGATATAATGAACAACTACATGAGCTAGTAAAAAAAGGAGTAGAATATGCAAAAAATGCAGGAATATATGCTATAATAGACTGGCATATTTTAAATGATGGAAATCCAAATACTAACAAAGAAAAAGCAATACAATTTTTTAGAGAAATGGCAAACTATTGTAAAGATGAAGAAAATATAATATATGAAATATGTAATGAGCCAAATGGCGATGTAAAGTGGGAAAGAGATATAAAACCATATGCCGAAGAAGTAATAAAAGAAATTAGAAACATAGACAAGGATGCTATAATAGTAGTAGGAACACCAACTTGGTCACAAGATGTGGATGTAGTAGCTGAAAATCCAATAACAGATTATGATAATATTATGTATGCATGTCATTTCTACTCAGGAACACATAAAGAAAATTTAAGGCAAAAAGTAACTAAAGCCTTAAATTCTGGATTACCAATATTTGTTACAGAATTTGGAATATGTGATGCCTCAGGAAATGGAGATTTAGACATAAAAGAAGCTGATATATGGATAGAATTTTTTAATAAAAATAATATTAGTTGGATAAATTGGAATTTATCAAATAAAAATGAGACATCTGCAATATTGAAAAATACTGATAAAACAAGCAATTGGACAACTGATGAATTATCAGAAAGTGGAAAATGGCTATTAAATGCATTGAAAACTAAGAAGTAATATCAAAGCTATTTCCCAAATTTATTATAAAAACAGGAATACCACTAGAATATGGAGCAATATCATATTGCTGATAAAAAATTGCGATTCCATCATCAGTTATATAAAATTGATCATTTTGAAAATTTTCAACAGCTAATTTTGCGTAATTTTCAAAATATGAACCTGCTTCATTTTCTATTTGTATTTCAATTTGATGAAAAATCTCTTTCAATATATAAATAACATATAAGCAGTCATTATTAAACAAATCAGAAAGTAAAAACTGACTACCAGTAGACATATTCCAATTTTGAGAACTTCTTATAGTAGAACCATGTGCACCACCAGCATATACATATTCATCAGCATATAAACTTATAATATTTGACTTATTATATGTAGGTGTAAAAGTATAAACAAGCTCATAAGGAGAAAAAGGATAATTATTACTCATATTATAATCAAAAAGCTCTTGAGCATTTTTAAATAATTCTTTTTCAGCATAAAGCTTTAAATTCATAGCCTTTACTTGATTAAATTGATTAAATTTGCGAATAGAAAAAAGGTATGAACTATATACAATTCTAGGATATTCAATTCTATATTTAACAAGTAAATTATTTTTGTAATATAAATTCTTTTCAATAATATTTTTTTGAATATCAAACATAAAACCACCTAATGTATTTTATGCAATAATAAAAAAAAATTGACATTATATCATAAAGGAGGAAATATATGAACTGTCCAGAAAATTTAAAAAAAGGTGACACAATAGGAATTTGTGCACCATCAGGAGGATTAGTAAAACCAGAAGAACAAGAAATTTTAGATGAAGCAATTAAACAATTAAAAAAATTAGGTTATAAAGTGATAGAAACAGAAAGTGTTAGAAAACAGGAAAGAGGAAGAAGTGCATCTGCCAAAAAAAGAGCAGAAGAGTTTATGTGCTTACTAGAAAATAACGAAGTAAAATTTATTTTATTTGCAACAGGTGGAGATTATTTATTTGAAATTTTTGATTATTTAGACTTAGAAAAAATTAAAACTTTAAAACCAAAGTGGATGCAAGGATATTCAGATATAACGGGAATAGAATTTTTATGGAATACTGTTTTAGATATTCCTTCTATTTATTGTGATAATGCAAAAAGCTATGCAATAAATCCATTATGTGAAAACTTAGAAAATGTACTAAAAATAGTATCAAGTAAAAAAGTAAAACAAAAATCATTTGAAAAACATGAAAAAACATTTTCAAGCATACAAGAGGCTTTTGAACAAGAAGAAAATGATGAAATATTTACAGAACCAGTAGAATGGAAAAATATAACAGGAGAGAATAAGATAGAAATACAAGGAAGAATGATAGGCGGATGTTTAGACTGTGTTCAACGTTTTTTTGGAACAAAATATGACAATATAAAAAAATACATAGAAAAATATAAAAAAGATGGTATAATATGGTATTTAGAAACCTTTGAAATGAATAGTCCAGAATTAAGTGGAATTTTATGGCAAATGAAAAATTCAGGATATTTTGACAATGTAAAAGGAATTATATTTGGAAGACCTTTAGCATTTAGGCAAGATTATGATATAACATTTGAAGAAGCAATAAAAGAAATAATAGGAGACTTAAATATACCAATTATTTGTGGCGCAGATATTGGACATGTAGGACCACAAATGGCAATAGTTAATGGAGGTGTAATGAAAATCATATCAGAAAATGGAAGAGGTATCATAGAATATTAATTTATTTCAGACAAATCTATTTTGGATTTGTCTTTTTTTATAAAAAAGTATTGACAAAAAATATAAAAAGAGATAAAATACAAACAAAAGTTTAACAAACAAATGAACGCGTATGAAAGGAGAAAATTATGATAACAACACTACATATAAAAAATATAGGAATTATAGAAGAAATAACGATAGATTTAAGTAAAGGATTAAATGTTTTAACAGGAGAAACAGGAGCAGGAAAAACTTTAATGATAGATGCCCTTCTTATATTATCAGGAGAAAGATTTTCAAAAGAAATGATAAGAAAAGGAGAAAGCAATTCATTTATTGAAGCAAATATATATCTACCAGATCATCCACAAGCAATAGATGGAAATATTATTATATCTAGAGAAATCAATATAAATGGAAGAAATTTATGCAAAATAAATGGAAGAATGGTAACTGTAAATGAGTTAAAAGAATTTATGGAAACAATAATTGAAATTCATGGGCAAAATGCTAATCAAATGTTATTAGATAATCAATATCACTTGGCATATTTAGACGGATTTATAGGGGAAAAATTAGAATGTAAAAAAGAATATAACACATATTATGAAGCATATTGTAAAATTGAAAAACAATTAAAAGAAAACTACGGAGACGAAAAAGAAAGAGAAAGAAAATTAGATTTATTAAAATATCAATATGAAGAAATAAAACAAGCAAAATTAAAAAGCAATGAAGAGGAAGAATTAGATGCACAAAGAAGAATTATGCTAAATAGTGAAAAAATAGCGGAAAACTTAAAACAAACAGATATAGCTTTAAGTGAAAATGCTATTGACTCTATAAGTGTATCAATTATGGCATTAGAAAAAATAGAAATCATAGATGAAAAATATGAAAAAACTACAAGTAATTTAAAAAATATTTATTATGAATTACAGGAAATAGCAAGAGAAATTTCAAATAGTAGAGAAGAAATAGATTTCAATGACGAAGATAGAAACAAAATAGAAGAAAGATTAGATATAATACATAACTTAAAAAGAAAATATGGAAATACTATTCAAGAAATATTAGAATATAAAGAAAAAATAAAAGAAGAAATTGAATACATTGAAAATCTGGAAACATATACAAACCAACTTAAAGAAGAAAAAAATAAAACTGTAGAAAAAATGCAAAAATTAGCGGATAAAATGCATAATATCAGAGTAGAAAAAGCTGTCGAGTTAAGCCAAAAAATAAATGAAGAATTAAAAGACTTAGAAATGAAAAGTGCAAAAATAAATATAAAAGTAGAAAAACAAGAAAGCTTTTCTAAAACTGGTACAGATGTAGTAACTTTTTATATAAAAACAAACTTAGGTGAGGATGAAAAACAATTATCTAAAATTGCATCAGGAGGAGAAATATCAAGAATAATGTTAGGAATAAAGACAGTATTAGCAGATACAGACGAAGTTCCTGTTCTTATTTTTGATGAAATCGATACAGGAATTAGTGGAAAAGCTGCAAATAGTGTTGCACAAAAATTACATCATATAGCAAATAAACATCAAATATTATGTATATCACATTTACCAAATATAGCTGCAATGGCTGATGAAAATTATTTTATCGGGAAAACTGTTACAAATGAAAGAACAAATACATGTATCAAAAGATTAAATGAAAAAGAAACATTACAGGAAATTGCTAGAATTTCATCAGGAGAAATAAATGAAATCAGCTTAAAATATGCACAAGAGTTAAGAAACAAAAAGGTTTCTTAATAATATTATAAAAATTGGTATAAATTACTAATTGTTAGCACAAGATATAAAAAATAAACAAGAAGGGAAGAAGTGTAATGAAAAATTTTATACCAATTCAAATTGTGAATGCGTTGGAAGTGTTAGATTCAAGAGGTAATCCAACAATTCAAGTAGAAGTAGTTCTTGCAGGAGGATTTTCAGGTACTGCTATGGTTCCATCAGGTGCATCGACAGGAAGTTTTGAAGCAGTGGAATTAAGAGACAATGATAAAACAAGATATATGGGAAAGGGAGTGGAAAAAGCAGTAGAAAATGTCAATAAAAAGATTGCTAAAAAAATTATTGATATGAATGCATATGACCAAAGAACTATAGATAAAGAACTTATTTTATTAGATGATACATTAAATAAATCAAATCTTGGTGCAAATGCTATCCTGGGAGTTTCTTTGGCTGTGGCAAAAGCAGCAGCTAACTCATTAGGACTAGAGTTATATGAATATATAGGCGGAATATTTGGCGATGAATTACCTGTTCCAATGATGAATATTTTAAATGGTGGAAAACATTCAGATAATAATATTAACATTCAAGAATTTATGATTATGCCTGTTGGCAGTATTACATTTGCAGAAAGACTAAAAAGAGGTGCAGAAGTATACCATACTTTGAAAAAAGTGTTGAAAGAAAAAGGATATTCAGTAGCAGTAGGAGATGAAGGAGGATTTGCACCTAATTTACAAAATGAGGAAGAAGCATTAGATGTTATTATGGAAGCAATAAAAAAAGCAGGATATGAACCACAGAAAGATATTTGTTTAGCATTAGATATTGCAAGTACAGAAATGTATGAAGAAGCTAGAAATATTGGTAAAAATGGTTATTATTTTTGGAAAACAGATAATTTTAAAACAAGGGATGAAATGATTGAATATATACAAGGGTTATGTGAAAAATATCCAATTATTTCTGTAGAAGATGGATTAGCAGAAGAAGACTGGGAAGGATGGAAAATATTAACAGAAAAACTTGGAAATAGGATTCAATTAGTAGGAGATGACTTATTTGTTACAAATATAAAGAGATTAGAAAGAGGAATAAAAGAAAATGTTGCAAATGCAATATTGATTAAACCAAATCAAATTGGAACTTTAACAGAAACATTAGACACAATTAAAAGAGCAAAAGAAAAAGGATATAGAACAATAATTTCACATAGGTCAGGAGAAACAGAAGATACTACAATTGCAGATATTGCTGTTGCAGTAAATAGCGGACAAATAAAAACAGGTGCACCTTGCAGAACAGATAGAGTAGCAAAATATAACAGATTATTAAATATTGAGGATATGAAATAAGTATTGTAAAATTTATTTTCAAATGATATAATGAAAAAAACTAAAAAGGACAAAAATAAAATGAAAAAAATAAATGGAACAATTTTACAGTGCTTTGAGTGGTATTTAGAAACCAATCAAGAATTTTGGAATACATTATCTAATAAAGCACAAGAGTTATCAAAACTAGGAATTACAGCAGTATGGCTACCACCAGCATATAAAGGTGTAGGCGGAAAAGACGAAGTTGGATATGGTGTCTATGACTTATATGACCTTGGAGAATTTAATCAAAAAGGAAGTATAAAAACTAAATATGGTTCAAAAGAAGAATATTTAAATTGTATTATGATGCTAAAACAAGCAGGAATGGAAACATATGCAGATATAGTGCTAAACCATAAAATGGGAGCAGATAAAATTCAAACCATTCCTGCTACAAAAGTTGATTGGGGAAATCATAATCTAGAAATAGCAAATCAAGAAACAGTTAAAGTAGCAACAAAATTTACTTTTCCAGAAAGAAAACATAAATATTCTGACTTCGAATGGAATTGGACACATTTTAAAGGGATTGACTACAATAATGAAACAGGAGAACAAGCTATTTTTAAATTTAAAGATAAAGAGTGGGGGCAAACAGTAGACGAAGAATTTGGAAATTTCGATTATTTAATGGGAGCAGATTTAGACTTTGACAATCCAGAGGTAGTAAATGAGTGTATAGCTTGGGGAAAATGGTATATAGAGATGACAAAAATTGATGGTTTTAGACTTGATGCAGTAAAACATATAAATGCTAGTTTCTATAAAAAGTGGCTAGCAGAAATGAGAAAATATTTCAATAAAGAATTATTTTCAGTTGGAGAATATTGGTCAACAGATATAAAAAAATTACATAGATATTTATCAGAGATAGATTGGACTACCTCATTATTTGATGTACCACTTCATTATCACTTAGAACAAGTATCAAAAGACGAAAGTGCGGACTTATCAAAAATATTTGAAGAAACATTAGTAAAGGAAAATCCTACAAAATCAGTTACTTTTGTAGATAATCATGATACACAACCAGGACAATCATTAGAAAGCTTTATAAATAGAGAATTTAAACAAAGTGCTTATTCAATTATTTTATTAAGAGAAGATGGATATCCTTGTGTTTTTTATGGCGACTTATATGGAATTCCACATAACAATATTGAACCAGTAAGAAATTTAGAAATCTTGCTTGAATTAAGAAAACAAAAAGCATATGGACTACAACATGACTATTTTGACAATCCACATTATATTGGCTGGACAAGAGAAGGTGATGAAAATCACTTGCGTTCTGGATTAGCAGTAGTAATAACTAATCAAGGAAATGGGGAAAAAAGTATGTATATTGGAACACAACATTCAGGAAAAAAGTTTATTGATGCATTAGGTAACTGTAAAGAAGAAATCCAGATTCAAGAAGATGGATATGGGATATTTAAGGTAAATGAAAAATCTGTATCAGTATGGGTAGAAAAATAAGGAGAAGAATATAAAATATGAAAATAAAAAAGATAATTATAGTATATATTTTATTAATGTTAGTAACACGGATCTACCTTAGCAGCTAACTTTACAGAATATGATTTGAAGACTGTAGGAATGAAAATCGGAATAGATAGCAATTTAATAGAAGTAGTATCAGGACTTCAAAACAATGATCATATATTAGAACAACTTGAAAATAAAGAAGAAAGACTAAAGAATTACCAAAATGCTGGCGTTATATTAGATGCAGTAGACACAATTACCTCAAAAGCAACTAAAGAATTATTAGTTGTAAGTACAAGTAATATAAATTATGCTGATATGCAAAATTTAAATCAACTATCAGAAAAAGATATTACAGAATATAAAGAACAATTAATAAAATCAATAGATACATATGAGATAAAAAAGAATGAAATAGTGAAAACAAATAATGACAATAAATATATACACATTATTACAGCAATACAAAATGAAAACAATATATTAGATATGTCAGTATATTATACAATTATGAATGGACGTTTACTAACAATAAGTTTTAGATATTTTAACAAAAGTGAGCAAGTAGAAAATGAACAAGAAAAAGATATTATACAAAAAATCGAATTTTATGACGTAGAAAGACCTAAATATACAATATTAAGTGAAACATATAAATTAACTATGGTCTTTATGTTTATAATATTCATTATTCTTTCTATTATCGTTCTTTTCATTAGAAGAAAAGATAAAAAATTATTTAATAATAGTATTCAAGATAGACAGTTAAAGCAATATAATAAATTTGGCGGACTGATTTTGTTTTTTTGGTCATTATGTTTTTATCAAGTATTACTAAGAGTAATTGATATTGATAATGCAAGCAAAATACCTAATATGGAATTTTACACAACAACAGTTACAATACAAAGCACCATACTTGCTTTAATTGCAATGTATCAAATATATATAACTGTTAGAAGAAAACAAAATACACCTAAAAAAATAGTAGTAAGTAATATAATATTTGGAGTTTCAGGAATTATCATAACTATAGCTAGAATTATATATGCAAAAATTGTCCCATTAGAAATATATACACAAGAATATTTTGAACAGGAAAAATCAGTATTAATATTTAATATTATATATCCACTAATTTGGATTATTTACTTTAAATTTTCAAAAAGAGTTCAAGTTTACTACTATTTGCCAGAAAGAGGGAAGAAAAAAATTGCAAAAGATACAAAAAGTGTATAAATGGATTATTTTATTTATATGTGTTATGACATTTATTGGAATTTTAGAAAATGTATTTGTAAAAGAAAGCTTACAAATGGATAAAACAGTTTATGAATATGTTGTCTTAAATTTAAGAAATCAACCATTAACTGTTATTATGAGAGCAATTACAAATTTTGGGGAACCATATTTTTTAATTGCAATAACTTTATTATCAATAATTTGCATAAAAGACAAGAAAGTAGGACTATGGATAGCACTAAATTTAATTATTTCAGCAGGATTAAATGTTCTATTAAAAAACTTAATTCAAAGACCAAGGCCTGAGGGATATAGACTGATACAAGAAAATGGATACAGCTTTCCATCAGGGCATTCTATGGTAAGTATGGCTTTTTATGGCTTAATGGTCTATTTGATTTGGAAAAAAGTAAAAAATCCAAAAGAAAGATACATATTATGCACAATATGTGCTATATTACCTATACTAATAGGATTTAGTAGAATATATTTAGGTGTACATTATGCAAGTGATGTATTAGCAGGATTATTACTGTCATTATCATATATTATAATATTTACAACAATTATTAAGCCATATGTAGAAAAAAATTAAAAAATATAAAAGGAAAAAATAATGGAAGAATTACAAAAGATTTTAGAAAAAAAAGAAGCACAAAGAAGAAAGAAAAATATGAAGCTATATCCACTATATATGATGTTTGGCTTTGACTTGATGTTTTATTATGCAATAAATGTTTTATTTTTGTCACAGGTAAAAAATGTATCAGATGCTAATATTATGCTGTTATCATCTGTATTTGCAATTAGTAGTATTATTGTTATTTTACCGATATCTGCAATAACATCAAAAGTAGGAACGAGAAAAGCTTTGATTTATGGAAATTTAATAAATGCGTTTTCAACATTATTTTTAATTGTAGGAAAAAATTATGAAGTGTTTGTTTGGAGCCAGATATTATCAGCAATAGCTTTTGCATTCATTAACATTTCTACTTCTCCAATTTTGAAAGAATCAATTCCACATTCAACACAAAAAAACAAAATATTTGGAAAAATTTATACAACTTCATATTCAAAATATTGCATATTTGCAGCTATTTCAACAATTGTTGCAGGATATCTATATAATATAGATCCATATATTCCAATGTTTTTATGTATGCTATGTAGCATTATTGCATTCATCATTGCGTCACAAATGATACAATTCAAAAAAGAAGAACAAGAAATGACCTTAAAACAAAGTTTAGCACAATTAAAAAATGTTGTGAAATTTGGAGTGAATTCAAAAAGATTAAAAGCATTATTATTAGCTCTAGGATTAATCTGGGGAATTTTGATTACTTTTACAACTTATAGCACAACTTTATTAAAAAATATGGAAGTATCGCCACAATATATTGGATATATTTTAGCAATATTAGAGATAGCAAAAGGAATGGCATCTAGAAGAGCAAATGATTTTCACAATGCAAATAAAAATACTAGTATAACCAAAATATTATATATAATATCTATTACATATATTTTAATTGGAATTGTTTCAAAAATTCAGATTCCATTTTTATATCAAATTATAATACTTGTTGTCTCATTTGCTGTTATTAGATCAATGCACGGAATTTACACAATATTATACAGCAGATATTTGAATAATTTCATAAAAACAGAAATACTGCCATCAGTATATTCTATGCAAACAATTGTAGATAATATTTTCAGAACCATCATTACTTGTATAGCATCTGGAATTTTGAATTTTACAGATATAAAATATGCAATGATAATTATAGGAATATTATTTGTAGTTTTAAGTTCTATAATAGTCGGATATATGAGAGATAGAATAGGCTTAGACCCTTTAGAATATGACAAAAAAGATACAAAATACGCAAGTAAATAAAATTTGAAAGGATAAAATAAATATGAAGAAGAAAAAAAGTTTAATTTATAGTTTTTATTATGCAGGAAGAGGAATTATTTCTGCATTAAAAGAAGAAAGAAATTTAAAAATTCATATAGGAATAATGCTATTAGTTATTTTAGCAGGATTTTATTTTAAAATAAGTATGGCTGAATGGATTATTTGTATTATATTATTTGGGCTTGTTATTTCATTAGAACTTGTAAATACTGCAATAGAAACAACAGTTGATATTGCTATGCCAGAAAAAAATGAGAAAGCTAAAATTGCAAAAGATGTATCAGCAGGAGCGGTTTTAGTTGCTGCAATTGTTTCAGCAATTATAGGGCTAATGATTTTTATACCAAAAATTATGTAAAAAGAAGTATCTGTATGATACTTCTTTAATATAGTTGAAGTTTGCAATAATAAAAAATCCATTCATATATTAATATTGATATTTTGATACCTTAATTATTATCTAAGAAAATTTTTAATAACATGATTTATTTTAAAGAAAACATCATAAAAAAAGAAAGTAGAAGTTTTATGAAATTTTTGTGAATTTTATTGATAAAATATAGCTAAAATGATATATCCTGAGTTTGACATTAAAAAGAGATAAAAAATAGCCTTAAAGCTAGTAGTATCAATAGCTTTGAGGTTTGA